>JAFKFJ010000225.1 GCA_017307335.1 Alphaproteobacteria bacterium | reverse complement strand
GGACCGGCGCCCGCGCCGGCCTGGCCGCCAGTTCCGCAGCCAGGTGGCGCAGCGCGCGCAGCCCGGCGGCGTGCGCCCCGGCGAGCTGCTCGTGCAGCGGCGGATGGACGCGTGCGCGCAGGATCTCCGCGAGGCCGAGGGCGGTGAACCCGAGCAGCTTCGGCCGCAGCGGGTCGGCCGCCAGGGCGGCGGCGAGGTCGGGGCCGAGGCTCGCGCGGCGGCGCGGCGAGAGGCCGGCGAAATCGACCAGGATCGCGCCGCCCAGGTTGCGCAGCCGGATCTGCCGCGCCAGCACCGGCAGCGCCGCGCGGTTGGCATCGAGGTGCGCCGCCGTCTTCTCCCCGCCGCCGGCGGCGGCCGCACCCAGGTCGAGGTCGATCGCGGTCAGCGCCGGCGTGGGCGTCACGGTCATGCGCGCCCCGCCCGGCAGGTCGCACCCGGGCTCGGCGAGGGCCGCGACCGCGCCCTCGGTCTCGGCATCGAAGGCGCGCGCCACCGGCTGCACCCGCGCGCCCAGCACCGGGCGCAGTGCTGCGACGAGGCCGGGATCGTCGAGGCTGACCGGCGCCTTCGGATGCAGCGCCGCGAGCCGCTCCACCGCCCCCGGCCCGCGCCGCAGCAGCGCGGGCGCGCCGGTGCCGACGAGGGAAGTTTCGGCGGCGGAGAGCCGGGCGGAGAGGCGCGGCCCCTTGCCGCCCTGCGCCGCGCGGATCACCCGCAGCCCGAGCACGGTGCCCTCGCCGAGCCCCCTGCCGCCCTCGGTGTCGGGCAGGAAGCCCTCGCCGTCCGCGAGCGCCACGAAACAGCCGCCCAGGGCGCGGGCGCGGGCGAGCACGCGGCCGCGATGCAGGTCGCCCACGCCGTCCGGCGCGCCGGGGCGCCAGAGCGCGTAGTCCACCAGCCCGTCGGCATCCACCGCCGCCACGCGCACCTCGCCCGGGCCGGCAGCGGCCAGGATCCTCATGGCAGCGGGTAGCCGAGGCCGCGCAGAAGCTGCGCCGTCTCGAACAGCGGCAGGCCGACGACGCCGGAATAGCTGCCGCCGAGCGCGCGGATATGCGCGGCGGCAAGCCCCTGGATGGCGTAGCCCCCGGCCTTGCCGCGCCACTCGCCGGACGCGAGATAGGCGGCGATCTGGCGGCCCGACAGCCGCGCGAAGGTGACGGCGCTCTCCGCCAGCCGCTCCGCCCGCCGCCCATCCGGCGCCCGCACCACCACCGCGGTCAGCACCCGATGGCGCCGGCCGGAGAGCAGCGTGAGGCAGGCCCGCGCGGCGCCCTCATCCTCCGGCTTGGGCAGGATGCGCCGCCCGACGGCAACCACCGTGTCGGCGGCGAGCACGAAGCCGGGGTCCGTGACCGCCGCCGCCTTGGCGCGGGCAAGCCGCAGCGCCAGCGCACGCGGCACCTCGCGCGGGCGCGGGGTCTCGTCGATCGCGGGGCTCAGGACGGCGTCAGGGACCAGCCCGATCTGCGCGAGCAGCGCAAGACGGCGCGGGCTCGCCGATGCCAGCAGCAGCCGCGGGCGTTCGTGCGAGCTGTCAGGAAGCTCGGCCAATCACTTGTAGCGGAAGGTAATCCGGCCCTTGGTGAGATCGTAGGGCGTCATCTCCACGTTCACCCGGTCGCCGGCCAGAACGCGAATGCGGTTCTTCCGCATCTTGCCGCTGGTATGCGCCAGGATGACGTGCTCGTTGTCCAGTTTCACGCGGAACATTGCGTTCGGCAGCAGCTCCGTCACCGTGCCGCTGAACTCGATCATGTCTTCCTTGGGCATCCATCCTCTTGGCGGGTGAGAGTCGCGCGGGCGGGAACATGAGCGGCGGGGCAGGCCGGGTCAACCCCGGCCGGTCGGCGCGGGAAGGTCCCCCGGGAGGCGGACGGCGATGCTGCGTGCGTGCGCCTGCAACCCCTCGGCCTCCGCCAACGCCACCGCCGCCGGCCCGACCCGGGCGAGCGCCGCCGCATCCGCCTCAACCCAAGTCGTGCGCTTGAGAAAATCGAAAACCGAAAGCCCGGACGCGAAGCGCGCGGTGCCGCCGGTGGGCAGCACATGGTTCGGCCCGGCCACGTAGTCGCCGACCGCTTCCGGGCAGTGGCGGCCGAGGAACGCGGCGCCCGCATGCCGGATGCGCGCGAACAGCGCCGCCGGGTCAGCGGTCATGATCTGCAGGTGCTCCGGCGCGATCCGATCCACGAGCGCCGCCGCTTCTTCCCAGTCACGCACGCGGATGATCGCGCCGTGCGCCGCCCAGGAGGCACCGGCGATCGCGGCACGGGGCAGCGTGCGCAGCGCCGCCGCCACCGCCTCGGCCACGGCGTCGGCGAGCGTGGCGGAGTTTGTGATCAGGATCGCCTGCGCCGCCTCGTCGTGCTCCGCCTGCGCGAGCAGGTCGAGCGCCACGTGGCGCGGGTCGGTCGCCGCGTCGGCGAGCACGACGACTTCCGACGGGCCGGCGATGGAGTCGATGCCGACGCGGCCGAACACCTGCCGCTTCGCTTCCGCGACATAGGCGTTGCCGGGGCCGACGATGCGGTCGACCGGGGCGATGCTCGGCGTGCCGTGCGCCAGCGCCGCCACCGCCTGCGCGCCGCCGATGCGGTAGATTTCCGAGACCCCGGCGCGGCGGGCGGCGGCCAGCACCAGCGGGTTGAGCATCCCGTCGGGCGCCGGCACGCACATGGCGATGCGCGCGACACCGGCGACGCGCGCTGGGATGGCGTTCATCAGCACCGAGGACGGATAGGCCGCCTTGCCCCCGGGCACGTAGAGCCCGACCGCATCCAGCGGCGCCCAGCGCATGCCGAGCGTGAGCCCGGCCGCATCCGTCATGCGCAGGTCGCGCGGAAGCTGGGCGCGATGGAACGCCTCGATGCGCGCGGCGGCGAGGTCGAGCGCCGCGCGAAGTTCGGGGGCGGTCGCGGCGTCGGCGTCGTCGATGGCGCCGCGGCTGACGCGCAGGGTGTCGGTGCTGAGTTGAACGCGGTCGAACCGCGCCGTGTACTCGATCAGCGCCGCATCGCCGCGCGTGCGCACCGCCTCGACGATCGCGGCGACGGCGTCGCGCACGTCGGCGGCGGTGTCGCGGCCGGCGAGCAGGGCGGCGAAGGCGGGCGCGAACGCGGGCTCGTCCGTGCTGAGGCGCCTCATGATGCCGCGAGCGCGGCGCGGAACCGCGCGATCCAGCCGCCGATCAGCTCGGGCCGCGTCTTCAGCGCCGTGCGGTTGACGATGAGACGCGAGGTGATCGGCGCGATCACCTCGGTCTCGATCAGCCCGTTCGCTGCGAGCGTGGCGCCGGTCGCCACCAGATCGACGATGACGCGCGCGAGCCCGAGGCCCGGCGCCAGTTCCATCGCCCCGCTGAGTTCCACCACCTCCGCCTGCACACCGCGCGCGGCGTAGTGGCGGCGGGCGATGGTGGGATACTTCGTCGCCACCCGCACGCGCGACCAGGTGCGCGCGTCGTCGCTGCCGGCGGTGGCGGCGGGTTCGGCCACCGAGATGCGGCAGGCGCCGATGCCGAGATCGAGCGGGGCGTAGATTTCCGGATAGTCGAACTCCATCAGCACGTCGGCGCCGCAGAAGCCGAGCTGGGCGGCGCCGAAGGCGACGAAGGTGGCGACATCGAACGGCCGCACGCGCACGACTTCGAGACCGGGATCGTCGGTGGGGAAGCGCAGCCGGCGGCTGTCCTCGTCCACATAGTCCGGCGCCGGGACGATGCCGGCGCGCCCAAGCAGCGGGCCGCATTCCTTCAGGATGCGGCCTTTCGGGAGCGCGAGCACCACCGGCGCGGTGGCATCAGGCTCCTGGGCGGCGGTGCGGGCGAGGGCGGTCATGGGCCGGGGGCTCTACACCGGCCGCGGCGCGGGGGGAAGGGTTGGCCCCGGCCCCCGGCCCGGACGGGCGGCCCTGCGGGCCCGGCGGCGCCTATTTCGGGACGCAGGCGCGACCCTCGGCGCTCGGCTTGCAGGCCCCGCTGCAGCACTGGCTGTCGTCGGTGCAGACTGCGCCATCGGCCTTGCAGGCCGCGAGCGTCACGCCGGCGCGGCTGCGGTTGGCCGGCTGCGCGGTGAGGAACGCGACGACGGAGGGGGTCGCCGCCGCCTGGGTGTTGTGCAGTTCGCACGCAACGGCCGGGGCCGCTGCGAAGCCCAGCAGGCATGCCAGCATCGTTGCAGCAATCGCGCCTGTACGCATCTGCTCCTCCCTTTCCGTTCTCGGCAGAGTCCGTTCCAGGCGGACCAACGCACGCGTCCGCCGGCCGGTTGCCGCGGACACGCACTTGCGCGGCGACAAATCGAGCGGCGGCGCGCGCGCAGATGCCCGGCACGCGTTCCCGCGCCGTCATGGCCGCGCGAATGTCAGAACTCATCGTGTTCCATAGCAGATAGCATGGGATTCGATACGCCGTTCGGCACGACCCAGCCCGATGAGTTGCAGAACAATTTTTCGCGGCAACCAGGAAGGAAACAGACATGAAAACGATTCGCCGGATTCACGGGGCGCTGGCCGCCATCGGCGGGCTGATTCTGTGCAGCTCCGCGGCAATGGCGCTGGAGACAAAGCCGACTCTCTCGCTCGATCTCGCGAAGAAGATGGCCGCGGGATGCGAGGCCAAGGCGAAGCAGGAGGGTTGGAAAATGAATGTCGCCGTCGTCAACGACGGCGCCAATCTCGTCTACTTCGAGCACATGGACGGGGCGTTCCTGGGCAGCATCTACATCGCGCAGCACAAGGCGATGACGTCGGCGAACTTCCCGTTCCCCACGCGGATGTTCGCCGAGATCGCCTTCGGCAAGGACGGCAAGCCGGGCATGGTACCCGGCATCGCGGATGTTCCCGGCATCATCGCGTTCCCCGGCGGCCTGCCGATCATGACCGGGAGCAAGGTGCAGATCGGGGGGATCGGCGTCAGCGGCGGCACCTCCGACCAGGACGAGGAGTGCGCCAAGGCCGGCCTGGCGGCGGTGACGGATGACTTGAAGTAGCGCGGCCGGTCCCGGCCGGGGGCGCCGCTCGACTGGCGAGCGAAGCCCCCGGCCGCGGTTCCGCGTTCTACGCGCGCTTGAGCGACGACAGATCGAGCGGCAGCGAGCGCAGCCGCTCGCCGGTTGCGGCGAAGATCGCGTTCGCCACCGCCGGCGCCAGCGGCGGCACGCCGGGCTCGCCGATGCCGGTGGGCGCCTCGGAGGAGGGCACGATGTGCACTTCCACCGCCGGCATGTCTGACATGCGCAGCGGTTCGTAGGTGTCGAAATTCGCCTGCTCCACCACGCCGTCCTTCAGCGTGATGCGGTTGCGCAGCGCCGCGCCCAGCGCGTAGCCGACGCCACCTTCCACCTGCGCGCGGATCACGTCCGGGTTCACGGCGATGCCGCAATCGACCGCCGCGACGATGCGATCGACGTGCACCTGCCCGGGCTTGGCGACCGTCACCTCGGCGACGATGGCGACGTAGGAGTGAAAGCTTTCGTGCACCGCGATCCCGCGGCCGCGGCCCTGGCCGAGATCGCCGCCGCTCCATCCCGCCTTCTCGGCGGCGAGGCGCAGCACCGCCGCGTGGCGCGGCTTGTCCTTGAGCATGGCGAGGCGGAAGGCGACGGGATCGACATTGGCCGCGCGCGCCAACTCGTCGATCATCACCTCCACCGCCTGCGCGGTGTGGGTGTGACCGACCGAGCGCCACCACAGCGTCGTCACCGGCGACTGCGTGCGCACCCAGTCCACCTGCAGGTTCGGGATCGCGTAGGGCATGTCCGCGGCACCCTCCACCGCCGTCTCGTCCACGCCGTTCTTGATCAGTCCCTCGAACGGCGAGCCGAACAGGAAGGACTGGCCGACCAGCCGGTGCTGCCACGCGACCAGCCTGCCCTGCGCATCCAGCCCCGCGCGCACGCGGTGGAAGAACATCGGGCGATAGCGGCCGCCCTTGATGTCGTCCTCGCGCGTGTAGACCAGGTGCACCGGATAGCGCCCGCCGGTCGCCTTCACGACCGCCGCCGCCTCGCCGAAATAGTCCGCGTTCGGCGTCGCGCGCCGGCCGAATGAGCCCCCGGCCCAGACGGTGTTGAGCGTGACCTGCTCCGGCTTCAGCCCGAGCGTGGCGGCGACCACCGCCTGCTCGACGGTCTGCAGCTGCGCGCCGGCCCAGACTTCGGCGCTGCCGTCCGGCTTCATCTCGATCACGCAGTTCAGCGGCTCCATCGGCGCGTGGGCGAGGAAGGGAAACTCGAACTCCGCCTCGATCACCTTCGCGGCACCGCCGAGCGCGTGGTCGGCATCACCCGTTGCGACCGCGACCACGCCGGGATTGGCGGCGAGCTTGCGATAGGCGGCGAAGATCGCGTCGCTGGAGCGCGTCTCCGCGCCGCTGTCGTCCCACGTGACGTGCAGCGCCGCGCGGCCCTTGATGGCGGTGTAGGTATCCTCGGCGACGACCGCGACGCCCTGCGGGACCGCCACCACGTCGATGACGCCCGGCATCTGCTTCGCGGCGGTGGCGTCGAAGGATTTCACGGTGGCGCCGAAGCGCGGCGGGTGCATCAGCACCGCGGTCTTCATGCCGGGCCGGCGGATGTCGAGCGAATAGATCGCGGCACCGGTGGTCTTCGCGACGGAGTCGATGCGGGGCACGCGCGTGCCGATCAGCCGGAAGTCCTTCGGGTCCTTCAGCGTCACATCCGCCGGCACCGGCAGCGTGGCGGCCTTGGCGGCGAAGTCGCCGAAGCTGCCGCGATGCGCGCCGGCCGAGAGGGCGCCCTTCGTGATGCTGATCTGCGCGGCCGGCACGCCCCATGCCTCGGCCGCCGCGGCGACCAGCATGGCGCGCGCCGCGGCCCCCGCGCGGCGGAGTTGCAGCCAGGAATTGGCGACCGAGGTCGAGCCGCCGGTGCCCTGCACCGGGCCGAAATACAGGTTGTTGTAGAGTGCCGCATTGGCCGGTGCGAACGCGAAGCGCATCTGCGCCCAGTCGGCGTCCAGCTCCTCGGCCACGATCGTGGTCAGGCCCGTGGTGACGCCCTGGCCCTTGTCGAGATGCTTGATGATGACCGTGACCGTACTGTCCGGTGCGACGCGCACGAACGCGTTCGGCATCGGCGGGTCCTTGAACGTCGCGGCGTGCGCCGGGCGCGCGCCGAGCCGGCCGGCGCCAAAGTCGACGACCGTGCCGATGACCAGCGCGCCGGCGGCCGATTGCAGGAAGGCGCGCCGCGTGGGGGCGACGGCGCCGGCAGTCTTGGCGAGAACATGCATGGGTCGGCTCCTCGGCTCACGCCAGCGTCGCGGCGGCTTCGTGGATCGCGGCACGGATACGCACATAGGTGGCGCAGCGGCACACGTTGCCGTCCATCGCATCGTTGATGTCGGCATCGGTCGGCCTGGCGTTCTGGCTGAGCAGGCCGATCGCCGACATGATCTGCCCGGACTGGCAGTAGCCGCACTGCACGACGTCGAGCTTCTGCCACGCCGCCTGCACCGCGTGGGCAACCTTGCCCTGAACGCCTTCGATCGTCGTGATCCGGCTGCCGGCGATGTCGCCGACATGGGTCTGGCAGGCGCGCACGGGCGCACCGTCGACATGCACCGTGCAGGCGCCGCACAGCGCCATGCCGCAGCCGAACTTGGTGCCGGTGAGATTGAGCTGGTCGCGAATCACCCAGAGCAGGGGCGTATCCGGCGGGACGTCGACCTGGTGCTGCGTGTCGTTCACGATGAGGTTGATCATGATGGAACCTCGAATGCTGGAAGGATCGGACACGCCGATCCGCCGCGTCCGCGGGGGACAGATTGGTCACCCGCCGCCGCGCGCCAGACGCGCCCGGGCATTCGGCCGGGCCGTATCGCGCGTGTGCGCATAACGCGGCGTGCCGATGGCCTGCTCACCATTGCGGCAACGACCCGCCGGCATCGGTGCTTGCGCGAGCGCAACCTGCTAGGATCGCGTCCCCGCCCGATGCCTGTGTCCCGCATTCCCGGCCGTCACCCTCCCCAGCGATCGTGAGTCCGTCCGATGAGCGAGTCCGACTCGTCAGAGGCTTCGAAACCGCCGCCGCGCGTTACCTGGTTCTCGCTGCTGCGCACGATCCGCGCGCCGTTCGCCACACTGGTGCTGGCCGCGATCGGCCTGCTGGTGCCGCCGCAGACGGCCGACATGCTGGCGGCACTGGAGGACGGGCGCCGCTCGATCGGCAACACCATCCTGTTCCAGCTCGCCCTCGCACTGCTCGCGCTGAGCGCCTGGTACTGGTCGCGCGCGCTGCTGGCGGCGCGCTTCGACGTGCCGGACAACGCCGCCGCGCGCCGGGCGCTGTCCGACGTCGATCCGCGCGCCTACGACCTCGTGCCGCGGCTGATGTACGTGCTGGCGGTGCTGCTCGGCCTCGGCATCATCCTGCGCTCGGGCGCCTGGTCCAACCTTGTCTACCTGCTGCTGTGGGCGATGCCGCTCGGGGTGGCGGTGTATTTCCGCACGGCGCTGCTGCGGCGCCTGTTCGCCTGCCTCGGGATCGCGCGCCCTGCGGAGCGCGAGGACAGACCGGCGACGGGTTTGCGCAGCACCGACGATCTCTGCGCCTGGGTGCGCAGCCTGCGGCGGCGCCTTGGCATGCTGATCGAGCGGGCGCCGTGGCCCAACTGGATCAGCGTCGTGCTGATCGTGATCTCGCTCGCGGCGTTCGTGTGGGGCGCGCTGGACGCCTTCGTCCCCTGGCCGCCGACCTATCCGGGGCTCGCCGCGCTGGCGGCCGATGCGTTTCCGGGGCCGGCCGTCGCCCTGGTCAGTCTCGCGCTGATCATCGCGCCGCTCTCGGTGCTGACCTTTCTCTTCGACGGGCTCGACATCTCCATCTCGGTGCTGGGCATCACGCTGCTGCGCCGCCCGCCGGTGATCACGCTGCTGCTGGGGTGGGTCCTGATCGCGCCGACCCTGTTCAGCCTGCACACCGTGCGGATCGTGATGCCGACGCCGCAGGCGGCGCGCGGCCCTGCCGAGCGCGCCGATCTCGGCGCGCTGTTCCGGCAGTGGGTCGAAGCGTGCGCGCGGGGGCCAGGGCCGGTGCGGCCGATCATCGTCGCCGTCTCCGGCGGGGCGTCGCGCGCCGCGATCTGGGGCGAGCGCGTGCTGTTCGAGGTGGAGCAGGCGACCGGCCAGGCGACGCCGCGCGTGTTCGCGGTCAGCAGTGTGTCCGGCGGCTCGCTCGGCGTCGCGGCGTACATGGCGGCCCTCGCCGCGATGGATGACGGCGCGCGCTGCACCGACGACGCGGCGCGCCATCGGCGCGTGCAGGTGCTGGCCAATCATGAACTCTCGGAAGACGCGCTGGGGCCGCTGCTGGCCGGCGCGCTGCTGGTGGACATCCCGCGCGCGCTGTTCACGCCGCTGCCGCAGATCGTGCGCACGATCCTGCACCGCGATCCGCGCGGCGGCGACCGTGCGGAGGCGCTGGAGCGCGCGTTCGAGCATCTTTGGCGGCGGGTGCCGAACCCCGGCACCGTGCCGCGGCCGATCGGGTTCGCCGAGCCGTACCTGTCGCTGTTCTACGCCGGCCCGACGATCCGCGCCGGCATGCCGCTGTGGATCGCCAACGGCACCGACATGGCGAGCGGAAACCGGCTGGTGACGGTGCCGTTCAATCCGCGCGGCGACTGGCCGCTGCTGGCGACGGCGGATGCGCTGAGCGCCCTTGGCGCCGATGTCCGCGTCTCTACCGCGATCAACAACACGGCCCGGTTCCCCTATCTCGAACCCGCCGGCGAGCTGCTGCCCTACACCGACCCCGCGCAGCCGCAGCCGACGCCGCTCGACCGGCGGCACCAGCCGGACGGCACGGCGCGGGAAATCCTCGACGGCGGCTATTTCGACAACGAGGGATTGCAGACCGCGCTGGAACTCGCGGCGTGGCTGGAGCGCGCGGGGCCGGGACTGCTGCCGGAACGCTGCCACGCCGTGACGGGGGCCTGCGTCGCGCCGATCATCGTGCAGGCGACCGCCGATGGCGAGGTGGTGCCCAGCGAGCGCGTGGTGCGCTGCCAGCCGCGCCGCGACGACCCGACCGAAATCGCGCAGACGCGGCGGCCGCTGCAACTGCTGGCCCCGGTCTTCGGGCTCTACAACGTGCGCGGCGGCCATTCGGCGGTGCTGCTGCGCGAGGCCCGCGCCGCCTACTGCCCCGACGACATGCCGCCCGTCTATCGCTGCGACGTGCCGTCAGGCCTGCCGGTGCGCTGCGTGACGCCGGTCGCGGCGCGCCAACGGTTCTTCCACTTCTACCTGCCGGCCGACGGCAGCACGCCGGTGCCGCTCAACTGGACGCTCTCCGACAGCATGGCGCGCTTCATCTGGGAGGGCGCGATGCAGGCGGCCGGCAACCCGGAGGAGGCGTGGATCATGCGCCGCGCGATGGCGGCGCCGTAGCCGGTGCGGCTACGCCCCCGGCACGCGCTCGATCGCCGCGCCACAGGCCGCGAGCTTCTCCTCCACCGCCTCGTACCCGCGATCGAGGTGATAGACCCGGTTGACCAGCGTCTCGCCCCGCGCCGCGAGCCCTGCGAGGACGAGCGAGACGGAGGCGCGCAGGTCCGTCGCCATCACCGGGGCGCCGGAGAGTGCGGGCACGCCGCGCACGATCGCCGAGGCGCCGTGCACGTTGATGCGGGCGCCGAGCCGGTTCAGCTCCGGCACGTGCATGAAGCGGTTCTCGAAGATCGTCTCGGTCACCATCGCCGCCCCCTCGGCCACCGCCATCAGCGCCATGAACTGCGCCTGCATGTCGGTGGGAAAGCCGGGATACGGCTCCGTCATCGCATCGGTGCCGTGCAGGCCGTTGAGACGGCGGACGGCGAGGCCGCCCTCGACCTCCTCGATCTCCACGCCGGCTTCGGCCAGCACGCGCAGCACCGCGCCGAGATGGTCGCCCCGCGCGCCCCGCAGCACCACCGCCCCGCCGGTGATGGCGGCGGCGCAGGCATAGGTCGCGGTCTCGATCCGGTCGGGGATGATGGCGTGGTGCGCGCCGTGCAGGCGGGCCACGCCCTCGACCGTCAGGCGGTCGGTGCCGATGCCCTCGATGCGCGCGCCCATCGCGCCGAGGCAGGCGGCGAGGTCGCCGATCTCCGGCTCGCGCGCGGCGTTGGCGATGACGGTCCGGCCCTCGGCGAGGCTTGCCGCCATCAGCAGGTTTTCCGTGGCCCCCACGCTGACGGTCGGCAGCACGATGGTCGCGCCGACAAGGCCGCGCGGCGCGCTCGCGTGCACGTAGCCGCCCTCGAGCCGCACGGTGGCGCCGAGCTGCTCCAGCCCCTTCAGGTGCAGGTCGATCGGCCGCGTGCCGATGGCGCAGCCGCCGGGGAGGGAGACCCGCGCCTCGCCCACGCGCGCCACCAGCGGCCCCAGCACCAACACGGAGGCGCGCATCTTGCGCACGATGTCATACGGCGCCTCGGTGTTGTCGATCGGTCCGCCGATGGCGACCGTGCGCCCGTCCGCCGCCCGGTCCACCGCGACGCCGTGGCCGGCGAGCAGGGCGGCCATCGTCTCGATGTCGGCGAGGCGGGGGACGTTGCTGAGCCTCAGCCGCTCGGCGGTGAGGAGCCCGGCGGCCATGAGGGGCAGGGCGGCGTTCTTCGCCCCCCCGATGCGGATCTCGCCGGAGAGCGGCCGGCCGCCGCGGATCAGGATGCGGTCCATGCGCTGCCTATAGCGAAGCTCAGCCGAGCCGGGGAAGGGCGACGCCGCGCTGGCGCATGTATTTGCCGGCCCGCTCGGCGTAGCTCGTCTCGCACGGCTCGTCGCCCTTGAGAAACAGGAACTGGCAGATGCCCTCGAAGGCGTAGATCTTCGCCGGCAGCGGCGTGGTGTTGCTGATCTCGATCGTGACCTGCCCCTCCCACTCCGGCTCCAGCGGCGTCACGTTCACGATGATGCCGCAGCGGGCGTAGGTGGATTTGCCGAGGCAGATCACCAGCACGTCGCGCGGAATGCGGAAATATTCGAGCGTGTGGGCGAGGGCGAAGCTGTTCGGCGGAATGATGCACACCGGCCCGCGCCGGTCGACGAAGGAGGTGGGCGCGAACGCCTTCGGATCGACGATCGCGGAGTCGACGTTGGTGAAGAGCTTGAACTCGTCGGCAACGCGGGCGTCGTAGCCGTAGCTGGACAGCCCGAAGCTGATCACGCCCTCCCGCCGCTGGGTTTCCACGAACGGCTCGATCATCCCATGCTCGGTCGCCATTTGGCGGATCCAGCGATCGGCCATCACGGGCATTTGGGCGGGCCCTCGGGTGCGGGTGCGGGGTCGGGCGTGGCTTCGGCTTGGGCGGCCCGGGCGCGGGTGTACTGCTTGCGTTTGCGCAGGTTCTCGCGCAGCGCCGCCGCCTCCCGCGCCAACCGCTCCTCACGCGCAGCGGCGCGCGGGCTGGGCGGGCGAGGCGGGGGCTGTGCCATGGACGCACCAGACCGCGCCGGCCCCCGCGGCGTCAAGCTTGACCCTGCGCGGGCGCTTCGCTACCAGCACCCGCCCTGTCCCGTTCGTCTAGAGGCCCAGGACACCGCCCTTTCACGGCGGCAACACGGGTTCGAATCCCGTACGGGACGCCAATTCGGAACAGAACTGCGAACGCCGGGCGTAGCCGATTTTACACCCGAGGCGGCTGCGAGCGTCCTCAGTAAATCGTTCTTCGACCCCATGATGCGGACCTCGCTGTCCGCCACCTCGACCCGCTGAGCCAGCGCCCGCAGGTGGTCCCGGCGGTAGCCGCCGCCGGCAATCCGTATGCGCTCGCGTGCGGTAGCGGCGAAGGTTCGGACCATGGCCGGGGTGATTGTCTGATGCCCGGCGCTTTCGAGCGAGGCGGCGGCCCGCTCGGCATTGGCCTTGGCCTCGTCGCGGATCGTCTTGAGGCTGGCGATGCGTTCTTTCAGCGCCAGGTCATCCAGATCGGCCACGCCGCTTTCGATGGCGTCGTAAAGCCGTTTGAGCCGCAGATCGGCCTCGGCCGCGCGTTTGTTCAATTCACCGATGTGTTCGCGGCGGCGGTCGGCGTGCTCCTGTCGGCGATCGAGGACGGACGCCAACACTTCCTCAAGCCGCTCCGGCTGAAGCAACCTGTCTTCGATATGGCCGGCGACAAGGCTGTCCAGCTTCTCCATCGGGATCGAGCGGCCCTTGCAGCCGGTCTCGCCTTGCCGCGCCTTGATGGAGCAGGTGTAGTAGCGATACCGCCCGCCCTTGCCGGTCCTGAGGGTCATGGCACCGCCACAGCCGGCGCAGAAGCAGATGCCGGTAAGGAAGGTGGGGCCGCTGACGACACGCGCAGGTGTGACCTTCGGGTTCCTGGCGCGCAGATGCGCCTGCACGGCGTCGAAGGTGGCTTGGTCGATCAGCGGCGGCACCTTGGCCGTCACGATTTCGCCGACGGGCTTCTGCCCGCTTTTGGGGCTGCTCCTGTTGAACTCGTGGCAGCCGACATAGGTCGTCCGCGTCAGCACTTTATGGAGCTGCCCGATGCCCCAGCGCCCGCCGTCACGGGTGAAGATGCGGCGGGCATTCAGGTAGCTTACAATCGCCTTCACGCCCATCGGGCCGGACATCCCGTCGCCTTCGAGGGCCAGGCGATAGATCAGCCGCACCGTGTCCGCGTGCAGCGGGTCGATTTCGAGCCGCTTCTTGACCTTCGCGCCGCGCTGTTCGGCCGCGACGACGCGATAGCCGATCGGCGGGCGCGAGCCGTTCCAGAAGCCTTGCCGGGCGTTCTCCTTCATGGCGCGGAGCGTGTGCTTGCCGTTCTCCTTGGATTGGTACTCGTCGAACAGCGCCATCATCTGGCGCATCATGACGTGCATCGGGTCGTCGCCGATCTCCTGAGTGATCGAGACCAGCTTGATGCCGTTCTTCGCAAGCTTGCGGACGTAGAACTCGAGTTCGAAGTGGTCGCGGAAGAATCGGCTGAACGAGTGGACGAGCACGATGTCGAACGGGGCGGGCCTTGCCGACCCTGCCTCGATCATCCGCTGGAACTCGGGCCGGCGGTCGTTCGTGGCGGACGCACCCGGCTCGACGAAGGTCTCGGCGAGCTCGTATCCGCGCGCCGCGCAATAGGCTTCGCCCTGGCGCTTTTGGTCTGGGATCGAGACATCATGCTCGGCCTGCCGTGCCGTCGAGACGCGCAGATAGAGGGCGGCGCGCAAGGGCGTGGTCATGGCGAAGCTCCATTCAGATCATCGGCAGGTCCCGAACATCTCGTCGAAGAGATCGCCGAACCACGCCTCGAACACGTCCACCTCGGCTTGCGTGACCGGCACGCGCTCGGGCCAATCGTCCGTGATGGTCCAGGCCAAGGGATCATGCTTCGGCGGCCGGCCAATGCGGGGCCAAGGCTCCGGCGTGATGTAAAGGTCGTCGGGCAGGACGCCCAAGCTGATACGCGGACGTGACATCCCGCAAGCATCGCGCGATACGGCCTCCGGGCGAACGACCGATCTCTATCCCACAACGCTCTTCTCCCTCCCGGCAAATCCGTGATGAAGGAAGCGCTCGCGCTCATTTCGAACCTTGATCGCTTGGCAAGCCCTCGCCGGGCCGGCGACAGCCGGTCAAGGCCGCAGCCGCGCAGCGGTGGCGCGGAAAGCGCCAGCCTTGACGGGCTGGCGGCGGTCCGGCCTGCTCGCGCCAAGGCGGTCATGGTTCAGCTTGCCTTGCGCGACAGCGTAAGCGGCAGGTCCAGCTCCACACGGTCGTGCATCACCTTGGGCGTGATGCGGCCCCGCTCGCCGCGTTCGAGGCGGACCAAGCCGTAGCCTTCCATTGTCCTGAGCGTGCGCGACAGGTTCGACTTGGCCTTGCCGGTGATGCGTGCCAGCTCGTCGAGCGATCCGGGCGCCTTCTCGGCGATGACGCGCAGCAGTTCGCGGTTGCCGGCCGACAGGACCTTGGCGAAGGACTCGGTAGAGGTGAACCAGACCTTCGGCTCATCCACTGCGACGCGCCGCTCGCCACGCGCCACGGCCATCGTGCGGGCCTTCATCTCGTCGTAGCTGGCGATGCCGACCTTCAGCGTCGTCATGGGATCACTCCTCTTTCCCGCAGCACCGTGTCCACGGTCTCCCAGAAGTCTGCGAGCAGGGTTGCCGCATCCCGGTACTCGTAGGGCCGGATGCTCCGCAGCCGGTGGCGATGGTCCTGCGGTTTCCCGCGCTTCTGCCGGCCGACAGGATGCGCGTTATCGAACCCGACCAACCGCTCGCCCTCTGGCCCGTGCAGCGTCAGCGAGTAGTCGATGCCGTGCGGCTTCTCCGGCGACACCGGCACTCGCGTCACGACAAACCGGACCCAATGGCCGCCCTCCGGGTCCACCACGAGAACCTGCCCGTCGAGATCGAGAAGCACATCGAGGGTCGGGTCACGCGGCTCCGTCACGGCATATAGTTATCATACTGAAGCAACACAAGCAAGCGAGGGCTTTGGGCGGCTCCCGGACAGGCGGATGGCGCTGGGGGCATTGATATCATTGACCTTTTGGCCGAAAGCGCCAGCAACGGGTGTGCGGTAGGAGTCCAAAAATCTCAATCTATTCAGAGACATCCCACCAGCAGCCATCCGGCCTTTTCCCTTGCCGTCCTATTCCCAGCCCCATCGAGCATCCCGCGTGTTCTCAAATCAGGTTGACATCGCGATCATGTTCACTTAATTAGGTGAACATGATCGTTACCCCATTTGCTAGACGGGTCAAGCGACTCAGAACCGAGCAGGGCCTCACCATTCGCGACTTGGCGGCGGCGCTCAGTAAGAGCGTCGCATACCTCGCCAAGATCGAAGTCCAGGGCGAAATTCCAACGCCCGAGCTGACCTGTGAAATAGCGCGAGTGCTCGGCACTGACGCCATCGAGCTGCTCGAACTCGCCAAGGAGGCGCGGCTGATGAGCGCCACACGGGACATTGAGCGCGAATACGCGCGGGTGATTGCCGATCGCGCATCGGCGGAAACAAGCGATTTAGGGACGGAGCAGGATACGAAAGGAGCAGACGAAATGACAAAGGTGTTGAGCCTGATAAATATGAAGGGCGGCGTTGGAAAGACGACGCTAGCGATGCAGCTTGCGCACAGCGCGGCGTCAAAAAGACTGCGCACCCTCGCAGTTGACCTGGACCCGCAGTCGAACCTCAGCCAAGCCCTGATGGGGCCGCGGGATTACGTCAAACATCTGGCGGGGAAGAAGCCAACCGTCGTTCAGATCTTTGACGAATATGTTCCGACCGACTCTCGAAGCGGATCCCCGCGACTGCTGGATATTACCGAAGTAGTGGTCAAGGGAGCGGGGCACGGCGCCAACGGCATGCTCGATTTGATTCCTAGTCGGTTAGAACTTTCCCGGACACTGAAGAACCCGACTGGGAAAGAGCGCCGGCTTGCTAAGGCGTTGGCTCAGGTCCGAGGCAAATACGACCTTATCATTGTAGATTGTGCGCCCACAGAATCGGTACTGACGGACGCAGCGTATTTTGCTAGCCGCTACGTCATTGTGCCGATCAAACCCGAGTTTATGGCGACGATTGGACTGCCTCTACTCGCCCGCTCGTTGCACGAATTTCGGCTTGAGAACGAAGATCACGAGATCGAAATCGCCGGATTAGCGTTCAACCACTCGTCCAGCTATTCGGCTGGCCCTGAAGGTCAACAATCGATTGAAGATGTTACTACCGAAGCAAAAAAACACGACTGGCACATATTTGAAAACCAGATTCGCTATTCGGCGTCTTATGCGAAGTCGGCACGTGAGGGCACTCCATTGTCCTGGACCAGCTACGCCAGAAGCGATGTGATCCAGGGATTTCGGCGCTTTGCAGACGAGGTATTTGACCAGATCGGACTCGCCAAGGTGCCGGCATGACGGACAACCTCCTTGATATCGATGTTCGGCTCCTTGTGTTGCGCTATGGACGACCAAAGGTGCTTGCGGCCCTTTCTCGGCTCGTAGAGCAAACCCCGGCTGAGTTTGAACAGCAGTTGCAGGCACTGGCCCGCAAGCCATCAGCTGGTCGGAAGAAGGCACCGAACCTGGCTTTGGTCGAGGTTGCCGCGTTGGAGTGTCGTGACCGTAGTGAGGTCCTGGAACCGCTTCGGGTTTTGGCCTTGGCGTTCGAGAATCGATCTTTCCTCCCCAATCTGCGCGATGTGCAGCGCTTCCTCGATCGCGCCGGCGCGCCCGCCCAGAAATTTAAGTCGAGAGCGATCGCGGGTCCGGTTGTCATCCGAACACTGTCCAAGTTGCCAAAGGACGAGCTTGTCAGCCTCGCATCGCGGGATGCATCGGGCGGCGAAAGCGATTATTCCCTGCTGTCGCGGGCGATCATGGGCGCGGCGTCCGATGACAGAGGCAGTCGTGGTTGAAAGGCGATGACAGCGCCGATTCTCGCCAAACAAAAGACCGCACGGACCAAGCTTGACTCGGTATTTGCCGACGCAGCGAATACCTGGGTTATCCACTATTCCTGCGAGAGCTTCTACGACCGGCCTAATGGTGCCTCGCCGCGGATCACGTCCATTGCGGTGCGCCGGCTGGATTCTGGGCAGACGCTCTCATTCTCGATCCATCAGGTCGCCGAAGAGCGTGGCATCCCCTTCGATCAGATCGAGGCCCATTACGACGATCTTGAGCGAAAGATGCTCGACGCGTTCTACCAGCACGTCGGCAGCCATAAGGGCATGAAGTACGTCCATTGGAATATGCGGGACATCAACTACGGGTTCGCGGCGATCGAACACCGCCATCGGGTACTCAAAGGCGCTCCGGTGATCGTTGAAGATGACAAGAAGACCGACCTCGCCCGCCTTCTGATTGATATTTACGGGGTGGGCTACATTGGTCATCCCCGGCTCGAGAACCTCTTGGCACGGAACTCGATCAAGCCGCGCGATTTTCTGACCGGCCCGCAGGAGGCGGAAGCCTTCGAGAGGCGCAACTTCGTCGGCCTTCATCAATCGACCTTACGCAAGGTCGATGTCATAGCGAATCTGGCAGAGCGTGCGCACTCGCGCCAACTCAGGACAAACACGACTTGGTGGGAGATGCATGGCGGCCGTCTCCGCGCCGTAACAAAGTGGACTGTCGAAAACAAGACGGTCGCGTTTCTGGCGAGCCTGGCTACCTTTATCGGGCTTGGGATTGCGATCTACACTTTGAGGTGACCCCCAGAAGCCTTGATCCGGTTCAGAGGGCTATGGCGTAGACATAGTGCTCATCATCGTCGGCGCCGGCACGCCAAGCAATTCAAACACTTTGCCGGTCGGTCCGCGGGTCTGTCCAACATCAGGCTCATATGCGCGGGTGGATTCGGTTGGACGGGCATCGAAAGTCGTTGGCGAATCCATCGGCGGGATGGCATCGCTACTTGGTTCCGAGCAGCGTGATGCGCTCGGCCGAGCCAAGCGAGGCACTCCTATGTTCACTGATGAGGCTGCGATCCTGCAGGCCGCGGCGACTCTTGCCGCTGCAGGTGATGTCGCCCAAGCCCTGGCTGCGAGTACGCACCAGAACCCCGTGATTCGCCAGATGTCGCGCCTGGCCAGTGATACGGCTACCGGGCGGCTCATCCGGATTCTCCGCGAGATGGAGGCGGCGGCCCTGATCCCAGCGGGGCTCGCCCCACCAGCGGCGCCAGATCAGTCATTGGAGAACAAGTAACCGGCGGCCGGTTCCGCAGCGGCCCCGTCGGATTCGATCGGTCAGGCGGTCAGGCGATAGCGTGATACCAGCCCCCGAGGCGCATGGCGGTCTCGGCGGTGAAGCGCGACGATCCATCCAGCGTGAACATGCGTGATCTACGTGACTTGCGGTGAAGTGCGAGCGGCGCCTGAGGGCATGGCTTCCAGCGACGGGTCTTCGCGCCCCTTCATGCCCGACTTCTTTGTCCAGCTACAAGCAGAGATGGTTCGGGCGCTCCCGGTCCGCAGCCTGCGGGAGAAAAAAGCGTTCGCAACCCTTAGTCTAGACGAGCAGACTTGGCGCTTCATGAATTGGCAGTCTCGGCTCGTGCATCCGCATCCGCGCCAGGTGAACAAGGCGGTTGGCTTCGATTGCCTTCCGGAAGTCCGCGCAAATCGGCAGCGCGTTGACGCGCTGCTTGGGAGGATCGCGAGAGGCGATGATCTGAGCCCGCATCTGAGCAAGCGTGTTTGCGAGGGGTACCGCCTTCGGCCACCGGGCCGAAAGGACGGTCCCGACTTTGACCTGCTGCTCAATGAATGGGGCATTCACCACCTGCATATCCACCCCGCGCCTGCGAGTAGTAAGGAGCTGCTTTACGCCATCTTCGGCCGCGGTGTGGCGTTTGCCCTTGCCATTGCACCACACGGTGTGTGGACCAGCAGGCAGTTCATCGCTTCCGCGCTGCAATCTTGGCCGAATCAAGGGCTCTTTGTTCCCCTCAACGTCGCCCCCGGACAGGACCCTTCGGCGAATGATCACGAGGCGCTGCGCAAGGCTGGGATGACTATACCAGTGACTCACGGCGATAGGGTTTGGCTGTCTGGAGTCACGCTGGGTCTGACAACCGCGTTGGTCTCCACCAGAGTTTCCATGGAGGCAAGTCGGGTGCTGCGATGTTTGCGCCAGGCCACTGAAGCTCCGGACCACCTTGCAAGTCAGCTGATGGCGGTCGCTGCCCTAAACCACAAATCCTGGCCTGCGCAGCAAGTCATAGGCATCCGGTGGCTCAGCGGCCCCGACCGCTATTGCTTCGCTTTCGTGGAGGAGACGAGCGGAGCAACGCTGCTCATCTGACACTCGGTGGCATGCGGTGTCCGCCCTGGCACGCCGATCAACGCCGCGCTGCCCTGCGCCTCGATTTTGAGCGCAAGATCGGCAGCGTGCGCAGCCGCGTCGGCGGCGTGCTCGATCAGCACCTCGAGGGCGCTCGACACCCGCTCATCCAGGATGAGGTCCGCGCTGCCCTTGATCGAGAACCACGCCGCCGTCGCGAGCCGGTCGGCGTTCACGACGGCCTCGATGAGGTCAGGAACGGTCGGGGCGGTGTTCGGCTCGGCGTCCATGTCAATGCTCTCCTTCGGTGGCACAACGGCTACGCTGCGCGGCAATCCAGTGCAAGCACATTCTCGCGGCACTGGTGTTTGTTACTGCGCGACTACTTCGAGTAATCCGCGCGAATTTCTTGCGCGACTTCGCGCACGTTACCAGGCGGCCCCGGCTTCACTGCGAGCTCGGCGCGCGGCGACTGCGCGAGACGCGGGAGAATTTCGCGCGCAGGATCGCGCGATCGGGCGGGAAAAATTCAGCAGCCGCGCCTAAGGGCGGCCACCGCGACGATGGCAGAGGGGCCACCCTGCATCAAATATCTCGGCTGGCGGTCAGGGCAGCAGCCCGACCGCGACCGCTAGCACCACGCCGACGATCACGGTCACGATGAACGTCGCGGCGACGATAAAGGGCTGCACGAACCACCACACCGCGAGCCGCAGCGGGCTCCAGGTCTCGACGCGCGGGCCGATTGCCCAGCGTTCGATGCGTCGGATCATGGAATGCCGGGCGCGCCACCCGGGCGTGCCGCCGTCGTCGCGGAAGGGAATTTGCCTCGCCATCGCCCCACCATCGCGCGGCGAGCCCGCCTATGGGCACTCCGGCTCGAGTAGCTCGTCCAGCACCTCGGCGGGCAGCTCGGCCGCGATGGCGCGCACGCGCTGGCGAGTTACATGGGCGCGGAGCCGGGTGAGCGCCCGCCGGGCCGCCTCCCGGGTGCTTGGCCGCACGCTCGCATCCTCGGCGAGCGCGGTGAGTAGCACCAGATCCACGCGCGGATCACGCCGGCGGTTCGGGGCGATCATGCCGCGGCCGCCGCCGTCAGATTTCAAACACCTGTGTCGGCGAAGCGTTTTTGGCCCGGATCGTCATCGTCGCGTGCGTGGCCGAGAAGGATCGCTCGATCTCTTCGATGAAATACTGCTGGTCGAAGTCCGTCATGGTGCCGACCACCTGGACCATATCGCGCGCCGTGAGGCCGAGCACCATGGGGAGGTTGCTGACCGTGACCTTGCGCTCGTGCTGCGAGAGTTCCGCGTACTTTCGGTCAGCATAGTCCTGCGCCTGCGCGAGCGTCAGGCCGGGAACGCGAAAGATGAAGCTCTGCGCTGGCAACTTGCTCGCGGGCGCCTGCGCGGGCGTGTTGACGCTCGCCTTCCGGATCTTGGTCTGGTGCGCGACGGCCTTGATCGCGGCTTTCTGCTCGTGGTTCCACGAGATGACGGTCACGATGATATCGCGCGCCAGCGTCAGGTTGCGGAGCATGGTGAAGCGCGGCGTGCTCGCCTGCGTCGGGGCGTCGGAGCCGGCATACGAGTAGGCGATCTGGAGCGGCGGCGGCGCGGGGCTCGGGGCGGGCTGGAAGTAGAGCACGCGCCCCGCGACCCACAGGTTGAAGCCCTCGCGCTCGGCCAGATAGGTCAGGAGTTGCCACTCCGTGATCCGGTCGGTCATCTGGACGTGGTCAGCCCGGTAGTAGTCACCCGCGAGCGTCGTGGTCGGCTGCACGGATGCCTGCAGGCTGTGCCGGGCCGCGAGTGTTTGCGCGATCGAGCTGCTCGTCTGGTTGGCGAACTTCTCGGACGTCCGGGCGTCGATCAGGACGCCGCTGTAGTCTCGGCCGGAGACGCGGATCGGTTGGTCGCTAGCCCACTCAAGCGAGTCGACCAGGCCGAGAATCAGGGATGTCGGCTGCTGCGCGGGATCGAGGCTCGCGAGCAGCTCGACCTCGATGGTGTCGTTGAGCGCCCAGAAGGGCGGTCCCCACGACGACGATGCGTCGAGCGCGACTTCGGCCGTGAAGGTGTCGGCGCTCCAATAGTTGTTTGACTGGACGGCGAAGCGGATCAGGCCGGGCACGACCTGGCCGTTGATCCGCAGTCCGATCGCGAGCCGGCGCACAGCGGGCGCGAGCAAGAGAGGTGTGTAGTCTATCTCGCGGCCCATTACGCGGCCTCCTCCGTCATTGGTGCTGTGCGCGCCGGCGCGAGCGGCAGCGCGTCGGCATCGAGGTAGGTCCTCACCGCTGCGAACCACTCGGCTCTGTCGGCAAGCCATGCAATTGCGCCGATCCACACGCCGCCCGATGGCGTCGCCAGCCGGAACTCGCCGCGCAGCGCATCTGCATCGGCAAGCACCGTCAGGTCGCGGAGCAATACGGCATCGTCGGCCGGGCGGGCGCGTTCGAACCACCGTCCGAGCGCGTGCAACGCTATGCGGGCGAGGGTCGTGTGACCAATGTCGAGCACGTGCTCGGCGACGTTAAGGTGCAGGCGTCGCACGATCAGGTCAGGTTCCGAGACATTCGGCGCCCATCCAGGCCATCGCGTCCTGCCGGTGCCGACCCGCAACTCGGTGATCGCAAGGCGGCGCTTCCCGAGGTCAATGTCGAGCGCGAGCCGCCCGATGCCGCTGCCGCGCATCGGCCACAGTCGCGCGGCTTCGTCGAGCAGAACCTGCCGCGGGATCGGCGAGCGGCGGGCGCGCAGGATCAGCGGCGCGGCGATCGCGGCAAGCAGCTCGGCCGCCACTGCGTCCGCCTCGCCGATCCGGCGCCAGAGTTCACGCGCCCGTCCGGTCGCCTCCGCGCCGATCTTGCGCTGGTGCATCGCGCGTGCGTTCAGGCTGCTCCGGCCATCTTGGCGAACATGTGGTCACGATGCACGCCATACAACCGCCGACCCTCCGGGGTTTTCATCGCCTCGGCGAACGCTTGCGCCTCGGTGAGCTGCGGATTATCCCGCCGCCGCTCAGCAGCGATCTCATGCAGGCGCTCGGAGGTGCTGCATGTCCGACCTTTTCCTTCTCTCGCGAGCGCAGATGGCGCGGATCAAGCCTCATTTCCCGCGCTCTCACGGTATCCCGCGGGTCGACGACCGCCGGGTGGTGAGCGGGATCGTCTATGTTCTGCACAACGGCTTGC
>JAFKFJ010000058.1 GCA_017307335.1 Alphaproteobacteria bacterium | reverse complement strand
CGCAGCAGCCACCAGCCATCGTCGGTCTGTACGCGCACGCCGTCGATGTCCGACAGTTTCGCGCCGGCCGCCTTGAGCCGGCCGGCCACTTCCGCGATCACCTCGAACTTCCGCGCCTCGTCACAGGGGAAGCGCAGTTCCGGCGTGTTCATCACCTGCGGCAGCGCCTCGCGCACGGTCGAAAGCTTGCCCTGGCCGCGCGCGACGATGCCGAGCAGCCGCACCGCGGCGTACAGCGCATCGTCGAACCCGTACCAATGGTCGGCGAAGAAGATGTGCCCCGACATCTCGCCCGCGAGCGGACAGCCGACCTCGGCCATCTTCGCCTTGATCAGGCTGTGGCCCGTCTTCCACATCAGCGGCACGCCGACGGCGCGCGCCACCTCGTCGAACAGCACCTGGCTCGCCTTCACGTCGGCGATGATGGTCGCACCGGGATGGCTGCGCAGCACGTCGCGCGCCAGCACCACCATGAGCTGGTCGCCGAACAGGATCGCCCCGGAATCGTCGACCACGCCGATGCGGTCGGCATCGCCGTCGAACGCGATGCCGACATCGGCGCCGCGCCGCCGCACTTCGGCCACCAGCGCATCGAGGTTCTTCGGCACCGTCGGGTCGGGATGATGATTGGGGAAGCGGCCGTCGATCTCGCCGAACATCACGGTATGATTGCCCGGCAGCGAGCGCACGACACGCGCCAGCACCTCGCCGGCGGCACCGTTGCCATTGTCCCACACGACGTTGAGCAGCCGGTCGCCGCCGTCCCAATCGGAGATCACGCGCGCGACATAGTCGCTGGAGACGTCGATCGTCTCCACCGTGCCGGTGCCCTCGGCGACGTCGCCCGCCGCGGCGATGCGGCCGAGCTCCTGGATCTGCGGGCCGAAGAAGGGCTTGCCCTTCAGCATGAACTTGAAGCCGTTGTAGTCGGGCGGGTTGTGGCTGCCGGTCACCATCACCGCGCCGTCGGTCTTGCGCACGGTGGAGGCGTAGTAAAGCATCGGGGTCGGCCCTAGCCCGATGCGCAGCACCTCCATCCCGGCCGCGACGAGGCCTTCGACCAGCTTCGGCTCCAGGTCGGGGGAGGAGAGGCGCCCGTCGAACCCGACCGCCACCGTCCGCCCGCCCGTGGCGGCCACCATGCTGCCGAACACCCGTCCGATCGCGTGCGCGTCGGCGGGATATAAGGTCTGACCGATGATACCTCGTATATCATATTCACGCAGCAGCGTGCGGTCGAAGTCGTGGCGGAAGCCCATCGGCGAGTCCCTCCCCTTCCGGCGCCCGCTTCAGCTCACCGGCTCGGCGCAGGCGTGCACGTAGTTCTTCAGGAACGCCCGCACAGCCGGCCCGAGGTCCGGCCGCTTCAGCGCGAAGGCGACCTGCGCCTCAAGGAAACCCACCTTGTCGCCGCAGTCAAAGCGCCGCCCTTCGTAGCGCAGCCCGTGAAACGGCACCTCGCCGATCAGGCGCGCCATCGCGTCCGTCAGCTGGACCTCGCCGCCCGCACCGCGCTCCATCCGCTCCAGGTACCGCATCACCTGCGGCATCAGAACGTAGCGGCCGATGATCGAAAGGTTCGAGGGTGCCACTTCGGGTTTCGGCTTCTCGACGAGGCCGCGTACTTCCACCAGCCGCCCGTCGTCGTGCGCCACGTCGAGAATGCCGTAGCGGTTGGTCTGGTCGTGCGGCACCTCGCTCACCGCCACCACGCAGCCGCCGGTCTCCTGGTAGGCCTGGGCGAGCTGAAGCGTGCACGGCACGTCGGCGAGCACGAGGTCGTCGGGCAGCAGGATCGCGAACGGATCGTCGCCGATGAAGGCGCGGGCACACCAGATCGCGTGGCCCAGGCCCAGCGGCTCCTGCTGGCGCACCGTGGCGATCGCGCCGGGCGGGAGATGCCCCTCCCGCAGCTCCCGCAGCTCGCGATGCTTGCCGCGCTCGCGCAGCGTCATCTCAAGTTCATAGGCAATGTCGAAATGTTCGACGAGCGCGGTCTTGCCGCGTCCGGTGACCATGCAGAACTGCTCGATCCCCGCCGCGCGCGCCTCATCGACCGCGTACTGAATGAGCGGCTTGTCCACGACGGGAAGCATTTCCTTCGCCATCGCCTTGGTCGCGGGAAGAAAGCGGGTCCCGAGACCGGCGACGGGCAGCACGGCTTTGCGGAGCGGCTTGATCACGGCGGCGAATCCTCTTTCTCAGTCGCTCAGGGCTCGGAACAAAGCGTTGCATGATCAGTCGCATGCCGCTTTGGCGCAGGCAAGCAGCCTGCGCATCCCCTAAGTGGTAGCGGGCGAACGCGGCCCCAACAGCAGAGTTGCGTGAATCATCCGAGCAATACGTCGCGCGCCTGGTTGATGCGGGTGGCCAGCCAGTCCGATCCGCCCTGGTCCGGATGCGCCGAGCGCATCAGGCGCCGATGCGCCGCGCGGATCTCCTCCGCCGAGGCGCCGGGGTGCAGACCGAGGACCGCGAACGCCTCCTCCCGGCTCATCGCGCCGCCGCGCGCAGTACCCGCGCCGGCGCCAACGCCGGGGCGGCGCACGCGGGGGCGCTTGCCCTCCTGCACCCAGCTCCAGACCATCGGCGCGAGCAGCGTGAGCGCCGCGATCGCGATCCCGCCGCGGCCGGTCAGGAACAGCATGGCCGCGAGCAGCAGGCCGCCGATCGCCACGACCCACAGCCCGAACTGCTTGAGCGTTGCGACCTGCGCGCGCGAAAAGGCGCCGAGGGCCGCCAGCAGCACCACGAACGTGGCGAGGCCGAGCAGCAGGAACAGCATCGCCTATCCCGTCGCCGCCGACCGCATCGCCTGCGCCTGCCGCGCCGCGACCGCGCTCACGTTCAGGATGCCGCGCGCGGTCACGCTTGGCACGACCACGTGCAGCGGCTTGCTCATCCCCAGCAGCAGCGGCCCCACCGGCAGCGCGTCCGCCGCCGCCTTCAGCAGCGTGTAGCCGATATTCGCCGCATCCAGGCCCGGCATCACGAGCAGGTTCGCGGTCCCCGACAGGCGGCTTTCGGCGACGGTGCGGTTGCGGATCGCCTCGCTCAGCGCCGCGTCGGCGTGCATCTCGCCGTCCACCTCCAGATCCGGCACGCGTGCGCGCAGCAGCGCCAGCGCCTGACGCATCTTGCGCGCACTCGGCGAGCGCGACGCGCCGAAGTTGGAGTGCGACAGCAGCGCCGCCTTGGGCACGATGCCGAACGCCCGCATCGCCTCGGCCGCGAGCACCGTCATCTCGGCCACCTGCTCCGCGGTCGGGTCCACGTTCATATGCGTGTCGCACAGGAACAGCGCGCCGCCCTGCAGGATCAGGCCGGTGAGCGCGTACAGCCGGCTCACCTCGGGCCGCTTCGGAATGATCGGCATGACATATTCCATGTCGCGCCACCATTCGCTCTTGCCGCCGCAGATCGCCGCATCGGCAAGCCCCTCGCGCAGCAGCAGCGCCGCCGCCACGGTGGGATGCGAGCGCACGCGCCGCTCCGCCGCGTCGGGCGGGGTGCCGCGGCGGCTGGCGAGGCAGCGATAGGCGTGCAGCAGCGGCGCCATCAGCGCCGTGTCCTCGGCGGGGTCGATCACCTGCACGCGGTCGCCGAGCGGCAGGCGCAGGCCCATGGCCCGCACCTGCTCGGCAATCACGGCGCGGCGGCCGACCAGGATCGGCCGTGCGATGTCATCGTCGAGCGCCGACTGCACCGCGCGCAGCACGCGCTCGTCCTCGCCCTCGGCATAGACGATGCGCGTCGCGGAATGCTTGGCCGCCGCAAACACCGGCTGCATGAGCTGCCCGGAGCGGAACACGAACCGCTCCAGCGCGCCCTCATAGGCCGCGAGATCGGCGATCGGGCGGGTGGCGACGCCGCTCTCCATCGCCGCGCGCGCGACGGCGGGGGCGATG
>JAFKFJ010000224.1 GCA_017307335.1 Alphaproteobacteria bacterium | reverse complement strand
GCTCGGGCGTGGGAGTCTTTCCCTCGGACATCTGCAAATAAGTGGCGGCGGCCCGGCGGGGGCGCAAGCAGCCAGCTACGCGTCGTCACTCTCCCTGGTGCGGAGCCGCGTCGGCAGTAACTCTCCCTGGCTGGTCAGCACCGGATAGGCCGCCGCCTCGACCAGATGCGCGTTGACGAGCTTGAGGTCGCGCAGCACGTCGAGCCACCAGGCGGTCGCCCGCATGGCATCGCGGCTCCCGCCGCGCACTGCCGCAAGGTGTGTCTCGGTTGCGGCGGTCTCCATCGCCCGGAAAGCTTCCTTCTCGCTGGCGAGGAGTCGGGCGGCGCGCGCCTCCGCGCTCACGAAGACCGATGCCGCTGCGCGGGAGATTTGCGGCGAGGCGGGCAAATACCGCGGCCAGATCCGCCTTGGGCAGCGGAATGGCGTATTTGATCCGCTTGGCCGCATGCGCCAGCAGGCTGCGCTCGATCACGTCGCCGGCATTTTCGAGATTCATGGCAAAGGCCCGAATCTCCGCGACACGCTCCTGACCGGCCGGGGAAAGTGCTTCCGGGTCGAGGTCGCCGAGATAGGCGCGAATCGCGACGTTCACGCGGTCGAGTACATCGTCCATGCGTTTGACGTGGCCGATGCGTTTACGGTCGTCACCGCCGAACGCCTCGCGGGCCGCGTGCAGCATCGTTTCAAGGAGGGCGGCCAGCCGCAGCGCCTCGCGCGTTGCCCCGCCAAGTGCAACGATCGGCGTCTCACGTGCTGCCGCGTCGAGATAGACCGGGCGCGCCGGGTCAGCGGCTCGGCCCGGGCAGGCAGCAGGCGGCGCAGCATGGCGGCACACAACTCCCTTCGCGGCTAGGGACATGACCAGCACCACGACCGCGACCGAGGAATGCGCGGCCCAGGTGAGGCCGGCGGCGATCACGACATCGAGCAGGGGCTCGGTCGCGATGGCGCCGGCCAGCATCCGCAGGCTGGGCGCGTCCTCATACGGCGTGACCAATGCGAGCAACTGATGCAGCGCCGTGAGCATGAGGCCGAGCCCAATCGCGACGCGGCCGAGGTCGCGGGTGCGGGTCTGCTGGCCGCGCCGAAAGGCCATCACCCCCAGCAGAATTCAGCGCCGGGGTCACGGCGCTGCCCAAGAACGCCCGCAATGGAGCACCGAATGCCCGCTGGACGCCGATCTGCACCATGCGCACGCCCCAAAGCAGAAGTGCTACGGCCCTGCGAGGTCGAGCAGGGTGACCGGAAAGCTCATCCGCCCGGGGGGCGCGCCCTTTCGCGCAGGGCCGCCTGGTGCGCGGCGATCCCAGCGATCTCCACAATCTGGCTGACCGAGGCGTCCATCGCGACCAACTGCGCGGCGTGGGTGAGCCCGATCACGAGGGGTCCAATCGTGCCCCCGCCCCCGAGCCGCGGCGCGAGGCGTGAAGTGATATGCGCCGAATGCAATCCTGGCATGACGAGTACGTTGGCCGGTCCGGTCAAACGGCAGAACGGATAGAGCGCGCGGTAGGACGCGTCGAGCGCGACGTCCGGGCTCATCTCCCCATCATACTCGAAATCCACGCCGCGTGCGTCGAGCTCTGCCACCGCTTCGCGCATCGTATTGGCTGTGGCGTGTTCCGGATTGCCGAAGGTGGAATGCGAGAGCAGAGCCACGCGCGGCTCGTGGCCCAGCTCCCGTGCCGCCGCCGCCGCACCGCAGCTGATGTCGGCGAGCTGGCGTGCGTCGGGGCGGAAATGCATGAGGGTATCGGCGATGAAGATCGTCGTGCCGCGCGCGCCTACCATCAGCGTGAGACCGAATGCAATCGCCGAAGGGGCCGGGTCGATGGCGAGCGCGATATCGTCGACGCAGACCGAGACCGAACGCGTGAGCCCCGTGACCATCGCGTCTGCATCGCCGGTCGCGACCATGCTGGCGGCGAAGACGTTGCGGTCCTGGTTGACCATCCGCTGGCAGTCGCGTGCCATATAGCCGCGGCGTTGCAGGCGCCAATACAGAAACTCGGCATAGCGGCGATTGTTGTGGGAGAGGCGGGCATTGTGGATTTCCACGCCTTCGGCATGGCCAAGGCCGAGCGCGGTCATGGTCGCACGCACCCGCTCCTCCCGGCCGATCAGGATTGGTGTGCCGTAGCCTGCATTGCGGAAGGCGACGGCCGCGCGCACCATCTTTTCCTCTTCGCCCTCGGCGAACACGACGCGCTTCGGATTGGCGCGCACGCTCTCCATGATGGCGTCGAGCGCGTTCGCGGTCGGATCAAGCCGGCCCGAAAGCTCGCGTGCATACTTGCGCAGATCGGCGATCGGTCGCCGTGCGACGCCGGAGTCCATTGCGGCCTTCGCAACCGCAGGTGCCACGCGGGAGATAAGGCGCGGATCGAACGCATTGGGAATGATGTATTCGGGGCCAAACTGAAGGCGGTGTCCCGCACCGGCGGTGCTCACTTCGTCCGGCACATCCTCGCGGGCGAGCTGCGCCAGCGCGTTGGCCGCCGCGATCTTCATCGCGTCGTTGATCGTCCGCGCCCGCACGTCCAGCGCGCCGCGGAAGATGTAGGGGAAGCCGAGCACGTTGTTCACCTGGTTGGGATAGTCGCTGCGCCCGGTCGCGATGATCGCCTGTGGACTCGCGGCGCGAGCCTCCTCCGGCGTGATTTCGGGATCGGGGTTGGCCATGGCGAAGATGATCGGCCGTGCCGCCATCTGGCGCACCATGGCTTGAGTGAGCGCGCCCTTGGCGGACAGGCCGAAGAAGGCGTCGGCCCCCTCGATCGCCTGTGCGAGCGTGCGGGCCGACGTCGGCACTGCATGCGCGCTTTTCCACTGGTTCATGCCTTCGGTGCGACCCTGATAGACCACGCCCTTGGTGTCGCAGAGCACGATCGAATCGTGCGGCATGCCCATCGCCTTGAGCAGTTCGACGCAGGCAATGGCCGCGGCGCCCGCGCCGTTGACGACGAGGCGCGTCGCCGCGATGTCGCGGTTGGTGAGGAGCAGCGCGTTCATGAGCCCGGCGGCGGCGACGATCGCCGTGCCGTGCTGATCGTCGTGAAACACCGGAATGTCCATCAGCTCGCGCAGGCGATCCTCGATGATGAAACACTCCGGAGCCTTGATGTCCTCCAGGTTCACGCCGCCGAAACTCGGGCCGAGATAGCGGACGCACTCGATGAACTGGTCGACGACCTCGGTATCGATGCAGAGGTCGATGCCGTCCACGTCAGCGAAGCGCTTGAACAGCGCAACCTTGCCTTCCATCACCGGCTTGCCCGCGAGCGCGCCGAGATTGCCCAAGCCCAGCACCGCGGTGCCGTTTGAGATCACCGCCACCATGTTGCCTTTGTCGGTGTAGTCGTAGGCGAGGTTGGGGTCGCGGCTGATCTCGAGGCACGGTTCGGCGACGCCCGGCGAGTAGGCGAGGGAGAGGTCGCGGGCCGTGACGAGCGGCTTGGTGATCCGAATCTCCAGCTTGCCGGGGCGGCCAGCAGCATGCAGGGCTAGCGCCTCCTGCGTGGAGATGCGCGCGGTGCGTGGATCAGGACTGCCGTCGGCCATGCGTGCCCTCCCTGAGCTCGGCGTTGCACCATCGTGACCCACCGGTGCCGTCCGCGACAAGCGTCACGCTTCGCACTCGCCGCACAGGCAGCTAAAGCTCCTGCATGACCCCAGCACGCCGTCCCGATGCGATCGGCGCCTCGCCGGCCATGGCGCAGTGGTTCGCCGCGAAGGCCGCGCATCCCGAGGCGCTGATCTTCTTTCGCATGGGAGATTTCTACGAACTCTTCTTCGACGATGCCGAGGCGGCGGCGGCCGCGCTCGACATCGCGCTGACCAGCCGCGGCGAGCATGCGGGTGCGCCGATCCCGATGTGCGGGGTGCCCGCGGCCGCGGCGGACGCATACCTGCTGCGCCTCATTCGCCGTGGCTTCCGCGTGGCGATCGCCGAGCAGATGGAGGCGAAGGGTCGTGGCCTGATCCGTCGCGAAGTGGTGCGGCTCGTGACTCCCGGCACGCTGACCGAAGAGGCGTTGCTGGAGGCTGGGCGCGCGAACCTGCTGCTCGCGCTCGCCGAGGCCGGCGGCCGGCTGGGCGCTGCCTGGATCGACATTTCGACGGGTGCCTTCGAGACGACGAGCCTCGGGCGCACTGAACTCGCGACCCTGCTGGGCCGGCTCGATCCGGCGGAGGTGCTGGCACCGTCCGAGATTCCCCTTGCGGAATGGGATGACCGGCGGGCGAGCGTAAGGGCAGTGCCGCCTGCCGCGGAGGCGCGCCGGCGGCTCGCCGAGGCGTTCTCGGCCGCAAGTCTCGATGCGTTCGGCAGCTTCGCCGATGCCGAAGCGTGCGCTGCCTGCGCCGCACTCGACTATGTGAGGTCGACCCAGGGGGGAAGGCTGCCGCGCCTCGGCCGACCTGTGCCGATGGGCGAGCAGGGGCAGATGACGATGGATGCGGCGACCCGCGCCAGCCTGGAGATCACCCGCGCGCGGGACGGCGGAACCGCGCACACGCTGCTCTCCGCAGTACAGCGCACGGCCACTGCGGCCGGCGCGCGGCTGTTGGCCGAATGGCTTGCCGCGCCGCTCACCGATCCGGGACCGATTGCGGCACGGCAGGATGCCTGGGCCTGGATGTTGGAGAATCCCGAGGCCACGCAGCGGCTGCGCGCAGCGTTGCGCAGTGCGGGCGACATGGCCCGCGCGTTGGGCCGCCTCTCGCTCGGTCGTGGCGGACCGCGTGACCTCGGGGCACTGCGCGATGGCATCGCGGCCGCCGCGATCGCGGCGGAGGCGATCGCAGGGCTGCCCCCACGCTTGCTCGGCGAGGCGCGCGAGGCGCTGGATCCTTCGCCCGCGCTCGGCGCCCAGCTCGCCGCGGCGCTCGCCGATCCCGCGCCCCTGCGGCTGGAGGACGGTGCGATCGCGGAGGGCTTCGACGCGGAGCTCGACGCCGAGCGGCGGCTGCGCGACGACAGCCGCCGCGTCATCGCGACGCTGCAACTCGACTACGCGCAGAAATTTGCAGTCGGCAGCCTGAAGATCCGGCACCACGCCCAGCTCGGCTACGTGATCGAGGTGCCGGCGGCGGTGGTCGAAAGGCTGCGCACCCATCCGGCGCTGACACTGCGACAGAGCATGACCAGCGGCGCCCGCTTCACGACCGTCGAGCTTGCTGATCTGGACCGGCGCATTGGCGAGGCCGGCGAGCGTGCGGCGGCGCGTGAACGGGCGGTATTTGCGCATCTCTGCGCGCGCGCTCTGGCGCATGCCGAGCCGCTCGCAGCCTGCGCGCAGGCCCTCGCCACGCTGGATGTCGTGCAAGCCTGCGCGCAGCTCGCAGCCGCCGGGCGCTGGTGCCGCCCGGTCGTCGTTGCCGAGGCGGACTTTCTCATCGAGGCCGGGCGGCATCCGGTGGTCGAGGCGGCGCTGTCGGGCACCGCCGCTTTCGTCCCCAACGACTGCGCGCTGCCGGCGGAGCGGCGCGTGCTGCTGCTCACGGGCCCCAACATGGCGGGCAAATCGACCTATCTGCGGCAAAACGCGCTCATCGCGATCCTTGCTCAGGCCGGGCTGCCAGTGCCGGCCTCCGCCGCGCGGATCGGTGTCGTCGACCGGCTGTTCTCGCGCGTCGGTGCCGCGGATGACCTCGCCCGCGGGCGCAGCACCTTCATGGTGGAGATGATCGAAACCGCGGCGATCCTGCATCAGGCGGGCCCCCGCAGCCTGGTGGTGGTAGACGAGATCGGCCGCGGCACGGCGACTCTCGACGGGCTCGCGATCGCCTGGGCGGTGCTGGAGGCCCTACACAACGCGGTGCGGTGCCGTGTCATCTTTGCCACGCACTTCCATGAACTTGCGGGGCTGACCGGGGAACTGCCGCGCCTCGCGCCGCACAGCATGCGGGTGAAGGAATGGAAGGGCGCGGTCGTCTTCCTCCACGAGGTTGCGGCGGGCGCCGCCGGTCGGAGCTGGGGGGTGCACGTCGCGAAACTCGCTGGCGTGCCGCCCGGCGTCGTCAAGCGCGCCGCGTCGCTGCTCGCCGCCCTGGAACAGCGCGCAGGGCGGTTGACCGACGCCGCGGCGTTGCCGCTGTTCGCACCCCCGCCTGCCCCCACCGCTGATCCGCTGCGTGAAGCGCTTGCGGTCCTCGAACCGGACCGGCTCGCTCCCCGTGCGGCACTCGAAGAGCTCTATCGGCTCAAAGAACTTGCGACTGTTGCACCAGGCGAGACGTAGGTAACATTGCCCGGATGTCTCCGCTCCCGTCCCACTCCTCCGAACGCGTCCAGGCAGCGGCCCTTCTGCGGCAGTCGCTCGCCGCCCTCGCGCCGGGCCGCCCCCCGCCACGCGACGCGGCACTCGGGGTATTTCGCCGTCACTTGGCACGGCTGCAGACGCAACTTCGCGAGACGTTCGAGGAGGGCAATCTCTCGGGGCTCAAGGCCGCGCGGCGGCTGGCGGGATACACCGACGGCCTGATCGAAGTGCTCTACGACTACGGGCTTGCGATGCATGGTGGGGCTGCGGCCGGGGTGGGGCCGCTCACGGTCGCGGCCACGGGTGGGTATGGTCGCGGTGTGCTGGCGCCGTTCAGCGACATCGACCTGCTGTTTTTGACGCAGGACACGCCGGGCCCGACCGGGCTCAAGGTCGTGGAGTTCATACTGTACTTCCTGTGGGACCTCGGGCTGAAGGTGGGCCACGCGACGCGAACCGTGGCCGACTGCGTGAATGAGGCGAATGGCGATGCGACGGTGCGCACGTCCTTGCTCGACGCACGGCCGATCGCAGGGAATGCGGCGCTGTTCAACGATTTCGCCACGGCGTTCCGCGCTGCGTGCGAGGAGGCGGGGGCTGCCGGCTATATCGAGGCCAAGCGCGCGGAGCGTGACTCGCGCCATCGCCGCTTTGGCGACAGCCCGTTCGTGGTCGAGCCCAACATCAAGGAGGGGCGGGGCGGCCTGCGCGATCTGCAGACGCTCTACTGGATGGCGCGCTATGTCTTCGGCATCGCCCACATCTTCGACCTCGCCAGCACGGAGGGCCCGGGGCGCGGCGTCATCTCGCTGGCCGAGGCCAAGCTTGCCCAGCGTGCATGGGACTTTCTATGGGCGCTGCGCTTTCATCTGCACTATGTCGCGGGCCGTGCCGAGGACCGACTGACTTTCGACCTCCAGCCGGTGATCGGTGCGCGCATGGGCTATACGCGACACGGACGACAGGACGGCGTGGAGCGCTTCATGCGTCACTACTTCCTCACCGCGCGTGAGGTGTCGCGGTTGACGCATGTGGTGGAACCGGCGTTGGTGCGCGCAGCGCTGGGGCCGCCGGCTCTGGCGGCGGAAACGGACGTCGCGCTGGCGCGCGATGGGTTCGTGCTCGCCGACGGGATGCTGCTCTGCGCCAAGGGCCGCGACATCCGCGACGAGCCGATCATGATGCTGCGCATTCTGCAGACGGCGCGCGATCGCGACCTCACCCTCCACCCGCTGGCGATGCGGGCGCTGATCCGCAACGAGCGTCGCGCTGTCAGCCTGCGGGGAAGTCCCGAAGCGGCGGCGATCTTTCTCGATCTGCTCTGCGGACGCGACGACGAACGACATCTTGCCGATGGCGCACGCTGGCTCTCGGTGATGAACGAGACCGGATTTCTCGGCCGCTTCCTGCCCGACTGGGCACGTATCGTCGGGCAGATGCAGTTCGATAGCTACCACGTCTTCACCGTCGATGAGCACACGATCGAGGCGGTTCGCGTACTCAACACCCTGGAGCGGGGTGAGCTGCGTCAGGTCGCGCCGATCGCGACCGGGCTCATGGACCAGATCCAGTCACGCCGCGCGCTCTACGCCGCCCTCCTGCTCCACGACATCGCCAAGGGCCGCGGCGGCGACCATTCCGAGCTGGGCGCCGAGCTTGCGCTGGAGGTCGGCCCGACGCTCGGGTTGAGCGCCGAGGAGACCGAGACCGTCTCCTGGCTCGTCCTGCATCATCTTCTGCTCAGCCAGACGGCGTTCAAGCGTGATATCGACGACCCGAAGACCATCCTCGACCTCGCCGACACGATCCAGTCGCCCGAGCGGCTGCGTCTGCTGCACGTGCTGACCGTCGCCGACATGCGTGCGGTGTCGCCGAAGGTCTGGAACGGCTGGAAGGCGACGCTGCTGCGCGAGCTCTATTCGCGGGTTGCGGAAGTTCTTGAAGGTGCGCTCGCGGCGACCGAGCGCGACGTGCGGGTCACACACGCAAAGGCGGCCGCCGCCGCGCTGTTGCAGGATTGGCCGGCAGCGGAGATCGAGCGGTTCCTTGCGCTCGGCTATGCCGGCTACTGGCTCTCGTTCGACCCGGAGACACACGCTCGCCACGCGCGGATGATTCGCGATGCCGAAGGGCGGCGTGCGCCGTTGACGGTGGAGACGCAACCGCTGCCGGCGCGTGCGGTCACCGAGGTGACGGTATACGCCGCCGACCATGCCGGCCTGTTCAGCCGCATCGCGGGTGCGCTCGCGGTGGCCGGTGCCTCGATCGTGGATGCGCGCATCCACACGCTCACCAACGGCATGGCGCTGGACACGTTCTGGATCCAGGATGCCGCTGGTGGCGCCTTCGACCAGCCGCACCGGCTTGCGCGCCTCTATGTATTGGTCGAGCAGGCACTCTCCGGGCGGCTGAAACTGGCCGCCGAAATCCGCAAGATCGGACGGGCGCTGCTCGGGCGGCGGATGCGCGCGATTCATGTGCCGCCGCGGGTGGTTATCGACAATCGTGCGTCCAACACGCACACCGTGCTGGAGGTGAACGGTCGCGATCGGCCCGGGCTGCTGCACGATGTGACGGCGGCGATCAGCGAGCAGGGCCTGCAGATCGCTTCGGCGCATGTCACGACGTATGGCGTACGCGCGGTGGATGTGTTCTACGTGAAGGACGTCTTCGGATTGAAGGTCGAGAACGAGCGCAAGCTCGCGCAATTGCGCGAGGCGCTGCTCGCGGCGCTTGCGAGCCCTGAAGAGCCGACGGTGGTGCCGGTCCCTGCCCCGACGCGCCGGCGGCGGCGGGCCGCCGCCTGAACCGGCGCTGCGGACGCGCTCAAGCGGCCCGGCGCTGCACCCGGCCGGTGATTTCCTGTTGCCGGGTCAGCGTGTGCACACCAACGACCTGCCGCAGATTGCCCTCCACGAGGTGCACCATCTCCGCCGGCATCGCGTCCATCACGATCTCGACCTGCATGTCGTTCCCGCTGCGCCAGCACTGGAGCGAATCCGGCGTCAGGTCGCGCCGGGCGAACGGGGCGAGGAGGCGTGGGAGGAGACCGGGGGAGGCTTCGGCGGCCACGCGAAAGCGGACCGACGCATGCAGGCCAACGAGGGCCCAAGGCTCAAGCGACATGGATGCGATGACTCCGGAGAGGACCAGGGCAGGGCGAACGCAAACCCGGCTGCGTCAGGCAGCCGGGGAGCTAATTCGCGCGCTGTTGATCCGGAGCATCATGACTGCAAAGCTTAGCGCATCACGGCGTGGTCGGCCAGACGAGAATGGGAATTTTCCCCACCGGAATGCGTCCCACGCTCAGCACCTCCTCGCGCAACGCAAGCGGCAGCTCCACGACCGGCGTGCCGCCCCCCTCGGGTGTCCTGGCGAGCAGGCCGAGCAGGGCACGCACGGCCTGCGCCGCCGGGTGCGTCATCACGCCGGCATCGGCAAGCGCCGCCAGCGCGGCATCATAGCCGATTGCGCGCACGCTCGCCGTTCCCTCGGGCTGCAGGCCGGCGTCGAGTCCGATCGTGGCGCTTCCGGACAGACCGAGCGGTCCCCATCCGACCGCGAAGTGTCGAACCTGCACTATTCCGCCGCCCTGCCGCCACGCCGACGCGCGGGCCGCCGGATCGCTCCCCGGCGGCAGCGGGCCGTCGATCGAGCCTTCCAGGGTCGCCGAGGCGATCCGGTCCCCGAGGGCGGGCCGCGGCGCCGGTGGCGGCGGCAGGGCAATGGCTTCTGCTGACAGCGACACGTTCAGGGCGGCTTCGCCCTGACGTGCGGCCGGCTGCGCCGCGAACGTGCCGGTGATGAGGCCGACTGTCATGCCCGCGAGCGGCGCGCCGAAGCGGATGTTCTTCGCATCAAGGTTCGCGGGGCCGGGCGAGCCGAGGGGGACCCGCCAGATGAACCGTTCGGCACCGAAGCGCAACCGCGGACTCGGCCCGAACCGCAGCGCCTGCTCCCCGCCGACCCGCACCTCCAGCGAATCGGGCGCGAACGGTGAGAGGCGCAGCTCGACACGGTGTCCCTGCCAGTCCGCGCCGCCAGGGATATCAGCGAGGCCTCCTGACAGCGACAGATCAGAGATGACCAGCACCGCGGCCGCGGGCCAGCCAGTGCGCTGCATCGAGCCCGATCGCACGGTCCAGCCTGCCGCAGTTGCCTGCTCGCGCCAGTCCGAGAAACCCTGGGCCAAGCGTGTGGTCGTCCACCACCAGAGGGCGTAACTGCCGAGCAGGAGCCCGGCCAGGACAGCAAGGACGAAAAGCGGCCGGCGCATTGGCTCTTATACGCGGCAGGTCCACCGGCGGCCTATCCCGGGCGTTCATCCCCAACCGCTGCGCGTGACAACCTAGTGCGGAACGAACGAATTAAATTCCTTATACATCAATATATTGCTGGACCAAACTCGACCGTCATAGCAGCCCTGCGGCCGGCTCGCCCACAGAGTTATCCACATGCGCCCCGAACGCTGCCTCGCCGTCCGTGAAGGCCCGCTGCAAGTCCGCGAGCAGGGCGGCCCGCGGCAGCCCCGGATCGAGCGGCGGCTGGAGTGCGACATGGATGACGCCTGGAACCTTCCGAAATGCGCGGCGGCCCCAATGCCGCCCCGAATCGGTCGCGACGGGGATTACCGGCATCCCCGTCCGCGCGGCAAGCGCGGCCACGCCGGGCTGCAGCGCCACCTTCTTCCCGGGGGCGACCCGCGTTCCCTCGGGGAAGATCACGATCTGTCGCCCAGCGGCAATGGCACCGTCGGCCGCCTGCAGCAGGCTGCGCAATGCTGCGGCGCCGCCCCGGCGATCGACCGGGATCATGCCGGCAAGCCGAAGTAGCGGCCCGAACAGCGGAATCCGAAAGAGCTCCGCCTTCACCACGTAGGCCGGGCGCGGCAGCAGTAGCATCCAGATCACGGTGTCGAACGCGGACTGGTGCATGGGCGCGAGCAGTGCGGCCCCCTCTTTCGGCAGATGATCGCGCCCGGTGACTTCGTAGCGAATTCCGCAGATCATTCGGAGCGCCGCCAGCATCAGGCGTGCCCATGCACGGGCATAGGCTGGGACGAACTGCGGCGCGACAACGCGCAGCGGAAGGCTCGCCATCGCCATCAGAAACGTGACGCCGAAGAAGAAGGCATTGAATGCCGCCGATCGGATGAGGCTCATCCGCCGTGATCCACCGTTGGCCGCAACGGCGCATGGGGGTCGAGAGCGGTCAGCCCGACCTCGGCTGCCAGGAATTTCGTGTATTCGCTCGCGAGCAGCGGCAGCAGCGCCGGTTCGGCCCCGTCGCGCAGCGCCGGCGGCGTCACCGGCGCGGGGTAGAGCATCACGCCCGGCAACGCCCGGGTCAGCTCGGCCATCGCGCGGGGCATGTGGTAGCCGGCGGTCACCACGATCAGGGAGGCAATGTCGTTCGCGCGGGCCCACGCGGCCGCCTCGGCGGCGTTGCCGCGCGTGGTCATGGCCGCGCGGCCGAGCGTGACCCGATCGCCGAGACCGGGGTCGACGCCGGCGCGGCGCGCAAGCGTGGCGAACTCAGCCGGACCGCCGACGCCCGAGACCAGAAGGCGGCGGGCGTGGCCCTCGGCAAGCAGGCGCAGCGCCGCTTCCACGCGGCCGGCTCCCCCCGTCAACACGACAATGCCGTCGGCGCGTGGTGGCGGTGGCACCGGATGGGATGCGTTGTGCAGGAACCAACCGAAGCCCGCGCCCCAGCTCAGCGCGAGGCCCACCGCGACCCCGAGCACCGCGCGCTTCATGGCAGCCGCCGCAGCCAGAGGCGCACGGTCGTCTGGGCGGTGACGAACCCGATTGCGGCGGCAAACAGTGGCAGCGCAGTCAGGCCCAACACGAGTTCGCCAGGCAGCGCCGCGAGAAAGGTGGGTGGCGGTGCCGCCGGGGCGGCCACGAACGGCGTTGCCAGCATCGCGAGGCCGGCGACGGCGGGCAGGGCGGCAAGGCTGCCAACCAACCCGCCGAGGGCCGCAAGCCGTGTCGTGCGGGCGGCGAAGCGAGCGGCAATGTAGGTGTCGGCCGCGCCCAGCCCGTGCACGATCTCGATGGCGTCGCGGCGCGCCGCCAGCCCGGCGCGGGTCGCCACGGCGACCACCGCCGCCGCGACGGCCGCGACCACCGCGAGTGCAAGCCACGCGCACGCCTGCAGGCTGCGCGCGAGCAGCGCGAGACGATGCACCCAGGCGCCGTGACTTTCCACCAGCGTGCCCGGCGCAAGTGCCGCGAGCCGCGACTGCAGGTCCGCAAGATCAGCGGCGTCCGTGGCGAGCCGCACTGCGATCACCGCGGGCAACGGCAGGGGGGAGGCGGCGGCGCCCTCGCCCAGCCAGGGGCGGAGCAGCGCGCGCAACTCTTGCTCCGAAAGGGCGCGTGCCGCGGTCACGCCAGGGCTCGCGTGCAGCAGCGCAAGCACCGCCTCAAGGCGGGTGCCCGCAGCGGCGTTGGTGGCTGCGAGCAACGGCGTCGGAACCTGCACCGTCAGCGTTGTGGCCGCGCCCTGCTGCCAGTGGCGCACCAGTGCCGCCGCGCCGGCCGAGCCGGCGAGCGCGAGCGCGGCAAGGAAAGCCATCGCCGCGACCAGGAGCGGCAGCATCCCATCCCCCAACGCGCGGCGCAGCCCGAGGTCGTCGAGACGAGATGAGCGCAGCGACGGCGCCTTACTCATCAGCCACCAGCCTGCCGCGGTCGAGGCGCAGCGCGCGCGCCGGGTGGCGGGCCACGAGCGCGGCGTTGTGCGTCGCCACCAGCACCGTGGCGCCAAGCCGGTTCATCTCCTTCAGCAGGAGCATCAGGCGCTCCGCCTGGGTGTCGTCGAGATTCCCGGTTGGTTCATCGGCGAGCAGGAGGCCGGGCCGGCATACGACCGCACGGGCAATCGCCGCGCGTTGCTGCTCGCCACCCGAGAGTTCCGCCGGGCGCGCATCGCTGCGCCGCGAAAGGCCGACCCAGCGCAGCATTTCCGTGACGTCGGCGCGGACCTGGCCCTCCGGCCGCCCGGCGATGCGCAGTGGCAGGGCGACATTGTCGAAAGCGGAGAGATGAGCGAGCAAGCGGAAGTCCTGAAACACCATCCCGATGCGTCGACGCAACAGCGGCAGCGCCGCCCGCGGCGTGCGGCCGATATCCGCCTCGAACACCGACAGCCGCCCCGCCGTGGGGCGTGCGGCGAGCTGAAGCAGGCGCAGCAGGCTCGTCTTCCCGGCTCCCGAAGGGCCGAGCAGCCAGCGAAATCCACCTTCCGGGACGCTGAAGGACAGCCCGCGCAGCGCCTCGGTCACGGTCTTGCCGGACCCGTAGGTCAGGCCCACCCCGTCGAGACGAATCATGCTCCCTTCTGCCATCCCTGGCAGGGGGCGCGAAAGGGCGAGGCACGGCACCTGCCGACAGTTGCGCGCGCATGCGGATGCAAGCAGGATCGCGCGCCCCGGAACTGCCGCATGCGCATTCACTGTCCCGCCTGTGCCGCCGCGTACGACGTCCCCGAGGCGTTGCTTGCCGCCGGCAAGCCTGTGCGCTGCGCCAAGTGCAGCAAGATCTGGACACCGGTGTCCGACGTTGGCGCGCCGCCCCCCCACGCGGCGGCAGTCCTGCCCGAACCGTCCCCGGTGGCGCCGCCGCCGGAGCCGCCGTCCCGTCCGCGCCTGCCTAGCCTGCGGACGCCGGGCGCCCGCGGCGCTGAGGAGGAGCGCCTGCCGCCGCAAAACTATGAGGATTTTTCGCGTGGCGGGCGGAACTCACTGCTGGGCTGGGCGGTGAGCCTCGCCGTGCTGGTCGGCCTGGGGGTGGCTGCCGTTGCCTGGCGCGACGCCGTGATTGCCGCCTGGCCGGCGAGCGAGCGGCTCTACACGGTCCTGGGTCTGCACTGAGCCTACGTCACGCTGACCGTGTCTCGCGCAGCTCGAAATGGCTTGCCCGCGCGTCGAAACGGGCGAGCAGGGCACGCGCCGCCGCCGGCACCACGGCGGCTTCGGCGTCCGGACCGGCGAAGGCCGCAACTGCGGCGAGGTCCTCGAACCACATCAGGGTCAAGAATTCCACCTCGTCGCCATCGGCGCGGCGAAACAGGTCGATGCGGTGGAACCCGGCAATCTTGCGCCCGAGAATCCCTGGAAAAATCGTTCCCCGCAGCAGGGATTCGTAGGCGTCGGCGTGCTCCGCTGCCGTCCACCCGCGCCAGACCCGGCCCATCATCGCCACCTCCGCGCCACTCACGGGTGGTAGGCTGGCAGGAGGGAGCGTGGGACGACTTGGCGATACTTGCTCAGCCGAAGGCTGCGCTGCCTGCCCACTGGACGAGACGCTCGGCCGCCTCCCGCATGTCGGCCTCAGGACCGCAGTAGCTGAAGCGCACGAAGCGGCTGCCCCGTATTCGGTCGAAATCGACACCGGGTGCCGCCGCGACGCCGGCCTCCGCCAGCATGCGCGTGCAAAACGCCTCGCTGTCGTTGGTCAGGCGCGACACATCGGCAAAGAGATAGAATGCACCCTCCGCCGGGCCGAGCGTGAATCCGGCGGCCGGCAGCGCGTGCAACAGCAGGTCGCGGGAGCGGCGATAACGGGCGACGTTGCGCTCCAGCTCCTCCGTGCACGCGAAGGCTGCCTCCGCCGCGACCTGGGCGATATGCGGCGCGCTGATGAAGAAGTTCTGCGCCAGTCGCTCGGCGGGCCGCACCAGATCCTCGGGCAGCACCATCCAGCCCACGCGCCAGCCGGTCATCGAGAAGTATTTCGAGAAGCTGTTGACCACGATGGCATCCGGCACGGCGGCGGCGGTCGCGAGCGGAGCGTCATAGTGCAGGCCGTGATAGATCTCGTCGCTGATCAGCCGGACGCCGTGTGCCCCGCACCAGCGTGCGAGCATTGCGATTTCGTCGGGATGCAGCATCGTGCCGGCCGGGTTGCACGGGCTCGCCAGGCTCAGGCCGGCGGGGCGCGGGTCCAGCGCTTCGAGCATCGCGACCGTGGGTTGAAACCGTGTGGCGGCGTCGCACTCCATCGAGACCGGCACGAGACCGAGCGCCTGGAGGATGTTCACGTAGGGCGGATAGAACGGGGCAGCGAGCGCAACCCGGTCGCCGGGATCGAAGGCGACCAGGAATGCGAGCGGGAAGGCGCCCGAGGCACCGAGCGTGACCGCGATGCGCGCGGGGGCGACCGCGATCCCGTACCAGTCTGCGTAGTGGCGCGCGATCCGTGCCCGCAGGCTGGGCAGGCCAAGTGCTTCAGTGTACCCGAGCGACACCCCGCTGCGCAGGGCGGCCGCCGCCGCGGCCACTGCGCCCTGCGGCGCTCCGGTTCCCGGCTGGCCCACCTCCATGCGGATCACCGCGGGCGCGCCAACCGGCAGGGATGCCGCGCGGGCATTGGCCGCGGTGATCACGTCCATCACGATGAACGGCGGCGCGGCCGCGCCGCGCCCGACCTTCAGTGCCATCAGCCCGAACTGCCCACCGCAAGCCCGCCGCCGCGCGGATCGGTCGCCCAGCCGCACGCGCCGGGCGTCCGCGACATATAGCGCGGGCATTCGATGACATTGACCCGGCCCGGATCGGGCGGCGGAACGGGCAGGGGTTTCGCGAGCGGACCACGGTCGGCGAGCGCGTTGACGAGCGAGGAAGCGGCGGCCAGCGGTGCCGCGTCCTGCCCCGATGCCCCGACCAGGGCGCGGAACGAGTGCTGATTCGCGTTGTATACCAGCGCCGCCGCCAGCAGCGGCGGTGGAACCGACGCCGGGGATGCCGCCAGCAGCACGCCGGTGCCAGCCGCGATCCGGCCGGTACCGAACAGGTTGTTCATGCTGAGCGCGCAGACGACCGCGTTGCCGTCACGATCAAGGGTTGCGAAGCTGGTGGAGGCCGGAAGTGCCGGCAGGCTGCCGCCGGGCAGGTCGGCGGCACCGAGGATCGCCGCCGGATCCCCCCCGCCCTCGCGCCAGCGCGCTGCAACGGCCAGCGCGCGTGCCTGGGCCTCCGCGGTTGCCGACGGATCGTGCTGGAGCACCCGGAAGGCGGCGTCCGCCGCGAGTCCACCGTCGGCCGGCGGCGGGAGGAAGGTTGCGATGTCGTGGCCCACCGGGGTGCTGAGCGGGGTCGCGTAGGCGGCGAGGGCGCGCCGCAGGTCCTCGGCGGTCAGGCCGCCGCCGGCATCGCGGGCGGCATCGGCGACGAGATGCGCAAGTGCGCCCTGATAGAGATCGCCGACCCCGGCGGTGCGGAGCTGGGCGAGGGTTCCGCCCAGCCCGGGCTGGATGAGCTGAGCGCCCACGGCGAGCGGGTGGCCATCGGGGAAGAACACGGCGCGGGCCGCCGGGTCGGCCGCGAGCGGGCCAGCGACCACGTCCAGGTCGCGCACCAGGGCGCGCGAGGCCGGCACGCCGAAGCGGGCCATCTGCTCGGCGGGCGCCATCAGCGACTCGAAGCGGCGCGTGCCGTATTTTGCGTGCAGCGCGAACATCCCGCGCGCGAGCATTGGCGCGGCCGCCGGCCGGTCTGCGTTGCCGGGCGCGGCCGGCGGCGGGGCGATAAACAGAATCGCCTCCGGCACCCCCTTGTTCGCCCCCTTGACCGAAGCAGCGTAGCTCAGGCAGGCGCCGCTGGCGCCCAGGCCGGCGCGCGAAGGAAGCGTGACCGCCAGCGCGAAGCCGACCGCAACCGCAGCGTCAGCCGCCGTGCCGCCGGCCGAGAGCACCTCGCGCCCAACCAGCGCCGCGCGGGGCTCGTCGGCCACCACGCCGCCCAGAAATCCCTTGATGTACCCGGGGTTGCCGGAGGTCGGACGGGCGTCATCGGATTTGGAGAACATTCCGCATCCGCTTGTCGCGAGCGGCAATGCGAGCAGGACGGCGCGGCATATCTCCGCTATGCTTCGCATGCTGCGCCAAGTTCTCAAACGCCACCTCCGTGCGGCCGGCGATCGCGACCTGGTCCGCATGCATCCGCCGATCGCCCGACGCCATAGACGGCTTCGGTGCGACCGACAACCGCCGAGGAGTCTTTGATGCGCCTGATTTTGGCCTTGCTGCTCGTCCTGGTCGCCGCGACCGCGCGCGCCGACGACCCTGCTCACTTCACGCCGGCCCAGCGAGCGGAAATCGTCGCGATCATGCGCCAGGCGCTGAAATCCGACCCATCGATCCTGCGCGATGCGGTGATAGCACTGCAGGCCGAAGAGTCGGCGCGACATGCTGGCGCGGCGGCGAGCGCGATCGAGCGGCTCGGTCCCGCGCTGACGGCCGCACCGGGCGATCCGGTCGCGGGCAATCCGCATGGGGATGTTACCGTCGTAGAGTTCTATGACCTGCGTTGCCCTTACTGTCGACGCATGCTGCCGGTGCTCGATGCGCTGATCCACAGTGATCCGAAGTTGCGCGTCGTTTACAAGGACATTCCGATCCTGGGGCCGGGCAGTGTGCTCGGTGCGAAGGCGGTGCTGGCGGCTGAGCGGCAGGGCGGATACCTGCGGATGCACGAGCTGCTGATGCAGGGGAGCTCGCAGATCACCGACGCCAGCGTGCGCAGCGCGGCGCAGACGGCGGGGCTCGACTGGACGCGCCTGCAGCGCGACATGGCCGACCCGGCGATCGAGGCCCGCATCAACGCCAACCTCGCGCTCGCGCACACGCTGGATATCGACGGGACGCCGGCGTTCGTGGTTGGCAAGCAGCTTCTGCCCGGCGCGCTGGAGCTCAGCGAGCTGCAGGACGCCGTGAAGGCGGCGAGGATGCACTGAGCGAAGGGGGGGACGCGCCGATGACCGATGCAGCGGCCGCCGACACGGCCCTGATCACCGCCTATCACGCTCATATCTATTATGATGCGGCGACGCGCCCGCAGGCCGAACGGCTGCGGGCGCAGTTGGGCGCCGTGTTTCCGGACGCGCGGCTCGGCCGCTGGCACGACGCGCCGATCGGGCCGCATCCTCAGGGCATGTTCCAGGTCGCCTTCGCGCCGGTGCTGTTCGCGACGCTCACGCCGTGGCTGATGCTGAACCGCGCCGGGCTGACCGTACTACTGCACCCCGAGACCGGCCACGAGCGCGCCGATCACACCGTACATGCGGCCTGGATGGGCGCGATCCTGCCGCTCGACCTTTCCATGCTGGCCGACTGACGGCGCCGGGCGGAGGAATGATCGGGGCGCGGGAATAGTTGACCGCGCCGCGAGTCTGTTCCCTGAAGGCGGCCGTTCGGGGCCGCGTGAGGGCGGGGAGGGGCCTGCGTGCCGGACGTGTTGCCGCGGATCGAGGCGTGCATTCCCGCGCTGCGGCGCTATGCCATGGCGCTGCTGCGCGGCCGCCAGGATGCCGACGACATGGTGCACGATACCCTGGTACGCGCGCTTGACCGGCTGCACACGCGTCGCGACGACGGCGACGTACGGGCGTGGCTGTTCGCCATCATGCACAACCTTTTCATCTCACGCCTCCGCCGCCACCGCCTGGGCGCGTCCTACGCCGCCGCCCGCGAGCCCGAGGACGTGGCGGTGGCGGCCGATCAGGAGGGACGCCTGCGCTGGCGCGATCTGCTCAACGCGCTCGACAGCCTGGCGCCTGAGCAGCGACAGGTGATTCTGCTCGTTGCCGTTGAGGACCTGACCTATGCCGAGGTCGCGCACGTTCTAAACATTCCCATCGGCACGGTGATGTCGCGGCTTGCGCGGGGACGGGAGCGATTGCGCGCGCTGGCTGCCGTGCCGGAGCCGGCGCGCCCGGGCCTGCGGAGGGTCAAGTGAGCGAGCCACCGTCCTGCATCAGCGAAGAGGCGCTGCACGGATACGTTGATCAGCAGCTTGATCCCGAGCGGCGTGCCGCCGTTGAACAGTATCTGCAGTGCCACCCGGCGGAGGCCGTGCGCGTCGCGGACTATCGCGCGCACCGCGAGGGATTGCGCGCGGCCTTTGCCCCGTTTGCCGACGCGCCGCTGCCTCCCTCGCTCAATCTTGCCCGGCTCGTGGAGGCGCGACTGCGACCGCGGCGCATGGCATGGCGCATGGCCGCGGCGGTGTTGCTGGGCGTGGGCATCGGCACCTCCGGCAGCTGGTGGTTGGCCAGCCGCGACGCGTCCGGTGCCGCATTGGACACGCTCGTGGACGAGGCGGCGGTCAGCTACGCGACCTTCGTGCCAAACGCGGAGCGGCCCGTCCAATTCTCCGCCGCCGACCCGCAGCAGTTGGCCAAGTGGGTGGGCAGCCGGCTGAACCGGAAGCTGATTCCCCCGGATCTGTCGGCGGCCGGCTACGAGTTGCTGGGCGGGCGGGTGGTGGCGACCGGGCACGGTGCCGCAGCGTTGTTCATCTACAAAGATGGGCGCGGCGTGCCGCTCGCCGTGTTCGCGCGGCCGACGGACGCGGCGGATACAGCGACGATCGCCGAGGTGGACGTTGGGGCAACGGATGGCTGTGCGTGGATCGAGCACGGCATCGGCTACACCGTCACCGGCGCGGAGTCATACGCACGGTTGCTGGAGCTTTCGAAGCACATTCGGGCGCAGGCGCGCGCGCAAGGCTGAGCCGCTCGACATGTCGATGTCGCGCTCACCAGGCAGCGGCCGGGCGTCGATTCCGTCCCCTTCTGCTCACGCTGGCGGCCCCAGTGGCACGCCAAAGATGGCGCGCTGATATGCGGCGAGCAACTCAGGCTCTCGGCCGCTTCGCCAAGGCCTATCCGGCAGTGCGCCTCGTGGTGACCACCGGCACGACACGGAGGCTGCTCGACGACGTCATCGGCGGCCGACTCGAAGGCGCCTTCGTCGCGGGGCCGGTCAACCACCCGGAGGTGGAGCAGGAGGTCGTCTTTCGGGAGGAACTCGCCCTGGTGACGTCCCGCACTATCCGTGCGCTCCACGACCTGATCGACCTTCCCGACCTGCGGCTGATCGTCTTTCAGAGCGGTTGTTCCTATCGTGCGCGGCTCGAATCCGCGCTGGCTGACATGGGCATCGTGACAGCAAGGCCGATGGAGTTCGGATCGCTCGACACGGTCGTGAGCTGCGCTTCCGCGGGCGTCGGCGTGACCTTGCTGCCGAAGGCGGTCGTGGCCGGTGCCTGGCAGGCAGGTAGGGTGGCGGTGCACGAACTCCCACCCGAACGCGCTGAGGTGGACACACTCTTTATCCGCCGAACGGACGCCTACATATCGAGCGCCATGGCCGCCTTTCTTGATATGGCTCGCGCGTCCGGCGCGCACTGACCGACGTGCGAGTCGACCAGCGGAAGCGCCGGCGAGGACGATGGGCCGCCTCAGCGTGTGCTTCGCAGTAAGACCGCCGCTGGCAGGGTGTCGAGCACGCGTGCCAAGTGCAGACCCTCTGCGACGCCCTCGACGGTCCGGCCCGTCAGAACGTCCGACCACCCATCGGCGGGCAACGCCAGCGAGGGCAGCACAACATCGAACGCGGCAACCGATCGCTCTCTTCGGGCAGGGAATCGGGCAGCCACGACCAGCATCATCGTCAAACCGCGCCGACGCAGAAACGCGCATATGGAATCGGCGTCACGTCCCTCCAAGCGAAGCGGCAAGTAGTCACCTTCGGCAAACAATTCAGTTTGCTCTTGGCGAAGGCGCAGCAGTGTCAGAATCGTCGCCAGCTTGAACCGCGCATCCGCCCAGCCTGCCATGAATGCCTGCATCGCTGCCGCGCGATCGCTGCGCAGCGCGACCTCCACGTCCTCCAACAAGCGGGTGCGCAGTTCATAGTCGACCGGCCGCCGGTTGTCGGGATCCACGAGACTCAGATCCCAAAGCTCCGCGCCCTGATAGATATCCGGCACGCCCGGAAGCGTGAGCTTCAGAACGGTCTGCGCGAGGCTGTTCTGCGCGCCGAGCCGAGCAATCTCTCGCGCGAACGGGATGAAGGCCGCGAGGAACCGGCGGGAGCGCGGCGGGTCGAGCGCATGTCCTGCAAAATCAAGCATCGCCTCCTCGTAGACAGTGTCCGGACGCGCCCACGTGGAGTGTACCTTCTCTTCGCGGATCGATTTGGTCAGCGCAGCTTTGATGCGCGTGGCGTATTCGGCGATCGCCTGCACGTCCGGCGTGCTCGCCTCAAGGAGCGCAACGGGCCATGAGCCGATCAGCATCTGATAGAACATGTATTCGTCGTTGCGATCCCAAGCGACGGTTTCGTCGCTTTTCCGCTGGTCGCGAAGGAGATCGCTCCAGATCTGTACCCGCTGTCCCCATTCATCTGGCATTTCGGAGAGGACCGCGAGGCGGGCGCGGGCATCCTCGCCGCGCTTGGTATCGTGCGTCGAAGTGCTGAGCATCGAGTGTGGCCACCGATCGGTCGCGTGCAGGCTTGCCGAATGCAACGCCTGTGTCGCTACACCGAACCGGCCGGGAAAGCCGCCAACCTCGTTCAGCGCCACGAAGCGGTTGTACCGGTAGAGAGCGGTGTCCTCGAGCCCCTTGGCCATAACCGGCCCGCTATACTGCTGCAATTTCATCGCCCAACGCAGGACCTTTTGCCGACTGAACCCGCTACGTGGCTCCGCGACAAGATCGCCGGAAAACAGCCTGCTCAAAAAGTCGAACACGGACGGCTCAATGTCAGCCCCGTTGCGTCGTGCTGCGTCGAACGCTCGGTCGAGTGAGCGGCGATCCTCCACATCCAGCCGGTTCTCCGCATCGATATAAGTGCGATAGACCGGGAAAGCGGCAACCACGTCGCAGATCGCGCGCTGCAGGATGTTGCGCGTGAAGTCTGCGGTGCAAGGATTCTGACGTGCTATGCGCGCCGCATCACGTGCAAGCGCATTCAACTCGCTTGCCATCTCGTTGGCCATGATCCACATCTTGCAGTCGTGAACAATATCCTTGAACGACTCGCTCACACCGGCGAACGCGGCATAGGAGCGACTCAGTCCGTCCTCGCCCGCGGGGTCCAGTAGCCATCCGAGCACCAGGTTGGCGAACTCATATCCCGTCGTTCCCTGAATGGGCCAATCCTCGCGGAGTGGCTCGTCGGCGGCGAGGATTTTTTCGACTACCAGATAGAAGGTCGGGCCGGCTCTCTCGCGAAGCTGCTCGAGGTACCGCTTGGGATCGAACAATCCGTCGATATGGTCGATGCGCAGGCCGTCGAGAGTGCCATCCTGTAGCAGCCGGAGCACGAGGTGATGCGTATGGTCGAACACGTCCGGCATTTCAACGCGAATGCCGGCCAGGTCGTTGATGCTGAAGAAGCGGCGATAGTTGATATCGTCGGCCGCGACGCGGAAGTGGGCAAGGCGCCAGTTCTGTCTGCCAATCAGGGAATCGAGCGCGCGCCACGACTCGGGCTTGCCCACCTCACCGTGCAGCCGGGCGAGTGCCGCATCCACCGCTTCACGAGCGTCCACGCGCTCGCGCACCACCGTGGCCAGCGCGGCTTTGAATGCGTCGGCGCGGCGCACGATGCCGGTCCGCCATTCCGCAAGGGTCGAGAACGCATCGCTCAGCCGTTCAAGGTCCGGATCGGCATCGCCGAGGATGTGCGCATAGTGCAGCGGGCAGATCGGGAGCTTGTGAACGTCATAAGCCCAGACGGCGAAAGTTCCTGCGCTTGCGTCGAACTGTAGCGAGAGCTTGCCGGCGCGAAGCGCGACACCGTACTGCTCGCCGAGTGCGGGAACCAGCACCTTCCGGTGCAGATCACGGCGGTCCGGATCCCAGTCGATATCGAACCAACCCGCGTAGGCAGAGTCCGGCCCCCATTCTAGTACGTCGAGCCAAAGCGGATTGTCCGCACCCCCCACGCCCATGTGGTTCGGAACGAAGTCAAGAATCTGGTTGAGCCGGTGGGTGGTCA
>JAFKFJ010000057.1 GCA_017307335.1 Alphaproteobacteria bacterium | reverse complement strand
GGGCGGCCGGCATGACGGCGGCGAGGTCGGCCAGTGCCTCCGGCCGCGTCAGCGCATTGATCCGCACCCACATCCGCGGCCCCGGATGGGCGCGCAGGGCCGCCGCCACCAGCCCCCGCGCCGCCGGCAACCGTGCCGCCGCCACGGAGTCCTCGAGGTCCAGGATCAGCGCGTCGGCCTCGCCGGCCAGCGCCTTCTCCAGCTTGCGCTCGGCATCGCCGGGCACGAACAGCCAGCTGCGCGCGCTCATGCCGGGCGCCGCTGCATCAGCGCGGTGCGGCGGCAGCTCGCCACTTCCTCGTCGCGCTGGTTGAGGCAGCGATGTGCGAAGGTGACGATGCCGGCATCGGGGCGGGAGCGGCTCTCGCGCCGCTCCACCACGCGCGTCTCGCAGCGCAGCGTGTCGCCAATGAACACCGGCCGCGGGAACTTGACCGCGTCGAAGCCGAGATTCGCGACCAGGGTGCCGAGCGTGGTGTCGCCCACCGACACGCCGACCATGAGGCCGAAGGTGAAGATGCTGTTCACCACCACCCGGCCGAACTCGGTCTTCGCCGCATACTCCGCATCGAGATGCAGCGGCTGCGGGTTGTGGGTGAGAGTGGTGATGAGCACGTTGTCGGTGTCGGTCACGGTGCGGCGGATCGCGTGTGCGACCTGCCAGCCTTCGACCAGGTCCTCATAGAATTGTCCGGGCATGGCGCTTCCTCGCGGCAGTCTGATGCATTGCGGGCCACCGGGCTGCGGCGGCGCGGGGGACCATGCTACGCTCCGTGCGATCAGGGAGAAGGGGAGTCCGATGCCGGATCAACGCCTGCGCGTCGCGGCGGCCTGCCTCGTCGTGGCGCTCCTTCCGATGGTCGCGAACATGGCCCACGCCGCCGAGGCGCGGGGCGCGGAGGCGGCAAAGATCGCCGCCGGCGCCGAGCTGGCGAAGCGGCACTGCACGAGCTGCCACGTCATCGGCCCCGCCCAGACGCACGGCACCGACCAAGCCCCGACGTGGCGCGAGATCGCCGCACGACCCACCACGACGCCGGAATTTCTGCGCGGCTTCCTTTCTCATCCGCACGGTGGCATGCCCCCGCTCACGCTCGCGAACGAGCAGATCGACGATCTCGCCGCCTACATCCTCAGTCTGCGCCAGTAGTCCCGGCGCCTACTCCGCCGCCGCGCGCGCCGCTGCCAGGTGGCGCGTCCCGGTCAGGTCGCGCAGGATCGGCATCACCTCCTGCGCCAGCAGGTGCATGTGCCGCCGCCACATCTCGCGCGGCACCCAGTCGTGGTGCGAGCAGATCAGCGTCTCGAACGGCCCGGTCTCCTCCCGGAACTTCGCCAGTTTCTCGGCGACCGTGCGGGGGCTGCCGGCGATCACCATGGTGTCGATGCAGTACTCGGGCGTGACATCATCGTCCGGCATGTCGGGATGCGACTTCAGCATGTGCACGAACCCGCCGTGCTTCGTGATGCCGATGATGTAGCGGAAATACCATTCCAGGCTGTTGCCGGGACTCTTCAGATACGCCTCCGCCTCCGCGTCGGTCTCGGTGACCAGCAGCGTGCGCCCGGCGCGCCACTTTGCGGGCTCGATCGGCAGGATATGCTTGCGCCGCTCGTCGCAGTAGTCGTGCCAGTGGCTGGCCAGCACCTCCTGCGGCACGAAATTGGCCGAGATCATGTGCCAGCCACGCCGTGCGGCAAGGCGTGAGCTGGATGAATTGCGGCTCATCGACGGCAGCATGATCGGCGGGTGCGGACGCTGGTACGGCACGGTCAGCTTGCCGATGCCGAGGTCGGGCAGCACGTTGTCACGCACCACGATGTTCCAGTATTTGCCACGGATGTCGTAGGGCGGGTCCTCGGTCCACAGGCGGACCATCATGTCGACGCTTTCTTCGAGCATCTCCATCCGGTTCTTGTCCACGACGCCGAACGCCTCGAAATCGGGCGGCGCCGCGCCCGGGCCGATGCCCATCATGAAGCGGCCTTTCGCGAGATGGTCGAACTGCGCCACCTCGCCCGCGACCACCGCGGGATGGCGGTTCGGCAGGCAGTGCACGCCGGAGCCGAACAGGATGCGCGGGCATTCGGCGATCAGCCGGGCATAGATCATCAGCGGCGAGGCGAACGGCTCCGAGGGCAGGAAGTAGTGCTCGCCGAGCCAGACCTCGTCGAATCCCTCGGCATCGGCGGCGCGGATCACGTCGAGGTCTTCGAACAGCAGCGTGTGATAGCCGCGTTTGAAGTCGTGGATCGGGTGCATGAACATGCCGAGCCGCATGGCCGTATCCTCCGGATCCGTTTTCCTTCAGTTGCCCGGGATGTAGCAGGGGCCGGGAATCGCGGGATGCGCGTCGAGCACCGCGGGGTCGATGTCGATGCCGAACCCGGGGCGGTCCAGCGGCGCGATATGCCCGTCGACCACCCGGTAGACGTCGCCGGCGAGGTCGGTGCGGAACGGATTGATCGTCGCCACGTCGGCCTCGAAGATCAGCGCGTTCGACAGCGCGCAGAGCAGGTGCACGTTGGCGGCGGTGGAGATCACGGTATGGCTCGTGTGCGGCGCGGCGTGCAGGTGCCAGGCGCCCGCCATGTCCATGATCTTGCGAACCTCGCTGATCCCGCCGGCCTTCGTGCAATCCGCCTGGACGATGCTGACGCAGCCTTGCGTGAACAGGTCGCGGAACGCCTGGCGCGTGTAGTGGTTCTCGCCGCCCGCGATCGGCACCGGCGTGCGCCGCGCCAAATCGGCGTAGGCGCGCAGATTGTCCGGCGTGAACGGCTCTTCCAGCCAGTACACGCGATGGCGTTCGCAATAGGCCAGCACTTCGGGCAGGTCGAGCGGCGTGTAGCGCGTGGCGGCGTCGACGGCGATGTCGAGGTCGGGGAAGGCGCGCCGGATATGTCCCACGCGCTCCGCGTCGCGGCGCGGATGGTCGCCCACGCGCAGCTTGATCGCCGTGTAGCCGTCGGCCACGAGCGCGTGCACCTCCTTCTCCAGCGCCTCCGGCGGCTTGAAGCCGAGCGAGAGCCCGCCGGCATAGGCGCGGATGCGCCGCGGCGCGCCGCCGAGGAGGCGGTAGACCGGCTGGCCCATCAGCTTGCCGCGCAGGTCCCACAGCGCGAGGTCGATGCCCGAGAGCGCAATCACGCTCCCCGCGCCGAGCCCGTGCGTCACCACCTGCTGCCGCGAAAGCCGCGCCCAGATCCCCTCGCTGTCGAGCGCATCGGCGCCCAGGATCAGCGAGCCGAGGCCCTTCTCGACGATCTCCGCCATCGCGGTCGGGTTCTGGCCATGATGCGCCTCGCCCCAGCCCACCGTTCCGTCGTCGCTGGTGATGCGCACGACGACGCAGTCGCGCTTCGTATTTGCGCCCAGGCCGAGACGGACCTTCTCGCCCGGGAACGGTCGCGAATGGGCGCTCGCGTGCAGCTCGGCGATTCTCGGCACCGTGCTCCTCCCGTGTATTTTCCCGGAGCCTAGGGGCAAAGCCCGAGCTTGTCACACGCCGCCTCAGGCGCGGCACCAGTAGCGGCCGGTCATCGCCACGTCGAAGGCGAGCGTGCGCGCGCCATCGGTCGCGATCCAGGCGTCGCCGGCGGTCCAGCGCCAACCGGCCTCCGGCGCGTGCCAGCCGTGGGCGAGGCGCGGATCGTCGAGTGCGAGCGGCACGCCGTCGAGCCGCAATCCGCTCACGGCGACGCCGAGCGGGCGGTGGTCGGCCGCGCCCGCCTCGACCTCGCCCGGCACCCAGACGCGCGAGAGCAGGCGTACGCGCTGCACCCGCGGCGGCAGGCGGGTGGTGCGGTCCGCTGCGCCCAGGTCGCGCCGGCCGGCCAGCACGCGGAGCGCCGCGTGGCGGGTCAGCCGGTGCCCGAGCCGCTGGGAGCGCGCGACGAGGCGCGCGTGCACCGCGGCCAGCCCTGCGCCGCCCTGCAC
>JAFKFJ010000056.1 GCA_017307335.1 Alphaproteobacteria bacterium | reverse complement strand
GCGTGGGAGGTCGAGGTCACCGGCGGATCGGTGTTCGCCGCCCCGGTGCTGGTCAACGCCGCCGGCGCCTGGGGTGACGCGATCGCGCGTGCCGCCGGCGTCGCGCCGCTCGGGCTGCAGCCGAAGCGGCGCACCGGCGCCATCATCGACCCCGCACCGTGGCCGGTCACCGACTGGCCGATGATCAACGACGTCGCGCACACCTGGTACGCACGGCCCGAGGCGCGCACGAAGCTGATGGTCTCGCCCGCCGACGAGACCGACATGGACCCGCAGGACGTGCAGCCCGACGAGCTCGACGTTGCAATCGCCATCGACCGCATGCAGCAGGCGCTCGCGATCGAGGTGCGGCGGGTGGAGCACGCATGGGCGGGGCTGCGCAGCTTCCTGCCCGACCGCAACCTCGGCATCGGCTGGGACGTGCGGGCGGACGGGTTCTTCTGGTGCGTGGGGCAGGGCGGCTACGGCATCCAGACCTCGCCCGCCGCCGGCCAGCTCGTCGCCGACCTGATCGCCGGGCGCGACCCGGGCGAAATTGGCCGGCTTCTTGCTAGCCTCGATCCGCGCCGCTTCGCATGAGCCCGGGATGTCGATCCACGCCGCGCTGACCCATCGCACGACCTATCGCTACGACCGCGCCGTCGCCCTCGGCCCGCAGACCATCCGCCTTCGACCCGCGCCGCACGCGCGCACCCCGGTGCTGAGCTACGCGCTGAGCGTCGCGCCGAAGCCGCACTTCCTGAACTGGCAGCAGGACCCCCAGGGCAATTTCCTCGCCCGCGTCGTGTTTCCGGAGAAGGTCACGGAGTTCGCCGTGACGGTCGACCTCGTCGCCGACCTGGCGACCATCAACCCGTTCGACTTCTTCCTCGACCCGGAAGCCGAGACCTGGCCCTTCGCCTACGACCCGGTACTGGAGGAAGAGCTGGCGCCGTTCCGCCGCACGGCCCCGGTGGGGCCGCTGCTCGGCGCGCTGCTGGACGGCGTCTCGCGCACGCCGCGGCGCAGCGTGGACATGCTGGTGGAGCTGAACCGGCTGGTCCAGTCGCGCGTCGCCTACATCGTGCGCATGGAGCCGGGCGTGTGGTCGCCCGAGGAGACGCTGGCGGCCGGGCAGGGCAGTTGCCGCGATTCGGCGTGGCTGCTGGTGCAGCTCCTGCGCACCCTCGGCTACGCGGCGCGCTTCGTCTCCGGCTATCTGATCCAGCTCGTCGCCGACGTGAAGCCGCTGCAGGGGCCGGAGGGGCCGGCCGCCGACTTCACCGACCTGCACGCCTGGGCGGAGGTATTCCTGCCCGGCGCCGGCTGGGTCGGGCTCGACGCCACCTCGGGCCTGATGGCAGGCGAGGGCCACATCCCGCTCGCCGCCACCCCCGCGCCGCAGTCCGCCGCCCCGATCAGTGGTGCCGTTGAGAAGTGCGGGGTCACGTTCGACTTCGCGATGTCGGTGCGCCGCATCGCCGAAACCCCGCGGGTGACGAAGCCCTACGCGCCGCAGCAGTGGCAGGACATCCTGGCCGCCGGGGCGCGCGTGGATCGGGCACTCGCGGCCGGCGAGGTGCGGCTGACCATGGGCGGCGAGCCGACCTTCGTCGCCGCCGACGACCACGACGCGCCGGAGTGGAACACCGCGGCCCTCGGCCCCACCAAGCGCCGCTACGCGGGCGCGCTGCTGCGGCGGCTGGCGAAGCTGTGGGCGCCGGGCGCGGCGCTGCACCATGGTCAGGGCAAGCTCTATCCGGGCGAGCAGTTGCCACGCTGGGCGCTCTCCGCCCACTGGCGCGCCGATGGCGAGCCGGTGTGGCAGGAACCCGGCCTGCTCGCCGATCCCGACCGCGACCGCGACACCGCAACCGCCGAGGCGGCCGGGCGCTTCGCCGTGGCGCTCGCCGAGCGGCTGCAGGTCGACCCGGCGATGATCCTGCCCGCGCATGAGGACGTGCACTACTACCTCTGGCGCGAGCACCGGCTGCCCGCGAACGTGGTCGCCGAGGACGCGAAGCTCGCCGATCCGCTGGAGCGGGCGCGGATGGCGCGGGTGTTCAGCCAGGGGCTCGCCTCCCCGGTGGGCAGCGTCCTGCCGCTGCGCCGCGTGGCGGCCAACGGCAGCCGGCGCTGGCAGACGGGACGCTGGTTCTTCCGCGGCGACACGCTGTTCCTGCTCCCCGGCGACAGCCCGATCGGGTTCCGGCTGCCGCTGGAAAGCCTGCCGTGGGCCGATCCCGACCACATTCCCACGGATTTCGACCCGGACCCGTTTGCCCCGCGCGATCGCCTGCCCGCGCAGGCGGCGCTGCATCGCGCCTATGAGCGCCGCGCGCATACCTTCGTGCCGGTGGAACAGCTCGCTCCCGAACACGGGCGCGAGGCGCCGGACGTGGTGCGCACCGCGCTCACCGTCGAGCCGCGCGACGGGCTGCTGCGCGTGTTCTTCCCGCCGCTCTATGCCGCCGAGGACTGGCTCGACCTGGTGGCGGCGGTGGAGGCGACGGCGGGGGAGTTCGGGCGGCCGATCGTGCTGGAAGGCTATCTGCCGCCGTCCGATCCGCGGCTGCTGCATTTCTCCGTGACCCCCGATCCCGGCGTGATCGAGGTGAACGTGCATCCCGCGGCGACCTGGGCCGAGCACGTCCAGCGCACCACGGAGCTCTACGAGGAGGCGCGGCAGGTCGGGCTCAGCGCGGAAAAATTCATGCTCGACGGGCGGCATGTCGGCACCGGCGGCGGCAACCACGTCGTGATGGGCGCGACCCGCGCCGAGGACAGCCCGTTCCTGCGCCGCCCGGATCTGATGAAGAGCCTGCTCGGCTTCTGGCACAACCACCCGAGCCTGTCGTTCCTGTTCAGCGGCCTGTTCATCGGGCCGACGAGCCAGCATCCGCGCATCGACGAGGCGCGCGACGATGCGGTGAACGAGCTGGAGATCGCGTTCGCGCAGATCACGCCGTTCCGGCAGGTGCCGCCGTGGCTGACCGACCGGCTGCTGCGCAACATTCTTGCCGACATGACCGGCAACACCCACCGCACCGAGTTCTGCATCGACAAGATGTACGACCCCGCCGGCGGCGCCGGGCGGCGCGGCCTGGTCGAGTTCCGCGCCTTCGAGATGCCGCCGCACGCGCAGATGTCGGCCGCCCAGATGCTGCTGATGCGCGCCGCCGTCGCCGCCTTCTGGCAGGCGCCGTACGAGCGCCGGCTGGTGCGCTGGGGCCCCCGCCTGCACGACGACTTCATGCTGCCGCACTATGTCGAGCACGATTTCCTCAACGCGCTTGAGGAATTGGGCGCGCTCGGCTTCCGGCTCGACCCGGCGTGGTTCGCGCCGCACCTGGAATTCCGCTTCCCGAAGGTCGGCGAGGTGGTGGTGCAGGACGTGGCGCTGGAGCTGCGCCACGCGCTGGAGCCGTGGCACGTGCTGGGCGAGGAGACCGCGGCCGGCGGCACGGCGCGCTACGTGGACAGCTCCGCCGAGCGCCTGCAACTGATGGCGCGCGGCTTCGTGGAGGAACGATTTGTCGTCACCTGCAACGGCGTCGCCCTGCCGCTCGCGCGCACCGAGCAGGCCGGCGCGTACGTGGCCGGCGTGCGGTTCAAGGCGTGGCAGCCACCCTCCGCGCTGCACCCCACGATCCCTGCACAGACGCCGCTGATCTTCGATCTCTACGACCGCTGGAGCGGGCGCAGCCTGGGCGGCATGACCCACCACGCGGCCCATCCCGGTGGGCGCAACTACGAGACGTTCCCGGTGAACGCGAACGAGGCGGAGGCGCGGCGCCGCGCGCGGTTCTTTCCCTTCGGCCATTCGCCGGGCCCGATGGCCGAGCCGCCGCTGGCGGTCGGCCGCGAGCATCCACGCACGCTCGACCTGCGGCGCTTTGCCTGAGGCGGCGAGGGCGAACACGGTCACGGTCGACCACTACACGAACGGTGAGGACAACAACGAC
>JAFKFJ010000055.1 GCA_017307335.1 Alphaproteobacteria bacterium | reverse complement strand
CGTCCCGGCGGCGTGAAGCCGCGTGCAACCGCAAACGGTCAACCTGGACCCTGATGGCACGGTCCAATACCTGCCGTTCCAGCAGTTCGACCCCGCGCTCGGCATGCTGGTCGACGTCGAGATCGACCTGACGATCAGCACGTCCGGCACCGTCACGGTGCAGAACCTCGACGCCACGCCGGCCCAGTTCGACGCGGCCTTCCTCGGCGGCGGAAGCGTCACGCTGCCGTCCGGCCAGATCGTGAATGCCGCCGGGGACCCCTCGCTGTCGACGACGAACTGGGGCGGCGCCGCGACCCTGGCGGCCGCCGGCAGCCTGGGATCGAGCACCGTGCTGAGCGGGGTGCAGGGCGTCGCCGGCGCCGCGCTGCTGGACGGCGATGCGAGCGACCTGGCGGCGATGACGGGCAGCGGCACCATCGCGCTGCCGCTCTCCACCGGACTCAGCCTGTTCGAGACGGGTGCGGCAAATCTCGTCGAGACGACGCACGGCACCGGCACCGCCACGCTGCAACTGCAGTACGACTACGTCCCATGGACCACCGGAGGGAGTGAGGGGGACGGAAGCGAGATCATTTCCACACTCCCGAACGATCCGTATGTCACCGCCGACAGTCGCATCGTCACCGAAACCGCGACCATCGCCGACCAGACGCCAGGCTGGACCAACACCGTCGAGATTGCGCAGTTCGATCCGAGCCTCGGGACGCTGGAGGGGATCCGGATCACCCTGGACGCCGACATCACCGGCGCCGGCATGGTCGAAAATCTCGGGACCGCCCCCGGGCAGATCGCCTTCTCCGACACGGCCCGGGTGACGATCGAGGGAATGGGCTACGGCGCGCCATTCTACGCCGCGGCCGGTTTCGGCGACACCGCCGCGCTCGCGGGCTTCGATGGCACGGAGGATTTTTCCGGCGCCTCCGGGCGGACCGTCGGCGGACTGACCGGCGCGGGAAGCAGCCAGATTTATCTGAGTGCCCTCGACGGGCAGCAGGCCGCCTTCATCGGCTCCGGCAGCGTGGCGCTGACGCTGGACGCGACCGGCGCCTCCAGCGTGTCCGGCGTGCCGGACCTCGCGCTGCAACTGCAGGCACAGGCCGGCGCGCGGATCGAGGTGGAATACATCTACACGCCCGCGGGCGCGCCGGCCGAGGAGACGTTCAGCCCGCTCGACGAAGCGCCCTGCTTCGCCGCCGGCACGCGCATCCTGACCGACCGCGGCGAGATCGACGTGGCGGCGCTGCGGCCGGGCGATCACGCGATCACCGCCGCCGGGCGGCGGGCGCGGATCGTCTGGATCGGGCGGCGCACGCTCGCGCCGGCGCGCCATCCGCGGCCGTGGGACGTGAACCCGGTGCACGTCGCGCCCGACGCCTTCGGTCCCGGACGGCCGCACCGCGAACTGCGGCTCTCGCCCGACCACGCGGTGCGCTGCGGCAACGCGCTGATCCCGGTGCGCTACCTGCTCAACGACGCCACCATCGTGCAGCGCCCGGCGGCAAGGATCACCTATTTCCACGTCGAGCTGGAACGGCACGACCTGCTGCGCGCCGAGGGGCTGGCGGTGGAGAGCTATCTCGACACCGGCAACCGTGCCGCGTTCGAGGGCAACGGCGCGCTCGCGCTGCACCCCGATTTCGCGCGCGCGGTCTGGGCGGAACATGCCTGCGCACCGCTGGTGACGGACGGCCCCGCGCTGGCGGAGGCCCGCCGCCGGCTGCTCACCCGCGCCGCGACGCTCGGCTTCGGCCGCACCAACGATCCCGGAGTGAGACTGCGCGTCGGTCGGCGCCTGCTGGCGCCGCGACAGGAGGAAGGCTGCCTCGTCTTCCGCCTGCCGCCGGCCGCGCGCGCGGCGCGGCTCGTCTCGCGCAGCACCGTGCCGGCCCATCTGTGGAGCGCGAACGCCGACCATCGGCGCCTTGGCATCGCGGTGACGGAACTGGCGGCAGAGGGTGCCGCGCCGGTGACGCTGACCCTGGGCGCCGGCTGGTACCCGCCTGGGCCCGGCTTGCAATGGACCGACGGCGACGCCGCGATCACGTGGGACGAGCCGGCCGCCACGTTGCGGCTGCGGCTGGCGCCGCTGCTCGACTACTGGCTGCCGCGCCTCGCCGCCTGATCAGCGCCCCGCCTCCCGCTCCGGCGCCGCCGGCAGCCAGACCGTGAAGGTCGTGCCCTTGCCCTCCTCGCTCTCGATCGTGAGTTGGCCGCGGTGGCGGCTGACGATGTGCTTGACGATCGCGAGCCCGAGCCCGGTGCCGCCGCGGGCGCGCGAGCGTCCCTTGTCCACGCGATAGAACCGCTCGGTCAGGCGCGGCAGGTGGGCGCGCGCGATGCCCGGTCCGTCATCGGCGACGCTCAGCACCACGCCCGGCCGCGTCGCCGCCGGGGCGGCCGCGACCCGCACCGTCCCTCCCTCGCGCCCGTATTTCAGGGCGTTGTCCACCAGGTTCTGCAGCACCTGCTCGATCTGGTCGGCATCCGCCGCGACCGGCGCCAGCCCCTTCGCCACGTCGAGCGCAAGCCGCATCCGCCGCGCGGGAAGGCGCGGCTCGAAGCTCGCGGCGATGCGCGCGACCAGGTCGCCGATCGCGACCAGGTCGGCGGGCGGCTGGTGCTCGGTCAGCTCGATGCGGGAGAGTTGCAGCAGGTCGTCGATCAGCCGGTTCATGCGCTGCGCCTGCTCGGCCATGATGCCCAGGAAGCGTTCCTGCGCGGGCTTGTCGTCGGCGGCGGGGCCGCGCAGCGTGTCGATGAAGCCGATCAGGCTCGCCAGCGGCGTGCGCAGCTCGTGGCTCGCATTGGCGACGAAGTCGGCGCGCATGCGCTCCACCGCCCGCTCGCGCGAGCGGTCGGACAGCACCGCGATCGCCACGCCGCCGTCGGCCAGCGGCGGGTCGAGCACCATCACCGTCGCCTGCACCTCCCGCGGCACCGGCACCGGCAGGCTGAGGTCGGCGATCTGCGGTCCGCCCATCTGCGGCCCACCTTGGGCGAGGGCGCGGTCGAGCGCGGCGCGCAGCCCGGGGTGGCGCAGCACCGCCGGGATGTCCGCCCCGAAGGCCGCGCGCGCCGCCGCGTTGGCGCGCCGCACGCTGCGGTCGGCGGCGAGGACCAGCAGCGGGTCCGGCAGGCGGTCGAGGAGCGTCTCCGTCGCGCGCAGCCGCTGCTCCAGCGCCGCGGCGCGGTCGGCGAGGGCGCGGGCGAAGCGCTCGATCGCGCGTCCCAGGCGCTCCAGCGGCGGCAGGCGAACCGCTCCGGCAGCATGGACGAGCGCCAGGTGCTCGCCGCGCTCGGCATGGCGGAGGATGGCGACGAGGCGGGCGGTGTCGCGGGTCCACACCAGGGCGAGCGCCAGCGCACCGGCCAGCACCGCCGCCAGGGCCGCCAGCGCCGGGCCGGGCGCCGCGGCACCGGCCGCGATCAGCACGATCAGCGCGAGCGCGGGGATGAGCGCGATGGCGCCTGCCGCCCCCAGCACGCGCCGCGGCCGCATGGCGCCGATCAGATACCCGGGGCGCTCAATGAACTCGGGGCCGGGTCGATGATGTTCGCTCCGCCCGGCACGATCTGGAACACCGCCAGCCCGCGCCGCACCGTCCCGTCGGGCTGCAGCGCGAACAGCCCGTCCACCCCGGCGAACCCGTCGGGGCGGCACAGCGATGCCGTGCTGTAGCCGCCGCTGGCCGCGAGCACCCGCGCGATCGACGCCGCATCGTAGGCGAAGTCGGCGAGGCCCGGCGCCGGCGCGTTGTACTTCGCCTGGTAGTCGGCATCGAAGCTGGTCCGGGCCGCCGGATCGGGCGCGGCGAACCACGCGCCTCCGAGGCCTGCGCCGCCCCGCGCCGCCGGGCTCGCCCACAGCGCCGGGCCGATCAGGCGCACGTCCGGCGCCTCGATGTCGTAGTAGCTCAGGAAGCTCGCGGCCCAGGCCAGCCGCTCCCCGGTATCGGCCAGCAGCAGTGCGTCGAA
>JAFKFJ010000054.1 GCA_017307335.1 Alphaproteobacteria bacterium | reverse complement strand
GCGGCGCGCCCGGGCGTGCCAGTGAAGCACGCCGCGGGGTCGCATGTCAGCCGTGGCGGCGCCCGCTGCCGGCGCGATCAGTCGTTGGCGCCGGTCGGATTGCGCGTCGCCTCGTAGAGGAACCATACCCGCCGCTCGCTCTCGTCGATCCACACCTCGAGCAGGCTCGCGGTCGCGACGTCGCCGTATTCGTCGCAGACGTTGTGCACCTGGCGCATGCTGGTCACCAGCCGCTGGTTGTCGTCGCGCAGTTCGGACAGCATGTCCTGTGCGTCCACATACTCGGCATCGTTGTCGGCGATGCGCTGCTGGCGCGCGATCTGGCCGATCGAGCGGATCGTGGTGCCGCCGATCTTGCGCGCGCGCTCGGCGATCGGGTCGGTCATGGCGAACAACTGGTCGCCGTGCTCGTCGAGCAGCAGGTGATAGTCGCGGAAATGCCGCCCGCTCATGTGCCAGTGGAAGTTCTTGGTCTTGAGATAGAGCGCGAATACGTCGGCCAGCAGGGCGCTGAGCGCCCCCGAGATGTCGCGTGTCGCCTCCGGCTTGAGGTCGGTGGGGGTGGCAAGCTTTTCGCGCACGTGGGCTTCCTTCGCGGACTGATGCTTGGTCATTCCGATGCTCCTGACTCCGCTGAAACGGGAATCGCGCCCCCAGGTTCGCCGGCCGGCCGCCGCCGGATGTGCGGGCTGTTCCCCTGCGCGCCCTGTTAGCATATCCACGGCCGGGCGCAGCCTTGCGGCGCTGGCCCCCCTTTGCTAGACGCGCGCGCTCGCGCTATTGCCAGACCGTGACGCCGCCCGCCCGGCAGCCAGGCCCACCGCCTTGCTCCGGCCCGGTCCGGGTCGTCACCCAGACCGGAGTGTCCCATGGCCGTCCCGAAGAGAAAGACCTCGCCCTCGCGGCGGGGCATGCGCCGGTCCCACGAGGCCCTGCCCCGCGAGGCGCACGCCGAGTGTCCGAATTGCGGCGAGTTGAAGCGTCCCCATCATATTTGCAGCCACTGCGGCCATTATGACGGGCGCGAAGTCATCGCGGCCGGTAAGCCCCTGAAGGGTGCCGTCCGCGCCTGAGCCGCCGGTCCCGCGGGAGGGGACGGCCGTGAGCCATACGTTCACGCTGGCGATCGACGCCATGGGCGGCGACCACGCGCCGGAAATGGTGATCGGCGGCCTTGCACTCGCCGCCGAACGTCATCCTGCGGCCCGCTTCCTCCTGATCGGCGATGAGCAGCGGCTGGCGCCGATGTTGCGGCGGCAGAAGCGCGCCGCGGCGCACTGCACCGTGCGCCATGCACCGGAGGCGATCCCCGGCGACCTGAAGCCCACCGCGGCCCTGCGGCTGCGCGGCGCGTCCATGCGCGTCGCGATCGACAGTGTTGCGGCGGGCGAGTCGGCGGGCGTGGTATCTGCCGGCAACACCGGCGCGCTGCTCGCGCTGGCGAAGATCGTGCTGAAAACGCTGCCGGGCATCGACCGCCCGGCGATGGCCGGGATCAGCCCCTCGGCGCGCGGCGACCTTGTCATGCTCGATCTCGGTGCCAACGTCGCCTGCGACGCCCGCAACCTTGTGGAATTCGCCGTCATGGGCGACGTGTTCGCCCGCACCGTGCTGGGGCTCCCGGCACCGACCATCGGCCTGCTGAACGTGGGCGCCGAGGAGATGAAGGGCGATGAGCGCGTGCGCCAGGCCGCCGACGTCCTGCGCGAGAGCTATCTCGCCGCGCAGTTCCACGGCTTCGTCGAAGGCCACGACATCGCCGCCGGCACCACCGACGTCATCGTGACCGACGGCTTCACCGGCAACGTGGCGCTGAAGACGGGCGAGGGGGCGCTGAAGCTCATCAGCTCGCTGCTGCGCCAGGTCTTCGCCTCGTCGCTCGCGGCCCGGCTCGGCTACCTGCTGGCGCGGGCGGGGCTCGACCGGCTGCGCGAATGGCTCGACCCGCGCCGCTACAACGGCGCGGTGATGCTCGGGCTCAACGGCGTCGTCGTGAAATCCCACGGCGGCGCGGACGCGTATGGATTCGCGCACGCCATTGACGTCGGGATGGATATGGTGGTGCATCATTTCAACGAACGCATGCGCGAGGGACTGGCCCGGATCGCGCTGCCGCAAGCCCTGGGACCCGGCGATGGATCTGGCAACGGACACGGCTCCCCCCGCGTCGCCGCCGCCCGCTAGGCGCGCCGCCGCCGTGGAGCGTGGCGGCGGGCCGGTGGTGCGGGCGCTGCTGGCCGGCATCGGGGCCTATCTGCCGCAGACCGTCGTCACCAACGACGAACTGGCGCAGCGGCTGGAGACCTCGGACGCCTGGATCCGCGAGCGCACCGGCATCGGCGCGCGCCATATCGCGCAAGCGCACGAGACCTGCGCCTTCATGGCGACCCGCGCCGCCGCCGCCGCTCTCGCCGACGCGGGGGCGACGGCCGCGGATGTCGATGCGATCATCCTCGCCACCGCGACGCCGGACGAGGCGTTCCCCGCGACCGCGCTGCGGGTGCAGGCCGCCCTCGGCGCGCACGGCTTCGGCTTCGACCTCTCGGCCGCGTGCAGCGGGTTCGTCTATGCGCTGTCGGTCGCCGACGCGCTGGTCCGCGTGGGCCAGGCGCGCGGGGTGCTGGTGATCGGCTCGGAAGTCTACTCGCGCATCCTGGACTGGCGGGACCGCGGCACCTGCGTCCTGTTCGGCGACGGCGCCGGGGCGGTGTTCCTGCGCGCCGGCACGGGCGAGGGCACCGGCCGCGACCGCGGCATCCTCTCCACCCACCTGCATGCCGACGGCAGGCTCGGCGATATTCTCTATGTCGATGGCGCGGTCGGGCGGCCGGACCGGCCGGGGCACCTGAAGATGCAGGGCAAGGAGGTGTTCCGCCACGCCGTGCTGCGGCTTGCCGAGGCGGTGGACGAGGCGCTGGCCGCCAACGGGCTCGATCGCTCGGCGGTGGACTGGCTGGTGCCGCACCAGGCGAACCTGCGCATCATCGAAGGCATCCGCAAACGCCTCGACCTGCCGGTGGAGCGGGTGGTGCGCACGATCGAGCGGCATGCCAACACCTCCGCCGCCTCCATCCCGCTGGCGCTGGCCGAGGCGCATGCCGACGGGCGGCTGCGGCCGGGCCAGCTCGTGCTGCTGGAGGCGCTGGGCGGCGGGCTTACCTGGGGCTCGGCGCTGGTCCGGCTCTAACCGCCGCGGCGAAGCGCCTGCTTTTTCACTTTTCTTGACGCCGGGCGCACCCTCAGCCTAGCGTCGCTGCATGAGCACGATCACGCGCGCCCATCTGGCGGAGACGATCTACGCCCAGGTCGGATTGTCGCGGAACGAATCCGCCTCGTTGCTGGAGACGGTGCTGGGCCGCATGAGCGCGGCGCTGGAAGCGGGAGAGTCGGTCAAGATCAGTGGGTTCGGAACCTTTTCTGTGCGCCAGAAGGGGCGCCGGATCGGACGCAATCCGAAGACCGGCGTGGAAGTGCCGATCCTGCCCAGACGGGTGCTGGTGTTCCGGCCGAGCCAGGTGCTGAAGGCGCATGTGAACCACGTCATCCCCCCGGTCGGGGTCGGGGAGGATGAATGAACGCGCCGGAACCGATCGAGGCCGACGAGCTCGAGACGCGGGCGCGGCTGAAGAAGGCCCCCACCGCGTTCCGCACCATCAGCGAGGTGGCGGACGAACTGCACATCCCGCAGCACGTCCTGCGCTTCTGGGAGACGAAGTTTCCCCAGGTGAAGCCGCTGAAACGCGGCGGCGGGCGACGCTACTACCGGCCTGACGACATCGCGCTGCTGCGGCGGATCTCTGATCTGCTTTATATCCAGGGCTATACCATCAAGGGGGTGCAGCGCCTGCTGCGCGAGGGCGGCGGGCGCCTGTCGGATGACATTCCGCCCCCGCCGGCCAGCGAGCGGGCCGAGGCCGACGAGGCGCCGCCGCCCCCGCGCGATCCCGAGCTGCCGATCCCCGGCCTCGCCCGGGGCGCGTCGCCGTCGCGCGGCG
>JAFKFJ010000223.1 GCA_017307335.1 Alphaproteobacteria bacterium | reverse complement strand
CCCTTGGCATCGGCGACACCGGCGAGCGCGCGATCGACGTGCAGGTGACCCGGCTGCGGCGCAAGATCGAACAGGACCCGCGCGAGCCGCGGTTCCTGCACACCGTCCGCGGCCGCGGCTACGTGCTGAAACCGGGCGCCTGACGGCCTGACCCCCCTTGTCAGGTGCGCCATCTTCTGAAAGTGTCGCTATGTCCTAAAGACTACAGCGAGTTCAATGCCATGCCCCGTCGCCTGTTCGCCGCCGCCGCGGCAGCCTTGAGTATTGCCGGCTATCTGTCCGGAGTCGAAACGGCTCGCGCCGACCAGCAGCCGTACACCCCCGCCCCGACGCCCTCGAACGGCCAGCTCGGCTACGAGAGCGGGATCTCGGGCTATTTCCAGAACTGGTTCGTCCGTTCCGACTACGCGCGGGCGACGCAGCCGCACTGGATGACCCCGCTCGTCACGGTGACGCCGCGGCTGGAACAGGAGGTGCGCTATGACCAGTACTGGCAGAGCCTCGGCAACGGCGCCGACGTGGACAGCTACGGGTCCGGCAAGGGTCTGGAACTGATCCCGACGACCACCAACGAGGTCCTGATCAACGTTCCGGCCTACTTGGTACGCACCGAACATAATCCAGCATCGGGCTGGGGCGACTGGCCGTTCCTGGTGGTCAAGCAGCGGCTGCTGAGCGCGAATGAGGAATCCGGCAACTACATCGTCACCGCGTTCCTCGGCCTGCAGGCACCCGTCGGGTCGGAGGCGTTCAGCAACAACGCCTGGATCGTCACGCCCACGATCGCCGGCGGCAAGGGCTGGGGGCCTTTTGACATCCAGTCCACCCTGTCGATGGCGATGCCCGCCTCCCACGGCGACGTGATCGGCTATGCGATGCTCTGGAACATGGCGCTGCAGTTGCACTTCGCCCAGTACTTCTGGCCGGAGTTCGAGACCAACCTGACGCACTGGTTCGGCGGCGTGCGTGACGGCAAGACGCAGCTCATGCTCACCCCCGGCCTGGTCCTGGGCCGCTTCCACCTGGTCGGGCGCGTCAACGCGGCGATCGGCGCCGGCTATCAGTTCGCCGTGACGCCGAAGCTGCAGACCGAACCGGCGCTGACGCCACTCTACAACCACGCCTGGATCGTCAGCGCCCGCATGCCGTTCTGACCGCTCCCGCCCCGCGGCCTTGTCCGGGCCCGCGGGGCGGCCGATACTGGGGCGATGGCGGACCCTTCAGGGCACGGCGCCGTCGTCAGCCCGATTGCCGCGACCGCATACTATTGTTGCGGCGTGCGCGCCCGCGACGCGGCGAGCCCGCGGCCGATCTGCAACGACCATCTGGCGCAACGCTTCATGGATGCCGAGGCGGAGGCGATCTTCGCACCATTCGCCGGGCTCCGCGCACCCAACGGCTCGAACATCGTCCGCCACCGGCTGGTGGACGACATCCTCCGCGCCCGCCTCGCCGAGCACCGCAACCTCCGAGTGGTGCTGCTCGGCTGCGGCTTCGACACCCGCGCGTTCCGCCTGACCGGCGGGACCTGGCTGGAATTCGACGAACCCGCCCTGCTCGCGCGCAAGGAAGCGGTGCTGCCCGCCGCCGAGGCACCGAACGCGCTCTGCCGCCTCGCGACCGATTTCAGCCCCGCCGACCTCGCGGCGCAGTTGCGCGCGCACGCCGATGGCGGGCCGGCGGTGGTGGTGATGGAGGGCGTGAGCATGTACCTCGCCGCCGCGCAGTTGCAGGGTAGCCTGGCGACGCTGCGGGCCGCGCTGGCGGGCCACACGCTGCTCTGCGACCTGATGACACGGCGCTTCGCCCGCCGCTTCGGCGGCGCCCTGCTGGCACGCATCCGCGCGCTGGGCGGTGCGTTCGGGGAACTGTCCGACGAGCCGGCCGCATCGGTGACCACCGCCGGCTACCGGCTGCTCGGGCGGCAGTCGATCCCCGGCGCGGCGGTGGCGCAGGGCGCGGTGCCGATCCCGCGCTGGCTGCTCGCCACGCTGTTGCGCTCGCTGCGCGACGGCTACCAGCTCTACAGGTTCGAGGCGTTGCCATGAGCGGGACGGACTGACCGATGCGCCTGCCGCTGCCGCCGCAGAGCCATGTCGTCAAGCGCGTGCTGCCGCGCACGCTGCTCGGCCGCAGCCTGCTCATCATCCTGATCCCGCTGGTGATCGTGCTCGCGGTCGCGGTGCAGATCTTCTACGGCAGCCACCTGAACCTGGTCTCGCGGCGCTTCACGGCCTCCGTCGCGGGCGAGATCGCTATGGTTGTCGACGGGCTGCAGCGCTTCCAGCGGCCGGCCGACCGCGACTGGATCCTGCGCACCGCGTTCGAGGAACTCGACCTGCTCGCGCGTTTCGAGCCGGGGGCGCGGCTCGATGGCGGCGGCAAGCCGACGATCGATGAAGAGCTTGTGGGCGCGCTGCATGACCGCGTCGGCCGGCCCTTCCGGCTGGAGGCGGGACCGGACGATCAGTCGGTGCGCATCCGTGTGCAGCTTCCCGGCGGCGTGCTGGATGTGCTCGCGCCGCGCAAGCGCCTGTACACCGGCACGCTGGTGCTGTTCCTCTCCTGGGTGCTGGGCTCGGCGCTGCTGCTGTTCAGCATCGCGGCACTGTTCATGCGCAACCAGGTGCGCGCGATCCGCCGCCTCGCCGACGCCGCGGAGGCCTTCGGCATGGGACGCGACCAGGGACCGATCAAGCCCGAGGGCGCGTCGGAAGTTCGTCAGGCCGGCACCGCATTCAACCGCATGCAGGAGCGCATCCGCCGCTTCCTCCAGCAGCGAACGGAGATGCTGGCCGGCGTCTCGCACGATCTGCGCACGCCGCTCACCCGCCTGCGCCTCGCGCTGGCGATGCTGCCGGCAGGCCGCGAACTCAGCGATGACGTGGCGGCGATGAGCGCCGATGTCGAGGAGATGGAACGGCTGATCGAAAGCTACCTTGCCTTCGCGCGCGGTGAGCGAGTGGAGCAGGCGCGTCCCACCGATCTCGCGGTGGTGCTGGAGGAGGTGGCGGCGGGCGCGCGGCGGACTGGCGCCGAGGTGCAGGTGGAGGCGCCGTCCGCCCTCGTGCTGCCGCTGCGCGCCGATGCTGTGCGCCGGGCGCTGACCAACCTGGTCGACAACGCGCGACGTCACGCACGCCGAATCGCGCTCGGCGCGATGCAGCAGGACGACCGCGTGGTGCAGGTGACGGTGGACGACGACGGGCCAGGCATTCCGCCCGATGCGCGCGAAAGCCTGTTCCGGCCGTTCGCATCCGGCGCCGCAGGCGGCACCGGCCTCGGCCTGACCATCGCGCGCGACATCGTGCGCGCGCATGGCGGCGACATCGTGCTGGAGGACAGCCCGCTCGGCGGGCTGCGCGCGCGGGTGCAGCTGCCGGTGTAGAGCATGATGACCGGAGGCGGAATCGCCGGAGGTCTGAATCATGCTCTGATCAAAGAGCTGGAACGGGTTGAGTGAGCGCGAGCGAACTCATCCCGTTCTAACCGGTGAACGCCGGCGATGAGCCGGCCGGACGCCTGAATCACCTGACCGGATCGGCAACCAACGCGGATAGGCGCCGCGGTGCCGTTTGCCCAGCGATCAGGGATCGCCGGCCCGAATTCGACCCACAGGCGAGAATTACTTGTCTATTGTCAATAACGCGTCACGCGATCTCGTATAGATTGTTTCTGATTCTCGCTATATAAGTAAGACTCGGAGTCTAGAAGCTCGCGAATCTGTTCTTCACGCTTTCTGATTCTTTTTATCTTGTGAGATTTACTGCCGTGTCTCCGCGCCTGTAGCGTCCCTGCGACAGAAAACGCCCGAGCGGGGGCGAACACACCGACAGTTCTTCTCGTCGGCGGGGAAATCAGGGGCGCGCCAATGGCCAGCACTTCGACCACTTCGGACGACACGATCATCATCGGGACGCCTGGCCCCGACACGCTGACACTGGCGCTCGCCGAAATCCCGGCTGCGCTCGACGCGCAGTTCAAGGTGTTCGTCAACGGCGTGCAGCAGGGCGGGGTCGAGACCGTCACCGCCCTGCTCGCGGCGGGCGAGTCGCAGACCTTCACCTTCACCGGCAGCTTCGGCGCCGCGCCACAGATCGCCATCGCCTTCCTCGACGACGTGCACAGCGTGAAGGGCGCGAAGGAACTCGCCGTCCAGTCGCTGACCTATGACGGTACCACCTATGGCGGCGTCGTGCTGCAGGGTGGCGTCGATGCCGCGCGGCTGGTGATCACCGGCGGCAGCACGACGCCCAAATGGTCATACGTGAGCGTCGCCAACGCAGGGACGCTGGTGCCTACGCCGACACCCACACCCACGTCCACGTCCACGTCCACGCCGACACCCACGCCCACGCCCACGTCGAGCGGCGTGAAGGAAGTGTCGGTGCCGCAGGCGAGCGGTTCGGGGCAGGTGGTGGGGTTCAACCTGCAGAACCCGACCGGCGCCGCGCTGGCCGCGCGCGAGATCACCTTCGCCATGAACTTCGCCGACGGCCAGGTGCCCGCCGGCAAAACCCTCGTCGCCACCATCAACGGCACCCAGGTCGCCGTGCAGATGGACGTCAAGACACGCTACGCCGACGGCGCCGTGCAGAGCGCCGTCCTCACCCTCATGCAGCCCGCCCTCGCCGCCGGCGCCACCGCGGGCGGCATGCTCGCCCTCGCCAGCCCCTCCGGCGCCACAACCCCCGTCGACATCACCGCCCTCGAAAACCCCGCCGTCTACAACACGATCGTCACCGTCGCCGTGCAGGGCGGCAGCACCTATGCCTTCAATGTCGGCCAGTTGCTCAAGGCCGCCCTCGCCAGCGGCACCGCCGCCACCTGGCTGCAGGGGCCGCAGGCAACCGAGATGCGCATCGACGTCCCGGTCACCGGGTCCCTGCACCTCACCTTCGACATCCGCCGCTACGCCGACGGCTCCACCATGACCGATGTCGGCTTCAACAACGACCTCGCCATGCAGGCCAGCGGCGGCACCGTCACCTACAGCGCCACCATCACCCAGAACGGCAAGACCGTCCTCAGCCAGAGCAACATCACCCAGTACCAGTATCAGACCTGGGACCAGCAGGTCTGGAGCAACGGCGCCCCGCAGGTGAACGTCCAGCACGACATCGCCGCCCTCGAGGCCACCGGCGCCATCCCCAATTTCGACCTCTCCGTCGGCATCGCCGGCAGCACCATCAGCACCGAGGCCTCCCGCCTCGGCTCCTCCAATTTCGGCATCCTCGGCGCGGGCTATCTCACCAAGACCATGACCTTCACCGGCGGGCGGCCGGATATCGGCCCGCAGGCCGGCTGGACGGCGGCGTGGCTGCTGACCCAGAATGCCAGCGCCGCGCAATACGCGCTCGCCCAGGCCGACATCGCCGGCAGCATCCCGTGGCACATGGCCGACCCCGCGACCGGCGGCTATCTCACCGCGACCGACTATCCGAAGCTCTGGATCAACACCGATGCCCACCAGGTCAGCGCGAGCGGTGCGCAGGCGCTGACGCAACTGCCGCTCACCGGCCCCAGCAGCGCCTCCGGCTGGACGCCGGACGCCTCGCACGAGCCGGACATGACCTACGTCGCCTATCTGATGACCGGCGACCGCGTCTATCTCGACCAGCTCAACGCCGAAGCCTCCTGGGACGTGCTCGCGATCAACCCGCTCGCGCGGCAGGACGGGACCGGCATCGTTGTCAACGCCAGCGACCAGCCGCGCATGAACGCCTGGATCCTGCGCGAGGTGGTGGAGGCGGCGAGCGCCAATCCCGACGGCTCGGCGATGAAGGCGTATTTCACCCAGATCGCGGAAAACACCATCCAGACCCTGCTCGGCCAGCTCCCCGCGCTGACCGCGCAGGAGGGCCAGCTCGCCGGCTGGTTCCCCGCCAGCGACTCCCGCTATCCGGGCGCCTACGCGCTGTGGCAGGAAAACATGCTCGCCACGTCGTTCGGCCTCGCCGCCGGGCTCGGCATTCCCGGTGCGGCACAGTTGCTCGCGTGGCAGACCAACTTCATCGCCGGCCTGTTCACCAACGCCGCCAACGGCTTCGACCCGACCAACGCGATCCAGTACATGACCCAGCTCGCCGACGCCAAGACCGGCGAGGACTACACCACCTGGGCGCAACTGCAGTCTGCGAACGCGGCGGCAGGGTGGTTCACCAATACCCCCGGCAGCCTGCTGGGCGATGCCGACTACCAGAGCCTGGCGAAAGCGGCCCTGGCGAGCAGCATCACCTATACCGGCTCGACCCAGGCGATCGCGGCCTATGGCTGGCTCTCGGCCTACGCCACCGCCGTCACGCCTGCCTATCTGCAAGCCCAGCCGATGAACGACATCGTGCCGCGCCTCGCCGACGGGCAGTTGCTGACCGCGAGCGAAGTGTCCATCCGCACCGACACCGCTACCACCGCCGTCACCGGCGGCAGCACCGACGAGCTCGTCTACGAGAAGGGCACCGCCCCCGTCAGCATCACCGGCGGCAGCGGGATCAACCTGCTGTTCGGCGGCAACTCCATGGCCGCCGTGCTGATCGGCGGCGCCGGCAACGACGACCTGTTCGGCGCCACCGGCACGACCGTGTTCGAAAGCGGCAGCGGCGATGACTTCATGCAGAGCGGCACCGGCGCCGGCATCTTCGACCTCGCGACCACCGATATCGGCAGCGACGTCATCGCCGGCTTCCGCATCGGCACCGACCACCTGCACGTGACCGGCGCGACCATCGCGAGCCTGATCGCCGGCGCCACCACCGACGGCGGCGGCAACGCGGTGCTGCACCTCGCGGCGGCACACAGCGTCACGCTCGACGGTGTTGCCAAAGCGCAGCTTGTGAGCGGCATGTTTGCCTGAACGGCCGGAGTGGACGCGGCCGCAGCCGGTCAGCATAGTCGGGCCGGCACAGCGGAGTTCGGCATGACCAGCGTCCAGCCGCGCGCGGATTTCGCCCGCCTGCAGGCCCGCAACCACGAGCCGCGCAGCGTCGAACGCCTGCGCGCGCACTACGAGCTTGAGGCGGCGCTCGCCGCCCGGCTGCGCAACGCGCCCGGCGCCGAGCGGCCGGTGCTGTATCAGCAGCTCTACGACACGCTGTTCTCCAGCCTGCCCGACCATCCGCAGAACACCAAGAGCCGGGCAGCGGACTCCGACCGGATCGCGCGGCAGCGGGCCCTGCTGCGCCCGCTGCTGCCCGGGCGCGGCAGCTTCCTCGAGATCGGCTGCGGCGACGCGGCGCTGAGCTTTGCCGTGGCCCCGCACTGCGCCGCCGCCTACGGCGTGGACGTCACCGACCGGCTGATCGACCCGGCCCGCGCGCCGGCCAATTTCCGCTTCGTGCCCACCGCCGGCACGGCGCTCGACCTGCCGGCGCGGAGCATCGACCTCGCCTATTCCAACCAGCTCATGGAGCATCTGCACCCCGACGACGCGGCGGCGCAGCTGCGCGAGATCCATCGCGTCCTGCGCCCGGGCGGCGCCTATCTGTGCCGCACGCCGAGCCGGCTGACCGGGCCGCACGACATCTCGGTCTACTTCGCTTACGAGGCGCAGGGATTCCACCTGCGCGAATACGACTACCGCAGTCTCGCCGCCCTGTTCCGTGCCGCCGGGTTCCGCCGGATGCACGCCATCGTCGGCGCGCGGCAGATGCGCCTGCGGCTGCCGGTGGGCGCGATGGCGGCGTGCGAGGCGGCGATCGCCGCCCTGCCTGCGCCGCTGCGCCGCCGGGTCGTCGCCGGCGGCGCCGCGCATGCCTTCTTCGGGCTCGACCTGCTCGGCATCGCCTGAGGCGGCGACCCGCGTCAGCGCCGCCGCAGCACCCGACGCAGATGGGGCAGCACGCGGGCGAGAACCGTCGCCTCCAGCCCCGGCGGGCGGGCGGCGAGCCACCACAGCAGCAGCAGCGCCGCGGTGTAGCTCGCCGCCCCCGCCGCCGCGTCGCCGAGCAGCCGCAGCGGCGGGATCGCCGGCAGCGCCGCGTGCACCGCCATCACCGCCCCCGTCATCGCGGCACCCGCGATCAGCGGCCGCCAGGTGCGCTCCACGATGTCGCCGAGGCTCACCGGCAGCACCCGGGCGATGGTGAAGAAGATGCCGGGGATGAAGACCAGCGTCACCGCCACGCGCGCCCAGGCGATGGTCTCGATGCCGCCGAATGCCGCCGCCACCGCCACGGCGGCGACCATCGACAGCGCCCGGCTCGCCGTGACCTGCGCCGAGAGCCGGGCATGGCCGAGCGCGCTCATCGCCGGGATCGCCGCGTGCATGATGCCGTAGAGCCCGCCCGCGATCGCCAGCAGCCGCACCAGCGGCACCGCCGCCATCCAGCGCGGGCCGAGTGCCACCGCGACGAAGTCATGCGCGACCAGCGCCGTGCCGACGCCGACCGCGATCGAGATCATGCAGACGGCACCGAACAGGTTGAGGAACGCGCCGCGCACCGCCGCCGCGTCGTCGCGGATCTTCGCGAACACCGGGAACAGCGCGCGCGTCACCGGCAGCGTGATCTCCATCGCCGGCGCGGTGCCGGCATCGGCGGCGACGTTGTAGAGACCCATCGCCGCCGGCCCGGCGATGCCGCCGACCACGAACTGGTCGGCGCGGCCGTTGATGTACTGCGCGATGCTCACCGCCAGCATCCAGCCGGAGAAGCCGAGGATGTCGGGGATCCGCCGCACGCACAGGCGCGGCCGGTACGGGTGCATGATGTAGCTGGCGATCACGCCCAGCACCTGCCCGCCGAGAATCCCCGCCGCCAGCGCCCGCCAGTCGCGCAGCAGGATGGCGCAGACGATGGTGATGGCGACGACGAGGATGCGCTGGATGAACTGGTAGGCGAAGTCGCGGTCGAAGCGCAGGTCGCGGCGGAAGTCGTAGACGCCGACATTCTGCAGCCCGCCGACCGCGGTGCGCAGCGCCAGCAGCTCGATCATCCCCACTGCCCGCGGCTCGTGGAAATAGAGCGCGGCGAGCGGTGCCACCGACCACAGCACCGCGGTCAGCACCGCGGCGATGATGAGGCTCAGCGTCCAGACGGAATCGTAGTCCTCGCGCGTCGGGTTCTTGTGGCGGATCAGCGCCAGCCCCTGGCCGAACTGGCCCATCACCTCCACCAGCCCGATCACCACCATCGCCATCGCCACCAGCCCGAAATCGGCGGGCGTGAGCAGGCGGGCGAGGATGAAGGTGTTGATCAGGCCGAGGCCGCGCAGCGCCCAGCGCAGCCCGACCATCCAGGCGCTGCCGCGCACCAGGCTGCGCCCGACATCCAGGGTCCCGGATACGAAAGGGGCGGTCATGCCGCGGCGGCGTCCAGGGCGCGCAGCGGGCGATGGAACAGCCAGGTCGCCATGCGCGCGGGCGAGAAGCGGCCGGCGGCATCGGTGATGGCGGCGGCAGTGACGGAGATGCGGCCGAGCAGCGCCGAGGCCGGCCGCCCGGCGGGCGCCGCGTTGAGGCAGGCATCGCTGGTGAAGGCGAGCGCGAACCCCGCCGCCCAGGTCGCCGCCAGCGCCGCGCGGTGGTAGCGGCCATGCGGGAAGGAGAGGCTGGCCGGCGCCCCCTCCGCCAGCCAGCCGGCCAGCGCCGCGCGCGCGCGGGCGATGTCCGGTGCCGCGTCGGGCAGCAGCGAGAGCGGCAGGTGCGCCGCCCCGTGCGCGCCGATCGCCACCCCGCCCGCCGCCAGCGCGGCGAGGTCGGCGGGGTGCAGCATGTGCCGCCCCTCGGCGGCGAGCCCGTCATCCAGGAACGGCGCCAGCGCCGCCGCGCGCGCCGCCGGGTCGAGCGCCGCGTAGCGCAGCAGCAGCGCCAGCTCCGGCCCTTCCGGCGGCGCCACGCCCCCCGGCATGCCGGCGAGGGTGGCGAAATCGGCGCGCCCCTCGCGCAGCGCCCGCAGCAGCACCTCCTGCCACCACCACGGGCTCGGGTCGGCCAGCGCGTCGGTGGCGGCGAACAGCACCGCCGGCAGCCCGGCCGCGCGCAGCAGCGGCAGCGCCACGGCGAGGTTGTCGGCCCAGCCGTCATCGAACGTCAGCAGCAGCGCCCGCGGCGGCAGCGGCGGCCCGCCGCGGCGGCTGGCCAGCACCGCCTCCAGCCCCACCACCGCGTAGTGGCGTACCACGAAGCGCAGCACGGCGGCGAACAGCGGCGCGGCGAGCGTGTAGCGCGCGTCGGCATGCTGCAGCGCCGGCGTGCCGGGCGTGCCCACGCGATGGAACATCAGCACGGTGAGGCTCGCGCGGTTGCGCAGGCGGTGGCGCAGCGCCAGCGCCCCGCTCGCCGCCGCGACCCCGCGCAGGGCGGCGCGCGAAGCGGCCAGCGTGCTCATGCCCGCTCGATGCCGATCCGCCGCTTCAGCCAGCGCATCGGCGGGGCCGCGCTCGCCAGGAACAGCAGGTTCTCGAACGGCCGGTAGCCGAGCAGCATCGCGTGCAGCACCATCCCGAGCCCCGCGCCGTAGACGCGATAGGTGTAGGCGGCGCGGCCGAGCCGGCCCCAGCGCTCGCCCAGGATGCGGCGCACCTCGCGCGCGGAAAGCTCGCTGCGCTTCATCGCGACGTAGCGCTGCACCATCGGCAGCGTGAAGCGGAGCTGATCCTGGTAGCCGCGCCGCTGGCCGATGCTGGAGAGGCTGTCGGCGGCCACGTGCACGCGCACCAGCGGCGCATCGACGTAGCCGAGCGGGCCGCGCATCGCGAGGCGGATCCACATGTCCTGGTCCTCGGCGATGCGCAGGCTGGTGTCGAAGCCACCGAGCGCCCGCAGCTCGCGCGTCCACGCGATCACGCTCGGGGTCGCGATGGTGTTGCGCGCGAGCAGCGCCCGCCACGCCATCGCCCCCTCGGGCGGCGTCTGCCCGTCATAGAGCGCGCCGATATCCTCGCCCGAGGCCGCGACCAGCCGCGCGCCGCAGGCGACAAAGAGGATGCGCGGGTCGGCGCGCAGCCGCGCGACCTGGCGGGTGAGCTTGCCGGGCAGCCATTCGTCGTCGGCATCCTGAAAGGCGATGATCTCGCCTTCGGCCGCCGCGATTCCGGCGTTGCGCGCCCCGGCCGCGCCGCGCGCGGGATCGAGGCGCACCACGCGCACCGCGACATCCTCCGCCGTCGCGGCGAGGCGCGTGGCGATCGCGGCGGTCGCGTCGCAGCTCGCGTCGTCGACCACCACCACCTCGAGCGGCCGCCAGTCCTGCGCCAGCACCGAGGCGAGGGCGCGTTCGAGGGTGCCGGCCGCGTCGCGCGCCGGGATGACCACGGTGACGCGCGGGCCGTCCGGCGCCGCTGCTGCCGCTGGGCGCCCGCCCATGACCGTCGCCGCGGCGCGCATCGGATCAGGCGGCATGCCGCGCGATTCCTTCAGCGCGGTCAGATGTAGAGCACGCGGGTGAGATGCCGCCGCCGCAGCGCGGGCAGCGCCCGGTCGAGCACCGGCGCCATCGCGTGCAGGACCGCCGCGGATCCGGCGAGCAGCGGCCGCCACGCCGCCGCCGCGTAGCGCCGCCGGTAGCCGAGCCGGTCGAGGTCGCGATGCAGCGACGCCTCCATCAGGAAACACTCCATCGCGCTGAGCTTGCGCCGCCACACCGCCGCCGCATCGGCCGAGACCGGCTGCTTGAGCTTGCCGTGGAGATGCCGCTCGCGCGCCGGCAGCGACTGCTCGGTGCGCTCCTGAAAGTGCAGCATGCCGGGCTCGAACGCCTCGCCGAGAAAGTCGCAGATGCGGTGCACGGTGCCGGCGAGATCGGCGACCAGGTCCTCGTAGCGGACTTCAAGGATCTGCGCGGCATAACGGGAATCGCGATAGGCGATGCCCTGGCGCACCGCGCGCGTCCACTCGAAGCGCGCGCCGTGATAGGGCCGGCCGCGGAAACGCGCATCGACGAAGGAGATTGCCACATCCCGCCCGTCACGGATCAGGTGGATGAACTTGGCGCCCGGATAGACGGTCGCGAGTTCGGGGACGATGCCGACATAGTGCGGCGTCTTGTCGCCCGCGCGCGGCTTGCCGGCGGCGGCGAGATGATGGCGATAGACCGGCGCCACCAGCGCGGCCAGCGTCGGCGCGGTCAGCTCCGCCACCGCGGTACGCAGGTTCGCCGCGTCCATCTGCATGTCCGGCCAGCGATCATGGCCCGCGATGATGTCGAGTGCGGCCGCCACCTGCGCCGGGCTCAGCGGTTCGGCGAGCGGCAGGCGCTCGACCAGCGGTAGCATGAACCAGGTCTCGGGCGGGATGTGGATGCGCGAGTGACCTGATATGACCATGCGCAGCAGCGTGGTGCCCGACCGGCTGGAGCCGATGATGAAGAAAGGCGTATTGTCGCTCATACACGATGAACCGGGTTGAAGGCTTCGGCCGGTCGCGCCCGGCAACAACGGCTGCGGCAATAACGGCTATGCTCAGGCCGTGCGCCAATATAAGCCGGCGAACGTTTCTGCGCCAGCATTGTGAGGGATCATGCTGAAGGCGGAGTTGCTGGCGCCCTCGGCGCTCGGTGCCGCCGAACTGGCGACATGGACCGGGTGGCTTGCCGAAAATACGGCGCTGCAGCGCGGCTTCTTCGCGCCCGGCTTCGCGCGCGCCTGCGAGACGGCGAGCGGGCTCGCACGGGTGGCGGTGCTGCATGAGGGCGGCACGGTGCGCGCCTTCCTGCCGTTCCAGTTCCGCACCCGCTGGCATGCGCGCGTCGGCCTCGCCGAGCGCATCGGCGGGCTGTTCTGCGACAATGCCGGGCTGATCGCGCCGCCGGGCTTCACCATCGCGCCGGCGGCACTGCTGCGCCGCTGCCGGCTGGGCAGCCTGTTCCTGACCCATCTGGCCGAGGAGCAGGCGGCGTTCGGCCTTGGCGCCGCGGAATGGCGGATCGGCCACCGCATCGACCTCGGTGGCGGCTGGCAGGCCTATCTCGACGCCCTCAATGCCGGGCGCCGCGGCTTCGTCGCCGATACCGAGCGGCGGCTGCGCCGGGCGGAACGCGACTACGGCACGCTCGATTTCCGCATCGACACCGCGCCGGACTGGGCGGCCGTGGCACCGCTGATCGCGGCCAAGCGCGCCCAGTACCACCGCACCGGCGCCGCCGACGGGTTCGAGGACCCGACCCGGCTGCGCCTGATCGAGGCGCTGCTGGCCGCGCCGACGGCCGAATGCCGGCCGCTGCTGACCACGCTCGCCGCCGGCGGGCGCGTGCTGGCACAGCATCTCGGCCTGCGGCATGGCGGCGTGCTGAACTACTGGTTCCCCGTCTATGATCCGGCGGCGCAGAAAGTCTCGCCGGGCCGATTGTTGCTGTGGCGCACGCTGCAGGCGGCGGCGGACCTCGGGCTCGCGCTGATCGACCGCGGCGAGGGCGACAGCGAGGCCAAGCGCGACTTCTCCACCGGCACCGCGCGCCTGGGCGTCGCGCACTGGACCTCCGGCACCTGGCGCGCCGCGGCCGCGCGGGCGTGGCAGGCGGCAGCGTGGCGGCTGGAGCGCCGGCGGAGCGGCGCGCCCGCTCAATCCGGTTCTGCTCAGCCTGGGCCGGTCTCGGCGACCGCCGGGGATGTCTGAGCGGGCTCCGCGAACAGGCGGCCGACCGGCACGGTGCCGGTGATGGCGAGGATGCGCCGCTGCTCCTCCGCCGGCAGCTCGGTGCGCCACTTGTCCGCCGCGGCGAGCGAGTTGCGCATCACCCGGTAGTAGCGGTCGGCGCCGGTATAGGTCGTGCTGCGGGCCAGGAAGTCGGCGGTCTGCGCGTCCCAGGACAGGCCGGCGAAGGCGAACAGCGCGCGCACCTCGGCCTCCGGCGCGGCCGCGAGATCCTCGTAGCGCACCAGCCGCACGCGCGCGTCGGCCCCGAGCTCGTCATGCGCCTTCTGGTTCAGGATCGCCCAGTGCCACGCCCATTGCTCGGCGGGCGCCAGACGATTGAACTGCGCGGCGTCGAGCCCGAAGCGCCGCGCCTGCTCGGTGGCAAGAATTTCCGCCCGGTCGGGCGGCGAGAACTGCCCGCTCTTGAGCCCGCGCATCACCGAGGCGATCTGCCCGCACGGATGGCGCAGGATGAACACGATCCGGCTCGCCGGCATGGCCTCCAGCAGCAGCCGGGCGAGGCCGCGCGCATTGACCGACTTGACCACCACCATGGGCGGCTGGCGCAGCCCCGATCGTCTCAGATTGGGACGCACGAGATCGGGCACCGGCAGCCGCTGCGCGATCGCCCGCCCGCGGCGCACCTCGTGCGCGACCTGCAGCGCGTAGATCCAGAACAGGCGCAGCGGATGCGCGAGCGGCAGCTCGTAGTGCTTGGCAAAGACCGGCATCGAGCCTGCGGTCTTGAGCGTGCGCACGTCGAGCAGGCGCTCGACATAGGCGCGCGCGATGTCGCGATAGCGGTCGATCTCCTCGGGCGGACAGAGCAGCGGCAGGCGCGGCTCGCGCAGCACCGTGTCGGGCTCGTTGCGATAGAGCACGCCGGGGTGGCTGTCGAAGATCTTCGCCAGCCATGTCGTGCCGGACCGCGGCGCGCCGAGGATGAACAGCAGCCCCGCACCCGGGGGGGCGGGGGCGGGAGCGGGAAAAGCGGCAGATCCGTCCATCGGGTTTTCCAATTTCATGCGTCTCGGTTCTGCGCGCGCGACCCTGCGTCAGACCGCCGCCGGCAGCGGCACGTCCGCCGGCAGCGGGGGCGGCAGGGTCCGCGGATCGCCGGCCTCGCCGCCGAGCGGGCCGAGCACGTAGCGGCAGATCGCCTCGATCCCGTCGAGCAGGCGGCGCACGTCCTGCTCGGTGCGGCTGTAGGAGGTGTGGCCGGCGGCCAGCGACGGGCTGTGATAGGACAGCACGAAGCGGCGGTAGCCGTTGCGGTAGAGCGTGTCGATCAGCGCGACCTGCCGCGCCGCACTGGTGCCCTCCGGCGTCAGCGTCACCCGGTTGAGCAGGCCGAGGCGGGAGAGGCTGCCGCGCATCCGCATCGCGCGCGCCAGCCCGCGGTCGAGCACCGGCTCCAGCGCGCCCGCGAACGCCGCCAGCGGCCCGACATGGCCGCGCGTCATCGGCAACGACAGCAGCCGCCCGCCGGCGGTCAGGTAGGGCACCGGGCGGAAGGCACCGAAATCGGGGCCGCCGGTGGCGCGCAGGTCGGCGCCGGGCAGGATCGAGAAATCCACGCCGATGCCGTGGCGCACCAGCATCGGCACCGTGTTCGGCCCGATGCCGAAGCGGCCCGATTTGTAGAAGCGCGCGCGCACGCCGAAATTGCGCCGGATCGCGCCGAGCAGGACGGCGAGCTTCGCCTCCTCCACCTCCGGCGCCAGGTTGCCGGGGAAGGAGTTGACCAGCGAGACGTTCTCCTCGAACGGCGGGTTGGTCCAGGGATGCAGGTGGGCGCCGATCTCGCAGCCGCCGCGCCGCAGGATCGCGAGCAGCGGGGCGAACCCCTCGGGCTGCGAGGCGACGGGATAGTCGACGACATAGACCGGGCGCAGGCCGTAGCGGTCGAAGATCGCCTGCGCCCGCTCCTGCACGGCCATGGCGCTGACGCGCACGAGGTCGCGCGCGAACGGCTTGCCCCAGTCGAACTCGGCCTCGGTATCGACCACGACGTAGAGCACCGCCCGGCGCGCGGGCGGGTCCGGGGTCGGCACGTACGCGGCACCGAGGAAGCAGACCGGCGCCGCGGGTCCGGCCGGCGGGCGCGTCACTTGCCGGCCGCGGCCGTGGCAAGCTCTTCCTGCAGCCGGCGCGCCTGCTCCCGCTCATCGAACTTGACGTCGGTCTTCAGCACGGCGGCGAGCAGCGTCGCCGCCTGCGCCGGCTTCCCGGTATCCTTCAGCGCGACCGCGAGGTGATAGGCGACCGACGGATCGCCCGGCAGCCGCGCCGCCGCCTGGCGCAGCAGGGTCAGCGCGGTCTCCGCCTGCCCGTCGCCGGCCAGGATCCAGCCCAGCGTGTCCGCGGTCTGCCCGGTGGGGGCGAGCAGATACGCCTTGCGCGCCAGCGCCAGCGCCCGCGGGTCCTGCTTCTGCTGATAGACCCAGGCGAGGTTGTTCAGCGCCATCGGGTCGTTCGGCCGCGCCGCCAGCACGGTCTCCAGGTCCTTCTGCGCCGCGTCGAGCCGGTGCGCCTCGATGTCGAAGGAGGCGAGCATGTCGGAGGCGGCCGCATCCGGCTCCTTGGCGATCCAGGCGCGCAGCCGCTCCGCCGCCGCGTCCGGCTTGCCGGCGGCATGCAGGGCCTGCGCCTCGGCGAGGGCCAGCGCGCCGAACGGCTCGCTGCCCATCTCGGCGCCGAACGCCGCCGCCGCGTCGGCCGGGCGGCCGGCGGCGAGATAGGCCTGTCCCTTGAGCAGCCGCGCCAGCGGCAGGTTGGCCGGATCGGCGCGCAGCTTCGCCGCCTCGGCCAGCGCCGCGTCGAGCCCGGAGACGCGGAAGGCGACGTTCACCACCATCTCCTGCAGCGCGCTGTTGCCGGGATTGAGCTTCAGCCCGTCGCGCGCGAGGGCCAGTGCCGCGTCGCCCTCCTTGGCGGCGAGCAGCAGGTCCACCGTCTGCCGCCGCAGCGCGAGGCTCTTCGGCGCGTCCTGCAGCATCTGGCGGTAGATCTCCGCCGCTTCCTTGACCCGGCCCTGGGCGATCAGGAAATGCGCCCGCACCGCCTGCACCCGGGCACCCCGCCCCGAGGTGCCGATCTTGTCGAGGGTCGCGTAGGCGCCGTCATAGTCGCCGCTGCGCGCCTGCATGGTCGCGTAGGCGACCGCGAGCAGCGGGTTTTCCGGATGCGCCGCCCGCGCCGCGGTGACCGCCGCCATGGCGCGGTCGAGATGGCCGGTCGCCGCCTGCATGTCGGCGTAGCTGGCGAGCGCGCCGAGATTCCCCGGATCCTTCTTCAGCACCAGGGCAAGCTGCTCGCCGGCGGCCTCGTTCCGGCCCTGCATGGCGAGCACGCGCGCGAGCTCCAGGCGCAGACGGGCCGAATCCGGCGCCGCCTGGAGCGCCGTCTCCAGCGCCTTCCGCGCCCCGTCGACGTCGAGCTGGGCGAGCCGCACCGTGCTGGTCAGGATGCCCAGCACCTCCGGATCGACCTTCGGCGTCTCGCTCAGACGCTGCAGCGCCGCCGCCGCGTCGTCGATATCGCCCTGCCGCAGCGCCCCCAGCACCTTGCGCGCCTCGATCCCGGCCACCGAGGGGATGTTGTCCAGCGAGTGCTCGAGCTCGCGCTCGGCGCCGCCGGTGTTGCCCGCGTCCAGGTCGAGCGAGGCGAGCCGGGTCAGCGCCTGCGGGCTCGCCGGGTCCTCCGCGGCGGGCGCGGCAGGCGCAACGGGGGCGGCGGGCAGCAGCCGCTGCAGCGCCGCCACCGCATCCTGCTTGCGCCCGAGCTGCAGGTCGATGCGGGCGAGCAGCCGCGTGGCGTCGGCGTCGTTGCGGGCGCGGGCGAGGTAGCGGTTGATCGCCTCCATCGCCTGCTCGGGCTGGTTCTGGTTCGACTTGACCAGCGCGAGGTAGTACTCGCCGCGCGGCAGCCGGTCGAGGAAAGGGGCGACCGACTGCAGCGCCGCATCCGCCCCCGCCCAGTCCTTCGCCCGCACCAGCAGCAGCGCCTTGAGGTAGAGCCCGGCGGGATTCTTCGCCTCGCGCTTCAGCACCGCGTCGATGTCGGCGCGCGCCTTGTCGTCCTGGTTGTCGGCGAGCAGCGCCTCGGCGCGGGTGAGCTGCGGCAGGGTCGCATTCGGGTTCGCCGCCACCGCCATGTCGAGCGCCGCCAGCGCCGCGGCGGTCTTGCCGGTGGCGCGCAGGAGCTGCGCCCTCAGCAGCAGCGCCTCGACCATGGCCGGATCGAGCTGCAGTGCACGGTCGAGCTCGATGAGCGCGCCCTGGAGGTCGCCCTGCCGCTGCGCCACCCTGGCCGCGAGCAGCTTGGCATCGGCAAGCTTGGGCGCGAGCCGCCCGGCGGCGTCGGCGGAGGCGCGGGCGGGGGCGAGGTTGCCGAGTGCCAGCTGCGCCATGCCGCGCGCCACCAGCATCCCGGCGGCATCCGCGGGCGGCAGCCCGTCGGGCGAGAAGGTCGCCAGCACCTCCTTCGCCCGCCCCTGGGCGAGGATTGCGCGGGCCAGCAGCGGCTGCAGGCCGGTCCCCTTGTAGCCGGTCGCCTGGGCGGCCCTCAGCTCCTTCTCCGCCGCCACCGGATCGCCGGCGACGAGCTGGATCGCCCCCAGCCGCTCATGCGCCTCGGCGTTGTTGGGATCGGACTTGAGGAGGGTGCGCAGGGCGAGCGAGGCGGCGCGCAACTGGCCGTGGGCCATGAACTGCCGCGCCTCGGCCAGCGGGTCGCGCGTGAAGTGGCGATAGCCCACCCAGCCGCCAGCGGCGACCAGCACCAGCACCACGACGATGCCGACGGCTACGATGATCCTGCGCATACCCGATCGGTGCCTCGTCCGTTGCGTCACGTCGGTGATCGACCCGTTGCAAAATAGAGGGTCGGAGCAACGCTGCCGAGTACAATCTGAGGATAATATTAATGCGTATTCAGAAGTTTGCCGGGCCGGCTTGTTGGAGCGGGGCTCAGCGGGCCCCGCGCTGGAACAGAACCACGCGCACCGTGCCGAGCAGGATCAGCAGATCAAGCACCAGGCTGCGGTGTTTCACGTAGTAGAGGTCGTAGGAGAGCTTGGCCCGTGCATCCTCGACCGAGGCGCCATACGGATAATTCACCTGCGCCCAGCCGGTCAGCCCCGGCTTGACCAGCAGGCGGTCGGCATAGAAGGGCAGCTCCCGCTCGAGCTGGGCAACGAAATGCGGCCGCTCCGGACGCGGGCCGATGAAGCTCATCTCGCCGCGCAGGATGTTCAGCAACTGCGGCAGTTCATCGATGCGCACGAGGCGGATGATGCCGCCCACGCGGGTCACGCGCGGGTCGCGGGTCGCCGCCCAGACCGGCCCGCGCTGCTCGGCGTCGGTGCGCATGCTGCGGAACTTCAGCAGCGTGAAGCTCCGCCCGCCGAGGCCCACGCGCTCCTGGCGGTAGAGCACCGGCCCGGCGCTGTCGAGCTTGATCACGAGCGCGGTGAGCAGCATCAGCGGCAGGGTGAAGACCAGCAGCCCGAGGCTGAGGGCGACGTCGAAACTGCGGCGCAGCGCGGCGGCGAGCGCACCCGCCGCCGGCCCGCGCCACTCCGCGCCGGCCCAATGCCCCCCCTGTTCCTGGGCCTGTTCCTGGGCCTGTTCCTGGGCCTGTTCCTGGTCCGCCGGCGCGGCGCCCACGCTGTACGCCGCGGCGATCTGGTGCAGCCGGCGTTCGCAGAAATCGGCGTCGGTGAACAGCCGCACGCCGCGCGCCTGGGCGCGCAGGAGCTGGCGGGCCGGGATCGCATCCACCGCCTCGCCGGCGATGATCGCACCCCAGATGCGCCGCTCGGCCGGCAGCATCGTCTCGCCCTGCGTCGCCAGCGCCGTGGCCGGCAGCACCGCCGCGACCTCGAAGAATCCGTGGTAGCGCGCGCGGATCGCCGCCGCCAGCCGCGCCACCGCCGCATCCGACCCGATCAGCACCACGCGGCGGGTGAAGACTTTCGCGCGCACCGCATAGGCAAAGCCGAGCCGGAGCGCGAACAGCGCCAGCGTCCAGACGAGCAGCGCGCGCACGGCGTGCAGCCGGCCTTCCCACGAGAGCCCGGCGAACTCCACGCCGAGCACGTGGCCCAGCAGCCAGACCATCGGAAACGCCAGCACCGCGCCGACCGCGGTGCTGATCAGCAACTGCCGCGTCTCCTGATAGGCGTCCGGGCTGTAGAGGCCGACCGCGACCGAGGTGAGGCCGAAGCCGAGCGCCAGCGCCACCGCCGCGGTGGCGCTGCCGGCGACGCGGCCGTCGGCGGCGGAGAGCAGGCCGTAGAGTAGCAGCGTGCCGAGCACCACCTCGATCAGCCACAGGCCGAACAATTCCGGTGCCGGATGCTCGCCGAACATGCGCGCCAGCCGGCTTTCGTGCTGCTGCTCCAGCGCCAGGGTGCGGGGACGGCGGGACGCGGGCGCGGGCCCGGTTTTCCGTAAATCGTTGCTGCTCAAGATGGCCTCTGCGGTCGGCGGTCGCGAACGGAATGCGGATCAGTCGTGCGGCGGAACACCGGGCCCCCATCACGTCGGGGCTCCCATCACACCGGGGCCGGCGGCTGCTCCACCCGCCCACCGCGGGGGTCGCCGCAGCCCCATAGCCAGGCCGTGACGGGGGACAGCGTAGAGCACGGGCTAACGATACGGTCAAGCAATTTCCTCCGGACCCCAACGATAAGGGTTCCGTCACAATTGCCGTTCCGGTGCTATCAGGCTTCCGCCCCGCGGGACGGGGGCGGATGGGGCCGCCGGCTCATTTCGTTGCCGACAGAACCCCCACACAAACGCTTGCCTGCGTAATGTTCGACGTGATAAACAAAGTCCCCTGCCGGCGACGGTTTCTTACTGTCTTTTAACCCGGCGGCGATCCGTTAGGGATGCAGCAACATGCAGGCGTGTAGCTCAGTGGCAGAGCGCTGCCATTACATGGCAGAGGTCGGGGGTTCGATCCCTTCCGCGCCTATCCTGCCCCTGTTCGCGGCGTCTGTGCTGGAGGCGGGACTGTGATGAAGACTCGCTGGGCGCCGGCATTCGCCGCGCCTTTGCTTGCCGTGCTTCTGCTAACCGGCCCCCTGCTTGCCCTCGGTCCGGCCGGTTGTGCCGATGCTCCGCCGCCGGTGACGGGACCGGCGCCGGCGGCCAGCGGTGACTACGTGATCGGTCCGGGCGACAAGCTCAACGTGTTCGTCTACGACAACACGCAGCTCTCCGCCGACGTGCCGGTACGGCCGGACGGGCGCATCTCCACGCCGCTCGTGCCCGACATCATGGCGGCAGGCAAAACCCCCGCCCAGCTCGGCCACGAAGTCGAAGAGAAACTCAAGGAGTACATCCGCGACCCGCGCGTGACCATCATCGTGCAGGACTTCGTGGGCCCGCTCGACCGGCAGATCCGCGTCATCGGGGAGGCGGCCGAACCGGCCGCGCTGCCCTACCGCGACCGGATGACCGTGCTCGACGTGCTGATCGCGACCAAGGGCCTGACCCGCTACGCCGCCGGCAACCGCGCGGTGATCGTGCGCCGCGTCGGCAACAAGCAGGAAATCATCCACGTCCACCTCGCCTCGCTGATCAAGGACGGCGACATCAGCCAGAATGTCGAGATGCGGCCTGGCGACACGCTGATCATCCCGCAAAGCTGGTTCTGAGGGAGCGCACGCGATGCAGGAGATGCAGGCGCTGGTGCGCCGCTACCTGCTGGGGCTCTGGCGTCGCCGCTGGCTCGTGCTCGCCCTGGCCTGGGTGTTCTGCCTCGCCGGCTGGGCGGCGACCTTCGCGATCCCGAACCAGTATGAGGCGAATGCGCGGCTGTACGTGGACGCCGATGCCGTGCTCACGCCGCTGCTGCGCGGCGTCGCGCTCGACAACACGCCGGCCAACCAGCTTGAGATCCTGCAGCGCACGCTGCTGTCGCGCCCCAACCTCGAGAAGCTGATCTCCAAGACCGACCTCGAGCTCTCGGTGGGCGGGCCGGCCGAGCTCGAGAACATGGTGCAGTCGCTCGCCTCGGCGATCCACATCACCCCGCAGACGCGCAACCTGTTCACGATCAGCTATCGCAGCACGCGGCCGAAGCTTGCCTACGACGTGGTGCAGACGGTGCTCTCCATCTTCATCGAGAGCAAGGCCGGCAACAACCGCACCGACATGGAGAACGCACGCCTCTTCCTCGAGCAGCAGATCGGGCAGTACGAGGCCAAGCTGCGCGCCTCGGAAGCGGCGCGGGCCGAATTCCGCAGCAAGTACCTCGATATCCTGCCCGACGACAAGGGCGGTGCCTCGCATCTCGACACCGCGCGCGCGCAGGTCGTGGGGCTGCAGGACAGCCTCAAGCAGGCGCAGTTGCGGCTCGACCTCGCCACCAAGCAGCTCGCCGAGACGCAGCCCACCATCGCCGCCGAATCGCAGCCCGGCGGCGGAGGCGGCGGCGATGCGGCGGGCGGGCCGAAGGCGTGCCAGGACTACCAGCTCGCGCTGGCGTCGATGACCGAGAAGAACCCGACCGTGATCCGCCTGCGCGCGCAGTGCGACGAGGCGCGCAAGACCCACTCCGGCGGCGGCCGCGGCGCGGTGACGCATTCGGTCGCCAACCCGGTCTACGAGAAGCTCAAGCTGCAGATCTTCGACCTGCAGGCGGCGATCGCCTCGCTCAACCAGCAGATCACCGACAAGACCCGCGACCGCGACCGGCTGGAAAAGATCGCCCGCGCGCAGCCGGGGCTGATGGCGCGCTACACCGACATCAACCGCGACTACGATGTGCTGCACAAGAACTACGACGAGCTGATCGCGCGGCGCGAGGCGATGCGCCTGGCCGCCGCCGCCGACACCGAGGCGGAGAAGGTGAAGCTGCGCGTGGTCGATCCGCCGCAGGTGCCGCAGGTGCCGGCCTTCCCCAACCGGGTGCTGCTGCTCTCCGCGGTGCTCGGCATCGGGCTCGCCGGCGGCGTGGGGGTCGCATTCGTGCTGCTCCAGTTCGACACCTCCTTCCATTCCCTCGACGAGCTGCGCCGGATGGAGCTGCCGGTGGTGGGCGGCATTTCGCTGATCGCGGCGGTGGTGCCGCTGCGCCGCCGGCTGTTCGGCCTCGCCTCCTTCGCCTGCGGCGTGCTGCTGCTCGGCGCCGCCTATGGCGGGCTGCTGCTGCGCATTCTCGCCCATAACGGATTCGCCTGACATGCCGGAGAAGACCTCCCTCCCGACCGGGCATCTGGTGGAGCGCGCGGCGGCGCTGCTGCGCGCCGAGGCCGGGCTTGCGCCGGCCGATCCCGCCGCGGAGACGGCGACCTTCGCCGACGCGACCCTGGCGCCGCCTTCTTCGCCGCCTTCTTCGGCCCCATCTTCGGCCCCATCTTCGGCCCCGTCTTCGGCCCCGTCTTCGTCTTCATCCCCGCCCGCCTCGCCCTCGCCGGCCGGCACGCTGCATCCCCCGCCGGTGCCGCCGCGGGCATCGACCCCGGCATGCCTGCGCCCCCGGCCGGCAGCCGGCGCGACGGTCGCTTCGCCTTCGCTTCCCTCTCCGCCCTCGCCTTCGCTTTCGCCCCTGCCTTCGCCGCTCCCCTCGATCCCGCCCTCGCCTGCAGTTGCCGCTCCTGCACCGAGCGTTCCGCATCCATCTGCGCCTCGCGAACCTGGCGCTTCTTGTTCTCGACGGCGATTTCCGTCGCCAACTCGTTCTCCTTGATGGTCCGCTCCTGTTCCACGCTTGCGTTACGGCGCGCATAAATCGCCTCGTCGGCGCCGCGCAGCAGGGCTTCTCGCGCACCGGCCTCCAGCGCCTTGGCGGTCTCAGGCTTCGGCTTCACCGCCAGGATCGACAGGCTCAGGAGTTCGAGACCCAGTGCCTGCAGCACCGGATGATCATGCAGCGCGGCGGCAACGCGGCCCACGAGCAGTTCGCCGGCAGCCAGCACGTCCTTTAGCGACAACGCCTGCACTTCCGCGCGCATGACGACCTGAACCTGATCGATCAATCGCTGCGACAGTTTCTGTGGATCTTCCGAGCCATAGACCCCTTTGGCGTTGAGCGAGAAGTCGAGCAGCTCCGCAGTCCGCTTCGGCTCGGCGATGCGATAGGTGATCTGCCCCTGAACGGTCACCTCCCGGAAGTCCGAGGTCACCTCGGGAAAAATGAACGGCTCATTGACGCTCGCCGTCGGCACCACGACCAGCGAGGTCGACGGCGCGAAGTACCAGAACGAGAGCCCGGCTCCCTCCCGCTGCGGCCGGCCGCTCTGATACTGAATCACATATTGGG
>JAFKFJ010000053.1 GCA_017307335.1 Alphaproteobacteria bacterium | reverse complement strand
CGATGATGCGCGCGCGCGGCCGGCGCAGCAGCCACCAGGCGGGGAACACCACGCTCGCGTAGGTACTCTTGGCCGAGCCCGGCGGCATCATCACGATCAGCCGCCCCTCCGCCTGCCGCGCCAGCCGGTCGAGATGGGCCAGCAGCAGGCGGTGGTGCGGCGCGGGCGCGAACCCGCGCGGCCGCATCACCCGCCTCGCCCAGGGTTCGAGCTTCATGGCGATCCGGCGAAAATGCGGGCCCGCGCCTCAGCCGGGCGGCGTCGCGGCGGCCGGCGCCGCCAGCGCGGCACAGCCCGCCTGCACCGCCGGGTGCACCGCGGCTGCATCCACCGCGCCGGCCACCGCCGCGGCGCCGGGGCTCGTGCGCAGCGCCGCGTCGGCCGCCGGCACCACGGCGGCATCGACGGCGCAGGCGGCCTGCTCCTGCGCCGGGGAACAGGCGCCGAGCGCCGCGGCGCCCAGGCACACCAGGACCACCGCCGCCGTCCCCCCGCCGGCCCCGGCACCGGCACCGGGTCCCCTGCCCGCGGGCGTCGCGGGCGCCGCGCGGCCGAACAGCAGCGCAATCCGGTGCAGCATCGCCGCCCCCGGCCAGGCCGGCGGGTAGACGGTGGCGATCGCCGAGGCGAGGCCGATCAGCGCCAGCGCGACCGGCACATAGGCACCGAGGCCAAGCGCGTTCAGCGCCTGGACCAGCAGGGAGGGATCGTTCATCGGGATTTGCTCCAGTGCGAACGGCACGGGCCGCGCGCCCCCGAAAGGGAGCGGCGGGCGGGCCGTGCGGGATGACCGAAAGCGGGGATTGTCCTGGGGCGGGCGCCGCGTTCCGGCGCGCCACCGCCATGATGCCGGGCGGAATAACCGATGCTGGGGCACCTGGGCAACCGCGGCGCGGGTGCGCCGATACGACCAAATGAAGCGCCGCGACGGTGACGCCGGCGCGTTCAGACACCAGGATTGAGGTGGATCAACGCGCGGCAGCCGGCGGAGCCTATCCGGGGCCGAGTGCTGCCGAGAAACGCGGAACCACGATTGCCAGGGGAGACACCATGCCGAGCACCCTGTCCGACCAGGAACTCACCCTCATCAACCGCTACTGGATGGCCGCGAACTACCTCTCGGTCGGTCAGATCTATCTCTTCGACAACCCGCTGCTGAGGCGGCCGCTGGCGAAGGAGCACATCAAGCCGCGCCTGCTCGGCCACTGGGGCACGACACCGGGGTTGAACTTCCTCTACGCGCACCTCAACCGCATCATCACGAAGCACGACCTGGACATGATCTTCATCACCGGCCCCGGACACGGCGGGCCGGCGCTGGTTGCGAACGCCTATCTCGAAGGCACGTACAGCGAGGTCTACCCGAACGTCGGCTGCGACGAGGCGGGGATGAAGCGGCTGTTCACGCAGTTCTCCTTCCCCGGCGGCATCCCCAGCCACGTCGCGCCGGAAACTCCCGGCTCGATCCATGAGGGCGGCGAGCTCGGCTACGCGCTCTCGCACGCCTACGGCGCCGCGTTCGACAACCCCGACCTCGTCGTCGCCTGCGTGATCGGCGACGGTGAGGCGGAGACGGGCCCACTGGCGACGAGCTGGCATTCCAACAAGTTCCTCAACCCCGTCGCCGACGGCGTCGTGCTGCCGATTCTCCATCTCAACGGCTACAAGATCGCCAACCCCACGGTGCTTGCGCGGATCCTGCCCGAAGAGCTGGACCACCTGCTGCGCGGCTACGGCTACACGCCGTATTACGTCGAGGGACACGACCCGGCGGCGATGCACGAACTCATGGCCACCACGCTGGAACTCGTGTTTGCCGAGATCCGGCGCATCAGGGACGAGGCCCGCAGCCGCGGCTTCTCCGGCCGTCCGCGCTGGCCGATGATCGTGCTGCGCTCGCCGAAGGGCTGGACCTGCCCCGGCGAGATTGATGGCCGCCGCACCGAGGACTACTGGCGCGCGCACCAGGTCCCCATGGGCGAAATGCACGAGAACCCGGAGCATGTCCGCATTCTCGAAACCTGGATGAAGTCCTACCGCCCGGAGGAGCAGTTCGGCGCCGACGGCCGCCTGCGCCCCGAACTCGCGGCACTCGCCCCGCGCGGCATGCGGCGGATGAGCGCCAATCCGCACACCAACGGCGGCCTGCTGCTGCGCGAGCTGCGGCTGCCGGACTTCCGCGACTACGCCGTCAAGGTTCCCGCCCCCGGCGCGGTCACGGCGGAGGCGACGCGCGCGATGGGCCGCTTCCTGCGCGATGTCATGAAGTGCAACATGGACGCGCGCAACTTCCGCCTGTTCAGCCCTGACGAGAACAACTCCAACCGCTGGCAGGATGTTCTCGAAGTCACCAACCGCGCCTGGGTCGCCAAGGCCGAACCCTACGACGACCATCTCGCCATCGACGGGCGGGTGATGGAGATGCTGAGCGAGCATCAGTGCCAGGGCTGGCTCGAGGGATACCTGCTCACCGGCCGGCACGGGTTCTTCTCGTGCTACGAGGCGTTCATCCACATCGTCGACTCGATGTTCAACCAGCACGCCAAGTGGCTGAAGGTGTGCAACGCCATCGCGTGGCGGCGGCCCATCGCCTCGCTCAACTACCTGCTCTCCAGCCATGTCTGGCGCCAGGACCACAACGGTTTCAGCCACCAGGACCCGGGCTTCATCGACCACGTGATGAACAAGAAGGCCGAGGTGGTGCGCGTCTACCTGCCGCCCGATGCCAACTGCCTGCTCTCGGTCACCGACCACTGCCTGCGCAGCCGCAACTACGTGAACCTCATCGTCGCCGGCAAGCAGCCCGCGCCGGTGTGGCTGACGATGGAGGAGGCGGTGCACCACTGCACCGCCGGCCTCGGCATCTGGGAGTGGGCGAGCAACGACCGCGGCAGCGAGCCGGACGTGGTGATGGCCTGCTGCGGCGACGTGCCGACGCTGGAAACCCTGGCGGCGGTCGCGCTGCTGCGCGAGCATGCGCCGGAGCTGAAGATCCGCGTCATCAACGTCGTCAACCTGATGACGCTGCAGCCGGCGAGCGAGCATCCGCACGGCCTGCCGGACGCCGACTTCGACGCGCTGTTCACGGTGGACAAGCCGATCATCTTCGCCTTCCACGGCTACCCGTGGCTGATCCACCGCCTCACCTACCGCCGCCACGGCCACGACAACATCCATGTGCGCGGCTACAAGGAAGAGGGCACGACCACCACGCCGTTCGACATGTGCGTGCTGAACGACCTCGACCGCTTCCATCTCGTGGGCGACGTGATCGACCGGGTGCCCCGCCTCGGCGCCCGCGCCGCCTACGCGAAGCAGGCGATCCGCGACAAGCTGCTCGAGCACAAGGAGTTCATCGCCCGCTACGGCGACGACATGCCAGAGATCAGGAACTGGACCTGGGGCAAGGCCGCCTCGGCGCCGCACGCCGGATCGACGGAGGCCGACAACGTCTGAAGGCGGGACGCAACCAGACGGGGAGGAACCAGACGGGGAGGAACCAGACGGGGAGGAACCAGACGGGGAGGAACGCGATGGGCACCCGCCCGCAACTGCCGCTGCACGCCGCGATCTTCGATGTCGACGGCGTGCTGGTCGCCTCGCCGCATGAGCGGGCGTGGCGCGACTCGCTCGCCGGCTTCGCCGATCCCGCGCGCTTCACCACCGCGTTCTATCAGGCCAACGTCGCCGGCAAGCGGCGCATGGACGGGGCGCGCGCGGCGCTGGAGCGGCTCGGCGTGCCCAACGCCGACGCGCGCGCCACCGAGTACGCGGAGAAGAAGCAGGCGATGATCGAGAAGCTGATCGAGCAGGGCGCGTTCGAGGCGTTTGCAGACGCGGTGCGCTTCGCGGTCGGGCTGCGGCATGCCGGGCTGCGCCTCGCCCTCGCCTCCTCCTCGCGCAACGCGGCCGCGATGCTGCGCCGCCTGACGGTGCCGGGCGGCGGCACGCTGCTGTCGATCTTCGATGCCGATCTCAGCGGCGCGCGCGTCCCGCACGG
>JAFKFJ010000222.1 GCA_017307335.1 Alphaproteobacteria bacterium | reverse complement strand
GCGGTGCTGCTGTTTCTGTCCACCCTCTCCGAACACACCCGCCACCTGCGGGCCGAGCCGCGGGCGGCGGTGATGGTGAGCGGGCCGGCGGCGGATGCGAACCCGCAGACGGCGCCGCGGGTGACCGTGACCGGGCTCGCGGAGCCGATCGAGGACGCCGCGCTGAAGCGCCGCTGGCTCGCGCTGCACCCGTACGCGGCCATATACGCCGATTTCGCCGATTTCGGCCTGTGGCGCCTGCGTCCGCTCGGCGCGCTGTTCGTGGGCGGCTTCGCGCGGGCGGCGCGGCTGCGTCAGGCCGACCTCACGCCGGACCCCGCGGCCGTCGCGGCCGTCGCGGCTGCGCAGGAGGGGATCATTTCCCACTGCAACGACGACCACGCCGACGCGATGGCGGCGATCGGCGGGCATGCGTCCGGCATGGCAGGCGCGTGGCGGATGGTGGCGGCGGATGTGGACGGCTGCGACCTCGCACTCGGCGAGCGCACGCTGCGCGTCGCCTGGGCCGCGCCGGTGGCCGATCCGATGGGGGTGCGCAGCGAGCTGGTGCGGCTGGCGGGGGAGGCGCGGCGCGGGTAGCGCCGCCGCTGCTCAGGCCAGCGCCCGCCCGGCGAGCTTTTCCAGCACGCGCAGCGGCGCCTGCTCGGGCCGCGCCATCGCGGCGACGGGGACGTGGAACGTCTGCTCCAGCGCGAACCGCCCCGCCATCGCCGCGTGCAGCACCGAGTCGGTGAAACACATCCAGGTCGTTCCCGGCGCGAAGGACAGCGGATAAGACGGCGCGTCCGTCTGATAGGTGCGGTCGAGCTTGCCCGCATCGTGCAGCCCGAGCATGTAGAAATCATAGGCCGAGCGGCGGCCCTTGGTCAGCCCGAGCCGCTCCATCGCCCAGGCCTGCGCCGGCAGCGGCCCGCGCACGCGCGGGAAGAACTTGGCCGCGAAATCGGCGAACGGCTCCCCCACGCGCCACGCGCGCGGCGTGCCGTCGGGGGCGATGTTGCTGAACAGGCGCAGGATGCGCTTGCCATGCATCGGCCGGGTGGGAAACGCGTCCACATGCAGCCGGCGGTCGTCCTTGCGCGGCGCATAGGCGCGCCCGGCGATCTCGGCGGGGCGGAAGCTCGTCCGCGCGCGCTCCAGCGTGGGCGCGTAGCGCGGCAGCAGGCCCCGCACCAGCGTCTCGGCCTGGGCGCCGAACCGCGCGAGCATCGCGGTCAGCGTCGCCAGCTCGGCGCCGGCGAAGCCGGTGCCCAGCGTGGTACCGGTCGCCGGATCGAAGCTCACGTTCTTGCGGCTGTCGTCGAGGGCGCCACGGTCGAGCAGCGTCGGCTCGGCGCCGGTGAGAACGAAGCCCAGGTGTGGCAGGACCAGCACCTGCCCCGCCTCCAGGGCCGCGATCGCCGCCTCCTGCGCCGGCGGGTCGAACGGACCCTCCCACTGCATGATCGGCAGCGTCAGCGTGACATCCATACGGCCCCCTTGTTCCCGCCGCTCCTATTCCCGCCGCAGGACGCGGTGGGTGACGAAATCGGCGAAATGGCGGGCGCGGAACTCCCGCGCCAGCCCGGGGGCATCATAGTCCTCCCGCAGCCATTCGAGGAACGGCTTGCGCCCCTCCGCGTCGCCGGCGAAGCGCAGGAGGAAGGCGTCCAGCACCCCCGCGCGCGAGCGGTGCCAGTGGCCGAAGCGCCAGGAGAGCTGGCGCTGCGCCTCCGCCACCGTCTTTCCCTGCAGCACCAGGAACAGCGCCGCCGCGAACCCCGCGCGGTCGGCGCCGGACTTGCAGTGCACGAGGATCGGTTCCGGTGCGGCCAGCAGTGCCTCGGCGAGCGCCAGCACCTGCTCGCGCAGCGGCGCCCGGCCGCTGGAGAGCGGCGCGTCGACGAAATAGAGGCCCAGCCGCGCCGCCTGGCTGCGGGACAGCGCGTCGGAGCCGTTGCCGCACGCGCCGCGCAGGTTGACCAGCGTGCGCAGCCCGTGCCGGCGCGCCTGCGCGGCGAGCCGCCCCGGCGTCGGATGGTTGCTGCGATACAGGCGGCCCGGCACCACGGTCGCGAAATTGGTCCACACGACGCGGAACACGCCGTGGTCGACCAGAAGGCTGTCTGCCCAGGCGAGGGCCCGCCCGCGGTGCGAGAGCAGATCGCCGCGAAAGATTGTCTCCATGGGAGCAAATCTAAGCCGAAAGTTGGGACTTCTTGCGGATGAGGATCGCGTGAGCAGCCATGATCAATGCGCTTCCGCCCAGGTGTGTCCCCGTCCCGTCTCGGCCACCAGCGGCACGCTGAGCTGCGCCGCCCCCTCCATCACCCGCCGGGCCAGCGCGGCGGTGGCCTCCGCCTCGGCCTCCGGTGCCTCGAACAGCAGTTCGTCGTGCACCTGCAGCAGCATCCGGGCGCCGAGGCCCGCCGCGTGCAGCGCCGCGGGCAGGCGCACCATGGCGCGCTTGATGATGTCGGCCGCCCCGCCCTGCAAGGGGGCGTTGATCGCCTGCCGTTCGGCATAGCCGCGCCGCGCGGGGTTCTTGTCGGCGATCCCGGGAATCCAGCAGCGGCGTCCGAACGGCGTCAGCACGTAGCCCGCGATGCGCGCCTCTTCCCGCGCGCGCTCCATGTAGGTGCGGATGCCGGGGTAGCGCCTGAAATACGCGTCGATATAGGCGCGCGCCTCGCCGGGCTCGATCTGCAACTGCCGTGCGAGGCCGAAGGCGCTGATGCCGTAGATGATGCCGAAGTTGATCGCCTTCGCGCGCCGCCGCGTCATCGGATCCATGCCCGCCATCGGGATGCCGAACACTTCCGAGGCGGTGCGCGCATGGATGTCCTCGCCGCCGGCGAAGCTCTCGCGAAGGGCAGGGATGTCGGCGACGTGGGCGAGCAGGCGCAGCTCGATCTGCGAATAGTCGGCGCTGACCAGCAGGTGGCCGGGGCTCGCCACGAATGCCCGGCGGATGCGGCTGCCTTCCTCCGTGCGGATCGGGATGTTCTGCAGGTTGGGGTCGGTGGAGGAGAGGCGCCCGGTGCTCGCGACCGCCTGTGCGAACGAGGTGTGCACGCGCCCGGTGGCGGGATTGATCTGCCCGACCAGCGCATCGGCGTACGTCGATTTGAGCTTGGCGAGCTGGCGCCAGTCCATCACCCGCGCCGGCAGCGCGTGGCCCTGATCGGCGAGCGTTTGCAGCACGGCCGCGTCGGTGCCCCAGGCGCCGGTCTTCATCCGCCGTCCGCCGGGCAGGCCCATCCGGTCGAACAGCACCTCGCCGAGCTGCTTGGCGCTGCCGACATTGAACACGCCGCCCGCGAGGCGGTGGATATCCTGCTCGATCACCGCCATGCGGGCGGCGAAATCCTCCGACATCGCCCGCAGGTCGGCGGCGTCGACGGTGATGCCCGCGCACTCCATGTCGCGCAGCACGTAGATCAGGCGCCGGTCGAGCTGTTCGTAGATCGCGAGCGCATGGTTGCTGCGCAGGCGCGGATGCAGCGCCTGCCACAGCCGCAGCGTGACGTCGGCATCCTCGGCGGCATAGGCGGTGGCGCGATCCAGCGGCACTTCGGCGAAGCTGACGCGCGCCTTGCCGGTGCCGGTGACCTCGTCATAGCTGATCGGCGTGTGGCCGAGATGCAGTGCCGCGAGTTCGTCCATGCCGTGCCCGTGCGCGCCGGCATCCTGCGCGTAGGACACCAGCATCGTGTCGTCCACCGGTGCGGCGACGGGCGCGCCGGCGCGGGCGAGCACGGTGAGGTCGAACTTCGCGTTGTGCAGGATCTTCAGCACGCCCGGATCGGTCAGCATCGGCGCCAGTGCCGCGATGGCATCGGCGGCGGCGATCTGCTCGGCGCCGGCGTGGCGCAGCGGCACGTAGCCGGCGCGGCCGGGCGCGGTGGCGAGCGAGAAGCCCACCAGAGTGGCGCGCATCGGATCGAGGCTGTCGGTCTCGGTATCGACGGCGACCATGCCGCCCGCGCGCGCCTCCGCCAGAAAGGCCTGCAGGGCGGGGAGGGTCGTGACGCATTCGTACGGCCCGAACGGCACCGACGGCGCGGGCGGCGACGGCGCGGGCACGGCGAGCACCGTCTCCACGCCCGCGCCATCCAGGCCGAGCCGGGTCAGGGTGGAGCGGAACCCCTGCGTGCGCAGCCATGCCGCGAGACGGTCGGGCTCCGGCGCGCGGGCGGCGAGCTCGGCGAGCGGCATCGGCAGCGGCACGTCGTCGCGCAGCGTGACGAGCTCCCGCGAGAGGCGCGCGGCATCGGCGTGCGCGATCAGCATCTCGCGCCGCTTGGACGGCTTCATGGCCGGCGCGGCGGCGAGGATGGTGTCGAGATCGCCGAACTCGCCGATGAGCTGGGCCGCATTTTTCGGGCCGATGCCCGGCACGCCGGGAACGTTGTCCACCGCATCGCCCATCAGCGCCTGCACGTCGATGAGCTTTTCCGGGACGACGCCGAAGCGCTCCATCACCTCGGCCGGGCCGATCGGCTTCTGCTTGATCGGATCGAGCATCTCCACGCCGGGGCGGAGGAGCTGCATCAGGTCCTTGTCGGAGGAGACGATGGTGACGCGCCCGCCGGCGGCGACCGCCTCGCGCGCGTAGGAGGCGATCAGGTCGTCGGCTTCCCAGTCGGCGAGCTCGATCGCCGGCACGCCGAACGCCGCCGTCGCCTCGCGCACCAGCGCGAATTGCGGCACCAGCTCCGGCGGCGGCTCGGGCCGCTGCGCCTTGTACGCGTCGTACAGCCGGTTGCGGAACGTGTGGCGGCCGGCGTCGAAGATCACCGCGAGGTGGCTGCCGACATGGTCCTTCAAGAACTTCGCCAGCATGTTGGTGAAGCCGAAGGCGGCGTTCACCGGCACCCCGTCCGGGCGCGTCATCGGCGGCAGGGCGTGGAAGGCGCGGAAGATGAAGCCCGAGCCGTCGATCAGGAGGAGATGCAGCCCCTCGCCCGCCGCACCGGGCTCGGCCTCAGTGCGCGGCGGCGTGATGGGCGCGCTGGTTGAGGACATAGTGGCGCGAGCAATAGGGGCAGAGGATGTCACCCGCGACGATCCGCAGGAACACGCGCGGATGGCCGAGCGCGCCGCCGCCGCCGTCGCAGGCCACGACGGGGTCGTCGACCGTGATGACCTCGGGCGGTGCGGTCCTGTCGGCAGCCGGGGCTTGGGTGTCGGGCATGGGCACGGCCTTGCTCGGTCGGGGATGCCCGTCGGGGGCGTTTTCATGATAGCCATGGCGCCCGTGCTTGCAACCGCGCCCCGACCGCGCCCGAGGTCGACCCGCCGTGCCGTGCTCGCCACCGGTGCCGCGCTCGTGTTGTCGGGCTGCGCGGGTGCGCCGCTGCCGCCGCCGGATCGCACGCCCCCGGCCGAGGGGGCATTCATCATGCGCGACGGCGCATGGCTGCCGTACCGGCGCTGGCTGCCGGCCGGCGCCCCCACCGTCATCATCCTCGCCCTGCACGGCTTCAACGACAGCCGCGACGCGTGGGAGATCCCGGCCGTGGCGTTCGCGGCGGCCGGCTTCGCGCTCTATGCCCCCGACCAGCGCGGCTTCGGCGAGGCGCCGGACCGAGGGCGCTGGGCGGGGGTCGGCGTGCTGGTCGCCGATGCGGCGGAGCTCGCGCGGCAGGTCCGGGCGCGCCACCCCGGGGTGCCGCTGGTGCTGATGGGCGAGAGCATGGGCGGCGCGGTGCTGATGTGCCTTGCCACCGGGCCGAAGGCGCCGCGCGATGCGCGCTATGTGCTGATCTCCCCGGCGGTTTGGGGCCGGGAGACGATGAACGTGTTCCTCCGCAGCGGCCTGTGGCTGGCGGCGACGCTGGCGCCGGGCCTGGCGGTCAGCGGCGCGCCGGTGCGCGTGACCGCGACCGACAACCGCGCGGCGCTGCAGCGGCTGTCGCGCGATCCGCTGACCATCCACGACACGCGGTTCGACACCGTGCGCGGGCTCGTCGACCTGATGGACGCGGCCCTCTCGGCGGCGCCGTCGTTCCGGGCGCCGGGGCTGTTCCTCTATGGCGGGCGCGACGAGCTGGTGCCGAAGGGGGCGATGGCGCGGATGTGGCGGGCGTTGCCGCGCGGGGACGGCGCCGAGCTCGCCTACTACCCCGACGACTACCACCTCATGCTCCGCGACCTCGGGCGGGCCGCGCCGATCGGGGACATCGTGGCATGGGTGCGCGCCCCGGGCCGGCCGCTGCCCTCCGGCGCCGACGCCGCGGCGACGGCATGGCTCGCCCGGCACGAGGCCTGAGGCGCTTCCCCTGGCCGGGGTTTCGGAGTAATCCGCGGAAACCAAGGACCCGTAGCTCAGTTGGATAGAGCGTCGCCCTCCGAAGGCGAAGGTCGCACGTTCGAGTCGTGTCGGGTCCGCCAATTTTTTCAAGCAGTTACGCCAAATTGGCGTCATGCCGGAAAGGCCGTAGCAACCACATAGCAACCACGAAGCAGCCGGAATCCCTCCGCTGCCGGCCTGTCGAGGGCGTGATTGCTCTGCTGCGACAGCCGGGTGCACGGGCGCCGATGGCAGGCGAGCATCGCGGCGATGGGGGTGGCAGGTGGGGGGCGTCGACGGCCGTGCCGAGATCCCCGGTCAGGCCCCGAAAGAAAATATCACTCAAAATGCGGCCGGATATTTCTCCGTTCGGAAGGCCCCTTGGGGATTTAGGCGTCCCCGGATGACGCTCGGGCATTTTTGTGTTCAGCTCACCGTCGCTCGCGGAATGCGTCCAGGTCGCGCACCGTGTACCCCACGTGCCTCGAGCCGATTCGGTAATAGCGCGGGCCGATCTTCCACCGCCGCCAGTACCAGAGCGTCTTTTCGGCAACGCCGAGATAGGCCGCGGCCTCGGGCGGGCGAAGCAAATGCGCATGCCGGCACGCGTCTTCGGGGAGCAGTAGCATCGCGCGTGCCTCGGCCATCTGGCCGCAGTAGGCGCGGAACGCGGCAACTCGCTCCTCGGCGGTTCGCCTGCGCCGACGGGGCATCGTCAGACCGGCCGCTGTGGCAGGAGGACGGTTGGGCGGCGCAGCGCGCCAGCACGGCGCGAAGGCGGAGAAAGATCGTGCGCCTTGGGCGCTGGCTCGCCATTGGCGTGCACCAGCGCGCTCAACCAGTAGTGCGCGAAGCTAATACGCTCCCTCCATCATCAAGTCGGATCCCCACTGGCCTGATCGTTCGACGCGGCACGTTCGTCCTTCCTCCATCGATTGCACCAGCGGGACAGAACAATTGCCGCCGCCTCACGCACGCGTTCAAGCGCCGTCCCCCAGACTTACGGCGTGAAGCGGAACGTGAGCTCATCGACCCGAGCGGATTCTTCCTTCGGCAAGGGCAGGACCGCGCAGCGCGGATCCATCGCTGCGCGCACGGCACGTTCGGCGAAAGCACGGAAACGCGGGTCGGATAACCGAGCCAGATCTTCCCGGCCGATCTCGACCTGCTGCACGATGCCGCCCGGTCGCGTCCTTACGTTCAGGACGACGCTCATCTTTTCCAGATCCAGCGCGCCGGCGTCCCTGGTCCAGCATTCACGAATTCTTTCAGCGATCGCGCGCCGCTCAGTGTCCGATGCGCCAGCGTTGTCGGCTGCCGCGTCCTGCCGCTCCCGGTCGGGCCGTGCCCAGGTACGCGCGTTCAGAAGGTATTCATGAATAGCATCGGACAGCGTGCCGTTCGGATGATCGAAGCAGTAGCCGGCCGCACCGTAATATTGACGTCCGTTTGCATAGTGAATGTTCGCGGTGCTCGCTACTGGGTCGGCATCTACTACATGTTGCAAGACGGTCGTGAAGGCTCGGCCTACCTCGGTGTCGAGCGGGAAAAAGCTACTGCCATACTTGAGATATTGGCCGCACGTAATCGCGCCGACAACCTCTTGCGTCGGGAGAATATGTGCGGACAGCGGAGGTGCCTTAGATTTAGCGTCAAGCACCGCTTTGTCCTTTGCCTGTTGTTCCGCATCCCGCTGCGCTTGCTTCTGCTGTTCCAGGCGCTCGGACGTGTGGCGTTCCTTCTCCCCTCGCATGGCTTCGTCGAGATCGCGTTCCGCTGCCTTCATACGGGTTGCAACGATCGCTTCCACCGTGTCGTCGGGTAGCGCCGCACAATCCTCCCGCAGCTGCAGCATCAAGCTGGCCGCCGTGGCTTCTGGTCTCGGGGTGCCAACATCCTGGTACAGCTCGCGGATAGCAGGCGGCAGCGGCTGGATTTCGTCCACGTGCTGTCTCACCTGGATGAGCGGACGCAGGATCGCCGCCGTCTGCGCAAGGACGTCGGGATCGTCCAGCTGCACGCCTCGCAGGAACTCATGACATGTAAGCGCCGCGGCCCGCGCCATCGGCAGCAGGCAAAGAGATGCGGTCAGGACCGCTCCAATGCGCCAGCTTGACATACCTGTTTCCCCACGGGATCGAGCGTGACTGATTCTCCGATGCCCAGCAATGCGCAACGATATTTTCTCGTAAAGTTGCTGTCGGCGACCATATCATCGATCACCCGGCGGCTTGCCTGGTCTCGCGGCCAACACGGCGGAGCCCGTGGCTCCTTCCTCTCCCAATCCAACAGTGACAGGGCGGCACCGGCGGGGCGGGACACGGGACACCCTCTATAGAGGGTGTGTCCCGCTGTCCCGGTCCCACGGACGACCGGCAGCGGGACATGTCCCGGTCATGTCCCGGCAAGTCCCGCTCGTTCGGGTGCCCCCGCAGCAGAGGCAAACGCGCCATGATCCGGTCCATCGGGTCGTACGGCGGTGTCCGCCGACGCGTCCGGTGCCGGCCAGACGAAACCCTGGTGCGTGCCGATCAGCTTCCGTGCCGCCAACTCCTCGACGGCGCGGTTAAAGGCCCGCCGGCGCGTGTCTGTGGACAGGTGGCCGAGCGCGGCGTGGGCGGCGGCTCTCCACGCTTCACGCTTCACGCCCCGCGTCGGTGCGCCGGGGAAGCCGCCGCCGAGCGGCAGCGGTTCGCCCTGCTCCGCCGCGGCGTCGCGCAGCGCGTCGAGCGCGATCCTCGCCTGTGCCGGCAGCGGCTTGAGCCTTATGCCCGGCAGGGCAACCGGCGGGATGTGCTCCACGACACAACTGCTCACAGGCTCCCCATAGCGGTTGACGCCCAGCGGCAAGACATTCAGCCGGAACCCGAACACGCCGCCTTTCGCGAAGTCGCGCTGCTTCACGACGGTTGCGGTGCGGCCGTCTTGCGAATCCACAAGTTCGATTTCGGTATCGACGGCGGCGCGGAGCAGACTGTGACCCCTCGCGCCTCTCGCCGAATCCTTGCCGCTATGGTGAACGAACACGACGGTACAGCGCGTCTCCGCACGGATGCGGTCCGTGTTGCCAATCAGGCAGCCCATTGCGTCGGGGGCATTCTCGTTTCCACCGGCCAGCGCGCGCGAGAGCGTGTCCACGACGACGAGCCGGACCGGCACGTTCATCCGTGCTGCGGCGACCCTGACGGCGGCGATCAGCCGTGGCGTGTCGACGCTCGGATCAAGCAGATTGAGCGATGCCGGAATCGCCGCGAAGGACAGCGATTTCGGGTCGATCAAGCGGGCCGCCATCCACGCGACAACGCGGTTGCGAAAGGTGTTGCCGCCTTCCAGGCACGCATAGACCACGCCGCTCCGCTCGACCCGCCTGCCGTTCCACGGGAGCCCCGCGGCAACGGAAAGCGCGAGGTCCACGGTCCAGAACGTCTTGCCGCTGTTGGACTCGCCGAAGATCAAGACGGCGCTGTTCTCTCCGATCAGACCTTGCACTATCTCGGCAGAGTCCAGCACCGGGTGTATATCGGCGGCGAGCAGCAACGGCAGTGCCGGCGCCGCGGGCACCACGACCGGCGGAAAACCGGGTATCGAAAGCGCTTCGCCTGCGCCGACAACGGCAGCGGCCCGCATCGGTACGGCCGCGAAGGCTGCGGTTGCGGCATTCTCGCCGGCGCCTCTTCGCGACGGCGGCGACCAGTCCGGCTGCATCTTCCGCGCCTCGAAAACAAGCGTCCCGAAGCCGATCCTGCCCGGCGGGCTGCGGTCGATTTCGGCCCATGCCTCTTCAAGTCGCCCATCGTCGTGTTTCCCGCTCCTCGCGCTCCAGGCTCGCCACGCCTGGCGGCCTTCGCCGCTGCCGCCGGTTGCCGCCCAGGTCGCCAGGCCGATCTTTCGCCAATCACCCCACGGCAAGTCGGGGTTCGGGATCGACGCCAGCGCCGCTTCAACATCGCCGATCGGGGCTTCCTTCTCGGGATTTGAGCCGTGGCTCGCCCGCTCGGTCGTTTCCATCGTGCGGCTCTCGGCCCCGATGATCGGCGCCACCACGTCGAATAACCGGCTGATCTGCTCTTCCGTGATGGCAGGCAATTCATCGCGCGGCGGCAGACAGGCAGGGAAAGGTTCATCGGCGCGCCACCTGTAAGGGAAGCCGGACGGATGCCGCCCGTCCGCGACGAATTGCTGACCGTGGCCCAGCACCTCGATTTTGCCGAGATCACCGTCCGCGGTTCGCTTGCCCGGCGCGCCTTCCGCGGCGCGAAAGACCAGGAGGCAGCGGGGTGATCCTTCGCGATACCGCGTCGGAGCGGGCTGCAGCAGACCGGCAGCACCGGCCGCTGCGCAAACCGCCTTAAGCACGGCTTCGTCGTCTATGTCTAAATCAATCGCGCGCAGCCCAGTGCAGGACATGCCCGTGGACATGTGCTCGCGAGAAATCGGGAAGTCGTCCGCGGTGAAATCGCCTGCCGCGGCGCGCGCCGGCCAGCCCCGAAAGATGCACGCTTTACCGCCGGTCTGCACGGGCACCGGAGAGTACCCGAGCTGCAAGAGATGCTGGCGCATGCGACGGATTTCGGCAGCGCCGACGGGCTCGGGGAATGGACCTGGAAGATCGTTCACCGCCAATACTCCACGAACGCGATCCCGGCGAGGACGTGCACAAGCAGCGGCAGCAGCCCATCCGCCTCTGGCCGCGCCAGCGGCGCGCAGCCGTCGAGCACAGACCGCGCCGCGGCGGCGACCGCCGCGAAATGCAGGTCTGGGCCTGATCTGGTCAGTAGCTCTGTCCGAACCTGCTGCCGAGCTGCCGCCAGCGCGGCGTGGAAGTCGCAGGCCCGAAAGCGCGCGTGCCCGGCGCGCAGATCGCCAAGCGGCAGCAGCAGCGCGCCACGCGGGCACACGCCGTTCGGCGGGATCAGGTGCGCCCTCGACCGATAGTTTTTCATAGCGCCTCGCGCTTTCGCTTTGCGTGAACTGCGGCGGCGAGGTAGATCGCGGCTTGCCGCACGATCCTACACACCGCCTCGGGTGCCCCGGCGCCCGGGGCGGTTCTTCAGGCGGCGCGCCGGGTGTCGAGTTCCGCGGTGCTCCGAACCGGTGGCGAAAGCCGCCCCTCTGCCCAGGCGAGAGCGTCACCCCAGCGATAGAGCGGCGCGCTCCCGAAGCGCCGGAAGGCCGGCCCGCCGCCACGGGAAACCATTGTGGCGAGGGTTGCGCTTTTGATCGGAAATCCGGCGGCGGTGAGCGCCTCGGCGAGCGCGCGGCGCCGCAGCAGCGCGTCGGGGTCGATCCCGCTCATGCTGGCCCGACGCAGCGCTGAAACTTCAATCTGGTCCATCTGCCAGCCCTGTTGCTGTTTGGCGGGCTATGCAAGCAGAACAGAGGGATTCAAAGCTAAGAGCTTTTTACCCCGGTTGCGGCGAGACGGTAAAAGTACCTACGCTGCGGGTGCGTCTTTCGCTCGCGCTCGGCAGACGCGCGGATGCGCTTCGCCAGCGCGTTCGGGTGCCTCGCGAACCGTTCCACGAGGTTACGCAGTACAACTTCACACTCGGTTCCGCCTGCACGCTTCGCGGCGTGTTCCAGCAGCGCCAGCGTCCAGTCCATTGCCTTGCCGCTCGGCCTTCCGCCGTTGGCGTGATCCTGCCGGTTGCTGACCGTATATTCGCGCCGGTGCAGCGCCGTGAACGCATCGCGTAGCGCGTCGAGCAGCAGCGCCGCGGCTGCGTCCTGATTGCCGATCGGCAGCACCATCGCATTCCGATTCGCCGCTGCCTCCGCCAGCTTCGCCAGTTGCTGCAACGCGGCAGTGGCGACGCGCGCCACATCGTCGACGCCGAACGGCGACTGTACGTCAAGACGCAGCCCCGCCTCCGCCAACATCGCGGCACGCGCCGCGTCGGCGCGTGCCTCGCCGCTGTCCAGCGCAATCTCATCCTCGACGTCAGGCATGCTCCGAGCAGGATCGGCATTCAGGAGTCCGATGATGCCGCCTGGCCCCGACCCCGCAGCGTCCAGCACGGCCAGCATGTTGCGCGCCGCTGCGGCGACCTTGCGTGCCGTGTGCGCGGTCTCGCCGATCTTCGGTTGCCGCTTCGCCAGATCCTTCGCGTCTACGTAGCCCCGCAGGGCAGCTGCGATCTTTTCCTGAATGTCCGGAAGTCGGTTGGACGGTGCGGTGATCGTGAGCTGCGCGTTCTTGGCGATCTGCTGCAGCGCCGCGGCATCCAGCAGCGCCTCCGGGCGCATCCGCGCCGTCACGCGCCCGCGCCTCGTCGCAGCGTCACCACCTCGGCCGGTGCCCGCGCCTCGCCCATCCGCGCCGCCGTCTCGGCCGCCACGGCGTCGGCCGCTGCGAGCAGCACCGCGTCTGCGGCGTGCGTGTAGCGGCCAGTGACGCTTCCGAGCTTATGTCCAATCAGCGCGGCGATGGTCGGTTCGGAATATCCGAGGTCCGCTGCCAGCGAAGCGCAGGAATGCCGCAGCGCGTGCGGAGAGACATCCGAGGGCAGCTCGCCCAGCTTGGCAATCCTGCACCACAGCTTGCGGAAGCCGAGCATGGGGCCGCTTCCGCGCGTGGCCGGAAATACCAATGACGAATCGCCGATCCGCGGCACGCCCCGCAGCAAATCGCAGGCGGCATGAGGAAGCGGGCGCATGCTCTTGCCGGTTTTGGTATCCGGCAGCGTCGCCGTGCGCCGTGCAAGGTCCACGTCGGCCCAGCGCAGGGTCAGCGCCTCGCCACTGCGCCAACCGGTGAGCACGAGGAACCGCGCCGCCGCCACTGCCGCCGGCCAGATGCCGCCCCGCTCGGCCTGCCGCAGCGCCGAGCCGAGCACCGCGTATTCCTCATCCGTCAGTCGCCGCTCGCGGCGGCCATCGGCGAATTTCCGCACGCCGCGCACGGGGTTGTCGGCCCGCATGTCGTGCTCGACCGCAAAGGCGAAGACGGCGCCGGCCAGCCCGATCGTGCGCGCCGCAACGCCCCGGCCGCCTCGCAACCTGGACACGCCCCGCACCTTCGTTTTGACGGGCCCGGTTGCGGTCGCTCCCTCGGCGATTGCGTGCATGAGCCGCGTCACGTCCTGCCGCGTCACGGCGCCGACCGGCAGGCTGCCCAGCACCGCCTTGATGTGCGCGAGCCGTGCGCGGTCGGACTCGATCGTGCTGGCGCGCTTCGGCCGTCCGTTCCGGCCGATGATCCGGCCCGCCTCGGCGTCGGCGAGGTAAAGGTCGCACAGTTGCGCGACGGTCACGGCCTTGCGCCGCGTCTGCTTCTCGCCGCTGGGATCGCCGCCCTTCACAACCTCGCCGAGCAGCCGCCGGGCTTCCTCGCGGGCGCTGTCCGGGGTCCAGGGAGCACCATGCCGGCCGATGGTGGCCCAACGCTGCCGCCCGCCCACGGCGCGGTATTTCAGGACATAGGTGATTGCGTCCCGCTGCCGCCGCGCGGCGAAGCCGGGCACCGCGGCATCCCACGCGAGTTCACCCGGCTGAAGTGCACGAACCTCACGCAGCCCGATCCGCTTTCGCTCGCCCATCCTTGCGCTTGTGCTCCCAGCTTGGTAGCTACGGTGTGCCGTAGCAACCAGATAGCAACCATGATCATGCAAATGTTAGCAAAATGGGGCGAAGGTCAACAAGGGAAAATCGCAGTGTGACAGAGGGGCATTGCAAAGTCGCGCAAAACCGTAGCAACCGAAAAGCCGGTCCGGACTCGCCCTCCGAAGGCGAAGGTCGCACGTTCGAGTCGTGTCGGGTCCGCCACTTTCCTGGCGCGCTTCGTTTCGCAGCGCAGCCCCGAGGCTCACGGCGTTGGGTTGCGGCGGGATGGAAGAGCGCATGACGGCCCTGGATAGCAATGTCGGGATTTGATTGCCTGGTGGTCGGCCGGGGGATTGTGGGTCTGGCGCATGCGCTCGCAGCGGCGCAGGCGGGGCTGCGGGTGGCGGTGATCGACCGCGAGACGCGGTCGATCGGCGCCTAGGTGCGCAATTTCGGGTTCATCACCGTGACCGGCCAGCAGGCGGGCATCACGTGGCGACGCGCCCGGCGCGCGCGCGAGGTCTGGGGCGAGGTTGCCGCGGCGGCGGGGATTGCCGTGCATCACCGCGGCCTGCTGCTGGTGGCGCGACGGCCGGAGGCGCTGACGGTGATCGAGCAGTTTGCCGCCAGCCCGATGGGGGCGTCGTGCCGGGTGCTGCGAGGCCGGGCGCTGGCCGCGATGCGTCCGCCGCTGCGCACGGGCCACGCCGGGGCGCTGTTCAGCCCGCATGAACTGCGGGTCGAGAGCCGCGACGCGATCCCCCGCCTTGCCGCCTGGTTGGTCGAGGCCCATGGCGTGACGTTCCTGCCCCGCGCCGCCGTGCTCGCGGTCGAGGCGGGGCGGGCACAGACCACCGGCGGCGAGATCCGGGCCGAGCACGTCGTGGTCTGTCCCGGCCCGGACCTGGTCACGCTGTTTCCGGAGGAGCACGCGCGCCGTGCGCTCACGCTCAGCAAGCTGCAGATGGTGCGGCTGGCGGCGCCGCGCTGGCGGCTGCCGGCGGCGGTGATGAGCGACCTCGGGCTGCTGCGCTACGCGGGCTACGCCGACTGCGCCGGGCTCCCGGCGCTGCGCCGGCGGGTGGAGGCGGAGCAGGCGCAGGCGCTGGCCGACGGCATCCACCTGATCGTGGTGCAGGGGGCGGACGGCAGTCTGGTGGTGGGCGACAGCCACCACAACGACCCGAGCCCGGACCCGTTCCAGTCGGCCGAGGTGGACCGGCGGATCCTGGCGGAGCTGTCGGCGGTGCTCGATCTGCCCGCGCCGGAGGTGTTGGAGCGTTGGACGGGCGTGTATCCCACCGGGGCGGAGACGGCGTTCATGGCGGCGCCGGCGGCCGGAGTGCGGCTGGTGAACGTGACCAGCGGCACCGGCGCCAGCACGGCGTTCGCGATTGCTGAAGAGACCATGGCCGACCTGCTCGGCGTCCCGCCGCCCGCGCATGTGCACGAGGAGGGGGTGGCCTGAGCCGGGCGCCCTCAGAGGCCCGTCAGCACGACCTCGCCATTCGGTGAGTCGAGCACCGCGATGAAGCCGGGCCGGGGCGCGCGCTTGACCTCGACCGGGATCCGCATCGCCGCGTAGACCGCGGTGAGCCCGGCCGGTTCCGGGTGCAGCGCCGCGAAGGATTTGAGGCGGCAGCCCGCGGGTGCCGAGGCCGAAGGATGCGGGTTGTCCCCCCACGCGATGGCGAAGGGAATCGCGTCCGCCAGCGTGTCATGGCACAGCCCCATGGTCGACCACGCGAGCTTCACGCCGTCCGGGCGCGTCCGCGTCATCGCCTTCGGGGCCTCGCAGGTGAGTCCGCAGGTGGCGGTCGCCGCCCGCACCGCGGCAAGGTCGCCCGCGCGCACCGCGAACGTCAGCAGCGCCGGATGCGGCATGGCGGCGATCTGGCCGCCGCGGTTGCCCTCCAGGCTCTGTGCCGGGTCCGGCGCGATGATCTCGAAATACCGGCCGCCGTCGAGGCCGAGGAGGAAGTTGCGCGTGCCGAACCCCGGATGCGTGCCGCCGCGCGCCGGCGCAACACCCGTGAGCGCCGCGATCATGGCCGCCCCCGCATCGAGGTCCGGCGCGGCCCAGAGAATGTGATCGAGTTCCATCGTCGGTCACTCCATCCCAGCGTGCTCCGGCGCCGCGGCGCGGCTGACCCGCGCGAAGACCGGCACCGCTGCGAGCGTCGCGGCCACGCAGAAGCCCACCACAACGCCGACCGCGCGATCATACAGGAAGCCGATCAGGGCGCTGCCGGCGAACCAGGCGATGCCGTACCCGGCGGTGAAGAGGCCGAACGCCGTCGCCCGTCGCGCCGTTGGCACCATGGGCGTCACCGCCGCGGGGATGATCGATTCGTGGGCGCCGATCGCGACGCCCCAGAGGGCGACGCCGATCAGCGCGGTCCAGAACCCGCCGAAGAACACCAGCGGCGCCACCAGCGCCGAGACCGCCGTCAGCGCGATCAGGACGCCGAAGCCCCAGCGGTCGAACAGGCGCCCGAACACCAGCGATCCCATGCCGCTGACCGCCATGGCGACCGCATAGAAGATCGCGATCGACTCGCCCGGCATCATGCCGCTGCGCGTGAAGTGATAGGCGATCAGCGGATAGTCGGCGAAGCCGGCGGCGACCAGCGCGGCGCCGGCGAGATAGATCCAGAAGCGCCGCGGCAGCGTCCGGCCGGTCAATTCGGGCGCCGCGTGCTCGAGATCGTGCGGGCGCGGATAGGCGAGGCGCGCCACCACGACGAGGCCGAGATTGATGGCCGCCGGCACCACCAGCACGGCGAAGGCATGGTGATAGCTGCCGTCATGCGCGAGCACGCCGGCGACGAGCAGAGGGCCGCACAGCGCCCCGAACTGATCGAGCGCCTCGTGCAGGCCGAAGGCCCAGCCAAGTCCGCCCATCGCGCGCCCGGCATGCGAGAGCATGACGTCGCGCGGCGGGTTGCGGATCGCCTTGCCGACGCGCTCGAGAATGATCAGCGCGGCGGCTGCCGGCCAGCTTCCGGTCAGCGCCAGCGCAGGCACCGAGACCATCTGCACCACGTAGCCGAAGATCGTGATCGGCCAGTAGCGTCCGCTGGCATCGGCCCAGCGGCCCGACACGAGCCGCAGGCCATAGCCGAGCAGCTCGCCAAGGCCGGTGACGACACCGACGACCGTGCCGCTGGCCTGCAGCGCCGCGAGGTACGGGCCAAGGATGCTGCGCGAACCCTCGTAGGTGAAGTCGGCGAAGAAGCTGAGAATGCCGATCAGCACGACGAAGCGCAGCGCGGCTCGGCGGCGCGTCGGGAGCGAGTTCCGGTCTTGTTCGGCCGCGCTCATGGTCCTGGCGCCCGCGCTGGCGGTGCGGCGACGCGCGGTGCGGCGCGTGGCGCCGCGGGTCCCATGTGGGCGCGCGGGTTGCCGACCAGCACGCGCAGCGCGCGCTCACCGGCGGCGACCTCCTCCTTGGTCAGCAGATGCCGCTGCGAGCCGTCGCGCTTGAGTGCAAAGTGCCGCATGTCCTCGGCGATGCGATCGAGAAGATCAGCCTGCCGTTCCAGGACCCGGCGCGCCAGCCGGGACTCGTGCAACGCGCCGATCAGCAGACGCAGATGCGGCAGGCAGATGGCGGAAAGCGCGGGCAGCGCCGTCGCCGGATCGCGCGCGAGCCGGTCGGCGGCGGCGGCGATCGCGCGACGTTCCGCCGCGTGGCCCGCGGTGCATGCCGCGCAGCTCTGTGCCGTCGGCAGCGCCGCTTCAACCTGCTCGCGCGCGAGCGGCCCGGGCAGGTCGCGCTGCGCTGTCGCGCGCAGCATGGCCGCCTGCGCTTCGACGACTCCCGCGAAGCCGGTGCAGATTTCCTTGGGCGCCGCCACCGCCTCGAACTGCCAGGTGTGGGGTCCGCAGAGTCCGTGGCGGGCCGCCAGCGCGCTCTGCACGCGCTGATCGCCGCTCAACTGGTACTGCAGCGCGGCGAGGTAGTCGAACAGGGCTTCGGCAATCGCGGCACACACCTCGCAGGCGGGCAGCGTCGGCGAGAGCGTGGCATCGGGGGCGAGGGCGTCATGGGCGACGGTGGTCGACTGCGCGGCCTCGATCGCGCTGCGCAGCGCCGCGAGCCGCGCGCGGTCTTCCCGGGCGCCGAGCTGATCGCCGATGACCGCGCCGATGCGGGCGGACATGTTGAGCAGGAATGTGTGCCGCTTCTCGTTCACGAGGAAATCGAGCAGGGCCGCCTCGAACGCCGGCACGCCGCTCTCAGTGAGGAGCGGCACCTTGCCGTGCAGCCGTGCGTCCAGCGCCTGGGCTGCGGAGAGCGGAAACACCGGCGCCGGAGTGTCGCCGAGAATGGCAGGCAACTGCGTGGCGAGATGGCTCAGCACCTCTTGCCGCTGTTCCGCGCTCACGCTGTCCTGCTTGTTCACGACCACGAACGCGCGCCGCCCCGAAGCGTGCACCGTTTGCAGGATGCGCACCTCCTCCTCGGTCAGCGGGCTGTCGAAGCTCGTCACCAGGATGAAGGCGTCGGCCTGCGGCAGGAACGCCTCCGTCGTGCGGGTGTTCTCCACGATTGATGAGCCCAGCCCCGGCGTGTCGATGAAATGAAAGCCGCGCCGCAGCAGTTCGGCGGGGAGTTGCACCTCGGCGGTGTGGATGCGTCGCCCGTTGCCCGGGTTGCCGCGCTCGGTGATGTGCTCGGCAAGCTGAGAGATCGGGATTTCGAAGAACAGGCTCGTGTGCTGGTAGAAGAGAACGACCTTCTCCTCGGTGCCGTAGGTGACGGCGGTGATGACGGAGGTGACGGGCACGATCCCGGTCGGGAGGCGATCGGTTCGCAGCATCGCGTTCATCAGCGACGTTTTGCCGCGGCTGAACCGGCCGACGACGACGAGGTTGAAGCGGTCCTCGGCCAGCCGCGCGAACAGGTCGCGCACCATCTCGCGGTCCCGCTGCGGCAATGGCCGCATGGCGGCCGCGCGCAACACTTCGGCCAGCGCCGACTTCATGCGGTCGTATTGCTGCAGGTCCATCACGCCCCGTCCCTGCCGCAGCCGAGAGTTTGGACGGCTGCGGGACCCGCCGCGCGTCGCGGCACATGACGGCGGGTCGCATGGCAACCTGTCTGGGCATCGCTCATGGAACGCTCTCCTGCGCGCAGTATTGCGTTGGCAGGAGTCATCAGCCGGCAGGGCGATTGATCCGGGCGGACTCCATCACCCGTCGGCTATACTATGCCGGGATTGTAGCCTTGGCTGGCCGTGCTCGCAACGTTCGGGTGCTCGGCGTGCGGTGGCGCGGCTTATGCCGCCGGCGCCGCTCGGCGCGCCGGCACGCTGCAATGCGGCGGCACGTTCCATCCGGGCGTCAGAATGCTGGGATCGCCCAGGGCCACCCGCGTGTAGTAGCCCGCATCGTCCCAGCGACCCATTTCGATCGACTGCTGCGCCCGTGCGATCGCACGCAGTGCTTCCGGATCGTAGTTGAAGAAGGGCGTCGTGAACGGCACGTTCCGACTGATCCACACCGACTGGGCGCAGGCGAGTGCCGCGAGGGCCTCGGCGCTGTCGCGGCGGGCGATCGCGCCGCGCGCCTGCTCCAGATAGACCTTCGTCAGCGGCGCCCCCGCATCGGGCGCGCAGGATGCCGCGGTCATCGCCAGGGCCAGCGCCGCTGCGGCAAGAAGCGTGGGACGCATCCGGGGTCTCGCCATTCGTGGCACGATCACGGGCTCGAGTCAGGGCGTGAGGATGCTCGGATCGCGCAGCGCCGTGCTCACGTAGTAACTCGCGTCATCCCACCGCCCCAGCGTGATGGACTGCTTCGCCCGCGCGATGTCGCGCAAGGCCTCCGGATCGTACGTGAAGAAGGGGGAAGAGAAGGGGACGTTGTTGCTGATCCAGAGCGACTCGGCCCGATCGAGCGACGCCAGCGCCTCCGCGCTGTTGCGCTGCTCCACTGCCACCTGCGCCTGCTGGAGGTAGGATTTGGTGAGCGGCACCCGCGCATCCTGGGCGCACGCGACAACCCCCAGCGCAAGCGGCAGAGTCCAGGCTGCGCTGAGACGCTTGCGGTGCATCGCGACCGACCCTTCGTCCAGGGGGACATCCAGCATGTCGGTATCACCGCGACGGGCGCAAGCCTGCGCCGGGGCGGCAGACGCTAGCCGCCCCAGACGCCGGCCTCGCGTATCGCCTCGGCGATCGCGTCGTCAGCCATCTGCCACTGCTGCCGCTCGACCGCGAGCCGCGCCCGCGCGACCGCGCGCGCCGCCGGCAGGCCCTGCCACTGATGGTTCTCCGACGGCGGGCCTGCCGTCTCCACGACCCGGGTCTCGGCGTGGTCGAGCGCGGCGAGGGCGGGGCCGCTCTGGTGCTCGGCCACCGCCTGGCGGGCCTGCGAGAGATAGACCCGTGGCAGGGGCTGGCCATCCGAAGCGGCGGCCGCGCAGGCGGCGACGGCGCCGCTCAGAACGATGATGCCGGCAAGCAGCGGTTGGCGCATGGCCCTTTCCTCCTGACCTCGCGGGCCGGAGGGTAGCGCCGCCCCCGCGCTATTGCGACTGGCTGCCGGGCACGATCACCTGATCGGAGAGGCGCATGGCCTCGGTGATCGAGGTCGCGGCGTTACCCCAATCGCGTTCGGCGACCGCCTGGCGGGCGCGGCCGATCTGGCGCAGGAACGGCGAGTCCTCCGCCTCCTGGTCGCCCCGCGTCGCCTGCGGCTGCCGGTCGAGCGCGTCCGCTTCGGCGCGATCGAGCGCGGCGAGGGCCTGGCCCCGATGCTGGCCTTGTACGGCCTGCGCTGCCGCCTGGAGATAGGACTGGGGCGAGGCCTGCGCGGCGCCCGCCGCCGCGAGAACAAGCGCCAGCGCGCCGGCCGGTACGAAGAGCGTTCGCTTCATGGTTGATCTCCTGCCTCCGGCAACCTGCAGCGGTGGAATGCGTGTGGGCCGGACCTGTCCGCTGGAACGCTTCAGAAACAGCCCGGTTGCCGCCGCGTTGGCTAACATCCCTGTTCGGGACAGGGGATTGCTTGCATTGCGCTTACGGAAGGGGCGCATCGAGCGGCATGGCGGCGCGCTCGGCGCGGCCGCGCCGTTGCTCGCGATAGAGAATGTAGAGCCCAGCAGCGACGACGACCACGGCGCCGCCGATGGTCGTCGCCGAGGGCACCTGGCCGAAGGCGATGAAGCCGAGCGGAATCGCCCAGGCGAGGCCGGTGTATTCGTACGGGGCCAGGGCCGCGATCGGCGCGAGCGAGCAGGCGCGCGAGTAGAGCCAGTGCGCGATCCCGTTGGTGATCCCGAGGATCAGCACGCCGACGACGACCGCCGCGTTCACCCGCGGCACCGGAAAGCCGAGCGCCAGCATGACCGCGCCCACGGGGAGATGGGCGACCATCAGCCAGAACGCGAGGCACTCGGGCGTCTCGCTCGTTGCCAGCAGGCGCGTCAGGTTGCGGCTGAGCGCCATGCCGCAGACGCCCCCTGCCAGCAGCAGCGCGGCGGGGCGCCAGAGGTCGCCGCCGGGCCGCACCATGACCAGCATGCCGAGGAACCCGATCGCCGTTGCAAGGCCGCGCGGCCAGCCGACGCGCTCGCCCAGCATCGGGCGGGCGAGGATGATCATCAGCAGGGGCGCCGCGTAGCCGATCGCATAGCTGTCGGCGAGCCCGAGCGACCACGTCCAGGCGACGTACCAGGTGAGCGTCGCGAGCGCGTGGATGAAGCTGCGCACCGCCACCAGCCGCCACCGCACGGGTCGCAGCCGGAACAGCCCGCCACGGCGGCCGAGGGCAAGCATCGCGACCGACGCCGCGCCGAGCGCGCCGCGGCCCAGCATGGCCCCGGCGGCGCCGAGCATGGGGAGGACCCAGACCGTCGCAACGTCGCCCAGCGTGAGCAGCAGGAAGCAAAGATTGACGAGGGCAATCCCCCGCGCCGTGTCGGCGCCGGTGTCGTGCAGCACGCGGCGGCCCGGGGCTTCAGCCAAGGATTGCGTTCCTCGCCGCGCCGGCCCGCCCGCGTGGCAAACCCCCGCGAAGCACGGCGCCACACGACCTTATCGTACAGGCGGCTTCACCGTACGGGCAGCGCGTGTCCCGCGCGCCACTCTGGCGCGCGGGACACGCGGGGTGCCGCCCCTCAGCCCGCGGAGGGAATGACCCCGGGGATGATGAACTGCTGAATCGCCACGAGGATCGCGAGGAAGATCGTGAACACGATGCTGTGGATGAAGGTGCGCGCGAACACCACGCCTTCCTGGCCCTTCAGCGCGGTGACCGAAACGCCGGTGGCGATGTTCTGGGGCGAGATCATCTTGCCCATCACGCCGCCCGACGAGTTGGTGGCGGCGAACAGCACCGGGTTGAGGTTGAGCTGCCGCGCGGCGACCACCTGCAGGTTGCCGAACAGGGCGTTGCCGGAGGTGTCGCTGCCGGAAAGGAAGACCGCGACCCAGCCCAGGAACGGCGACAGCAACACGAACAGATAGCCGGCCGAGGCGACGCCCTTGCCGAGCGTGTAGGCCATGCCAGAATAGTTCATCACGTAGGCCACGGCGACGATGAACATCACGGTGATGATCGCGATCCAGGTCTGGCGGATCGTCTCCCACACGCAGCTGAAGAACGCGCCTGGGCTCAGCCGCACGATGATCGCGGTCAGGATCGCGGAAAGCAGGATCGCGGTGCCGGTGCCCAGCGGCTGGAACCCCCAGATCGCCGCGTAGGGCTTGTTGTTGTAGAGGGTGATCGAGACCGCGTTGTGCAGCCCGGGCCACGGCACCTTCGCCTGACCGATGCTGGCGATGGAGAAGAAGGTCCACACGATCACGACGACGGAAACCAGCACCCACGGCAGCCACCCCTGCCAGGGCGACATGCGCTCCGACACCTTCGACTCCGAGAGCACGGAAGCCGGCACGGCGAAGCCGGGGTCGGCGGCCGGGCGCCAGACCTGCAGGAACAGGAAAGTGACGATCAGCGAGCCGAGCGAAGCGAGCACGTCGGTCAGGCTGTAGTTGATGAAGTTCGAGGTCACGAACTGTGCGATCGCGAAGCTGCCGCCGGAGACCAGGAGCACCGGCCACAGCGCGCGGACCGAGCGTGCGCCGCCATACAGCGCCATCACGTAGAACGGCAGGATCAGCGCCATCACGGGAAGCTGCCGCCCCACCATGGCGCCAAGGGTGGCTGCAGGCAGGCTGGTCACCGCGCCCAGCACCGTCACCGGCACGCCGAGGGCGCCGAACGCGACCGGGGCGGTGTTGAAGATCAGGGTGAAGACCAATGCCTCCAGCGGCGGATAGCCGACCATGATCAGCAGCGAGCTGGTGATCGCGACCGGAACGCCGAAGCCGGCAATGCCCTCAAGCAGCGCGCCGAAGCAGAAGCCGATCAGCACCAGGACGATGCGGCGGTCATTCGGAACATGTGTGAGCACCCAGGAGCGGAACGCGTCGAACCGTCCGGATCGGACCGCGATGTTGTAGAGCAGCAGCGCGTTGACCACGATCCACATGACCGGCCACAGCGCGAACACGGCGCCGTTGAGGGCTGAATCGATCGCAAGCCCGGCCGGGAACTGCCAGATGGCGATGGCGATGACGAGCGCCACGATCAGGCCGGCGAGGGAAGCCTGCCAGGCGGGCCGGCGCAGCACTCCGAGGAGCACCAGGACGGTCACGATCGGAAGCGTCGCCACAAGAAAAGAGAGCCCGAGGCTCCCTGACACGGGCGTCAAGAGCTGCTGGAACATTTCCCCTCCCGAGAAAGAACGTTACAAATCCGGGTAGCGGACACAAAGCGCGACCGCGCGCGCATCCGGCCATGCGCGCCCGGCCATCTCGGTTGCAGCCAATCCCCATGCCCGGGTGAGAACACGGAGGGCGCCGGGGAAGCAACGACCTCGCTCCCGGCGTTCACGGTATCCTGAAGCTATCTCGGCTCGGCACGCAAGCGTGCGTGCGGCCGCGGCCCGCCGCCGGGCGGCGAGCGTGGCGCTTTCTTCATCCTCCGCGGGCTTGCGGAGCGATCGGCGCCGGGCCAAGTCCCCGCCCATGGCCTGGAACGACCCTCGTTGGCCGCCGCGCCCCGCGCGCCCGCTGCTCGACATGACGTCGGACGGGGAGTTCGCGCGGCCGCCCGGCACACCGCTGGCCG
>JAFKFJ010000052.1 GCA_017307335.1 Alphaproteobacteria bacterium | reverse complement strand
ATGCCCGGTGCATTCCAGCGCCACGTCGACGCCCTGATAGGGAACCTTGGTCGGGTCCTTCTCCGCGCTGACGCGGATCGGTCCCCAGCGCCGGCCGGCATGGGTGATCGTGATGGCGTTGTCGGCGACCGCGACCTCGCCGGCGAAGCGTCCATGTACCGTGTCGTAGCGGAACAGGTGGGCGTTGGCCTCGACGCTGCCGAGATCGTTGATCGCCACCGGCACGACATCCTCGCGCCCGCTCTCGATGATGGCGCGCAGCACGAGGCGCCCGATGCGTCCGAACCCGTTAATCGCGACGTTCACCGCCATGATGCCCTCCGTTCCGATCTCGGCGACTATGTCAGCTTCTTGCGCACCGCCGCCGCCACCGCCTCGGCGGTGATGCCGACGTCGCGATAGATGTCCTCGTATGGTGCCGACTCGCCGAAATGGTCGAGCCCGATGAAGATGCCGTCCGGACCCAGCCAGCGGTCCCAGCCGAAACTGCTCGCCGCCTCTACCCCCACGCGCGGCGCGTGTCCGAGCACGCCTGCGCGATAGGCATCATCCTGCTGCGCGAAGAGATCCCAGCAGGGCAGCGAGACGACCGCAACCTGGGTGCCCTCGGCCGCCAGCGCCTCCCGCGCGGCCATCGCGATCGTCACCTCCGAGCCGGTCGCGATCAGCGTTGCCCGCCGCGCCCCGTCGGCCTCGGCGAGCACATAGCCGCCGCGGGCGCAGCGATTCTCACCGGTGTCGGTCCGCATGGTCGGCAGGCTCTGCCGCGACAGCACGAGCAGGCTGGGCCCGTCCGTGCGGCGCAGTGCGAGGTCCCAGCACTCCGCCGTCTCCATCGTATCCGCCGGGCGCAGCACGTGCATGTTCGGCATCGCGCGCAGGCTCGCGAGCTGTTCGACGGGCTGGTGCGTCGGCCCGTCCTCGCCCAGCCCGATCGAATCATGCGTCAGCACATGGATCACACGCTTGCGCATGAGGGCCGCGAGGCGGAGGGACGGGCGCATGTAGTCGGTGAAGATGAAGAACGTGGCGCCGTACGGGATCAGCCCGCCGTGCAACGCCATGCCGTTCACGCAGGCGGCCATGCCGTGCTCGCGGATGCCGTAGTGGACATAGCGCCCGCCGTAGTTGCCCGGGGCGATGGTCGGCGTGCCCTTGACATAGGTGAGGTTAGACGGGGTCAGGTCGGCCGACCCGCCGATGATCTCGGGCACGGCCGGCACCAGCGTCTCCAGCACCTTCTGGCTGGACGCGCGCGAGGCGAGCTTGGGCTTGGTCGCGGCGATCTCGGCGCGCAGCGCGGCGAGCGTCTCGTGGTAGGTCGCCGGCAACTGGCCCGCGATGACACGCTCGAACTCCTCCCGCTGGGGATGATGCGCGAGGCGCTTCAGCCACGCCCGGCGGGTCTTCGCGCCGCGGGCGCCGACCTCCGCCCATTGCGCGCGCAGCCCGTCCGGCACCTCGAAGGGCGGGTAGTTCCACCCGAGCGCCGCCTTCGCCGCCTGCGCCTCCTCCGGCCCCAGCGGCGAGCCATGCGCGGCCGCCGTGCCGGCCTTCTTCGGCGCGCCGAAGCCGATGATGGTCCGGCACGCGATCAGCGTCGGCTTCTTGGAGCGCATGGCCATCGAGAGCGCCGCGCCGACCGCCGCCGCGTCGAACCCGTCCACGCGCTTGGTCGCCCAGCCATAGGAGGCGAACCGCTTGAGCTGGTCGTCGGTGTTCGACAGCTCGGTATCGCCGTCGATGGAGATGTGGTTGTCATCCCACAGCACCGTGAGCCGGTCGAGGCGCAGGTGCCCGGCGAGGCTGCCCGCCTCGTGGCTGACCCCTTCCATCAGGTCGCCGTCCGAGCAGATCACCCAGGTCCGGTGATCGACCAGGCTGCGACCGAACCGGGCGGCCAGGATGCGTTCGGCGAGGGCCATCCCGACCGCGGTGGAGATGCCCTGGCCGAGCGGGCCGGTCGTGGTCTCGATCGCCGGGTTCGCGCCGTATTCGGGATGCCCGGCGGCGGGCGAGTGGAGCTGGCGGAAGCGCTTGATCTCCTCGATGCCCATGCCGGCATGGCCGGTGAGATAGAGGAGCGCGTAGAGAAGCATCGAGCCGTGCCCGGCCGAGAGCACGAACCGGTCGCGGTCGGGCCAGTGCGGATCCGGGGCGACGTATTTATGTAAGCGCGACCACAGCACGGTCGCGACCTCCGCCATGCCCATCGGCATGCCGGGGTGCCCGGACCTGGCCTTCTCCACCGCGTCGATGGCAAGCGCGCGGATTGCATCCGCCATCCGCCGCTCCGGCGTCATCGGCCGGGCGAGGATCGACGCCTGCGTCACGAGCACGGGGTTTTCCTTGGTCGGCAGCTCCGCAACAGAGGCCATGACTGTCCCTCCTGATCCCCGGCTATTAGAGAGCGGTTGGGCGACGGGCAAGGCGGGGCCGCCTGCCGAGGCCCGTAACCGGGGGGCGAACCGTGATCGTTCTGCGCCTGCTGCTGTTGCTTGCCCTGGCCGGCTGCCGGCTGGTCGATCAGCGCACTTTCGAACGCACGCCGCCCACGCCGGATGCCGCCACGATGGCTCGGGCGGGAGTGCCGTCGCTGCCGGTCGCGACGATCCGCCTGGCCGACCCGAACGCGGAGTGGCGCAGCGGGCTGGATGCCGTCGTGCATGCGGTCCTGGCGCGAAAGCCCGACGTTCGTTTCCAGGTCATGGCGCCGATCCCGACCTCCGCGAGCTGGGCGATCCAGCAAGGCTTCCTCAGCGTCGGCCAGTCGGACACGCAGATGGTGGCCCGTGCGCTCGTCGCCGACGGGGTGCCGCCGGAGCGGATCACGCTCGGCGTCGTCGGTGACCCCGGACGGCCGACGCGGGAGGTGCGGCTCTATGCCCGGTGATCGATCAGGCCATGTGGTTGGGCCTCTTGACTCGTCCGCCGGACGGGAGCGGAACTCCGGGCCCATGCACGCCTTGCACTCCGTCGCCCGCAGCGAGCTTGCCCGCATTCGCGCGGAAGGCCGCTATCGCACGTTCACGCCCCTGCAGAAGCACGCCGAACGGTTCCCGGTCTACACGCTGCTGCAGGACGGGGTCGCGCGCGACATCACGGTGTGGTCCTCCAACGACTACCTGGGCATGGGGGTTCACCGGGCGGTCATCGAGGCTGCGGTTGCCGCAGCCGACGGGCGCGGCGCCGGTGCCGGGGGGACGCGCAACATCGCGGGCACCAGCGACCTGCACGACGCGCTGGAGGCGGAGCTGGCCGCGCTGCACGGCAAGGGCGCCGCGTTGCTGTTCACGTCCGGCTATGTCGCGAACCAGGCGACGCTGAGCACCATCCTGCGGGCGCTGCCGGACTGGCAGGTGTTCTCCGACCGGAAGAACCACGCCTCGATGATCGCCGGCATCAAGGGGGCGCAGGCGGCGGTCCACGTCTTTGCCCACAACGATCTCACCGACCTCGAAGCGAAGCTGGCTGCCGCGCCCGCAGGCGCGCCGAAGCTGATCGCCTTCGAGAGTGTCTATTCCATGGACGCGGATATCGCCCCGCTCAGCGCGATCTGCGACCTTGCGGAGCGGCATGGTGCGCTGACCTATCTCGACGAGGTGCACGCGGTCGGCCTCTATGGTCCGACCGGCGGGGGCGTTGCCGAGCGTGACGGGGTGGCGCACCGGATCGACCTGATCGAAGGCACGCTTTCGAAGGGATTCGGCTGCCACGGCGGCTATGTCGCCGGGGACGAGGCGCTGATTGACTGGCTGCGCTCGACCGCCTCCGGCTTCATCTTCACCACCGCCCTGCCGCCGTCCACGGTCGCGGCCGCGCTCGCCTCGGTGCGGCACGTGCGCCGCGACGCCGCCCGGCGCGCGACGCTGTTCGAGAAGGCGGAGCTGTTGAAGGCGAAGCTCGATGCGGCCGGAGTTCCGCGGGTTGCCTCCGTGAGCCACATCGTGCCGGTGCATGTCGGCGAGGCGGCGCGTTGCCGCGAGGTCAGCCGGTGCCTGCTGGACGAGTTC
>JAFKFJ010000221.1 GCA_017307335.1 Alphaproteobacteria bacterium | reverse complement strand
CTGATCTCGGGCTGGCCAAAGCTCCGCCACAGATCCCAGCCGCTGGAAGCAAGGAACAGATCGAGATCGCCGATCTCTCGGTCGCGCTTGACGACTTCGCCAGGGGCATTGCCCTCTGCTAATGGCCTTGAGGCAATTTCGAGTGCGCGTTCGATAATGAAACTCCACGCATCAGCAGCGGTACCCTGAGTCAGGCGCTGCAATATTCCTGCATTGAGCGCCATCAGTTGCCCTCCTTCTCAAGACTCAGCTCGAAAGTCATGCCATCGGGCAGTTTCTTGAGCAGTTCCTTGAGCTGCGCGCCGGTGGCGGCAGCGTGCTGTTTCAGCCGCTCGCCACCGCGCTGTGGGTGGAGGACGGCGCCGCAAGCGAGGCGGAGCCGCCGGACCTCACGCTCGGCGACGAGGAGACGCTGCGCCTGCGCGAGCGGCTGCGCCACGAGGGCTGGCCCGCGCCCGCGACGGCGGCGCGCTTCGCCGGCCATGCGCTTGTGATCGACGACGACCTGCCGCACCGCGCGCGCGACGCCGGCTCCGTCATCGCCTTCGAGCAGATGCAGGCGCTGCGCCGGCTGAACTATCGCGTCACCTTCGCCCCCGTGCATGCGCCCGCGCCCGCGGAGCCGGTGCTGAACGACCTCGCGCGCCACGGCATCGAGGTCGCGGTGCCGGTGCACTGGGCCTCCGTCACCGACTATCTGCGCGACGCTGGCGAGCAGCTCGACCTCGTGCTCGTGCACCGCCACTCGAACGCGGCGATGTTCTTCGAGCGGGTGCGGGAGCTGGCGCCGCGCGCGAAACTCGCGCTCGCCATCGAGGACCTGCACTTTCTGCGCGAGGAGCGGCGCGTCGCGCTCAGTGGCGGCAGCGTGCCGGCATCCGCGCGCGAGGCCGAGCTGCGCGCGATCCGCGCCGCCGATGCGACCATCGTGCGCAGCGACCACGAGCACGGCCTGCTCGCCGGCGAGGTCGATCCGCGCCGGCTGACGCTGCTGCGCTGGATCGCAACGCCCGCGCCGCCGCGTACCGGGTTTGCCGAGCGCCGCGACATCTGCTTCGTCGGCAATTTCCGCCACCCGCCGAACGTCGATGGCGTGACGTGGTTCGTGGCCGAGGTGCTGCCGCGGCTGCGCGGGACGCTGCCCGGCGTGCGTCTGCTGCTCGCGGGCAGCGACATGCCGCAGGCGGTGCACGAGCTGGCGGGCGAGGGGGTCGAGGTGCTTGGCTGGGTCGAGGATCTCGCGGCACTGTTCAGCCGGGTGCGCGCGTCGGTGGCGCCGCTGCGCTTCGGCGCCGGCTTCAAGGGCAAGGTGGCGGCGAGCCTCGCGCACGGGCTGCCGGTGGTCGGCTCGGCGATCTCGCTGGAAGGAACCGGGCTGGCGCCGGGCGAGGGCGTCGCCGTCGCCGATGCGCCCGAGGCGTTCGCGCGCGCGATCGTGCACCTGCATGAGGACGAAGCGCACTGGCGCGCGCAGTCCGAGCGCGCGCTGGAGCGGGTCGCGACGCTCTATGCACCCGAGGCCGCGCAGGCGACGCTGCGCGGCATGATGCAGCGCCTGGGCCTGGCGCTACGGGCATGAGGGGAGCGACGCGATGTGCACGCTGTACTATTTTCCCGGCAATGCGAGCCTGCTGCCCCACATGATGCTGCGCGAGATCGGCGCCGCGTTCAGGCTGCGGCCGGTGGATCGGCGCAACAACGAGCAGCAGAGCGAGGCCTATCTGCGCCTCAATCCGAGCGGGCGCATTCCGGTGCTGATCGACGGCGACCTGGTGCCATATGAGGCGGCGGCGATCGCGCTCACGCTCGTCGAGCGCCATCCAGAAGGCGCCGTTCGTGTAGACCCTCACCCCGGCCCTCTCCCGCAAGCGGGAGAGGGGGCGCAGGCGTGCCCCTTCTTCTTCCGTGAGCGGGGGAGGCAGCGCGCGGGAGGAGAAGCGGTGCTTCCTTCCCTCGCCCGCTTGCGGGAGAGGGTGGCGCGCAGCGCCGGGTGAGGGCGCGCTATCCCGCAATCCCCAGCTTGCGCCGCCACGCCGTCCCGATCGCGCTGGCGAGAGTCCGCCGTCCCATCTGCAGGGAATGCTTTTCCTGCACCAGCGCCTGTCCGGCCTGCGACAGACGCTGCCACAGCGCCGGATCGCGATACAGGCGCACGCAGGCGGCGGCGAGGTCGGCGGCGCTTTCGGCGATCAGCACCTCCTCGCCCTCGACCATCTCCATTCCCTCCGCGCCGCAGGGCGTGGAGACGACCGGCAGCCCGTAGGACATCGCGGTGGAAATCTTGCCCTTGGTGCCGGCGCCGATGCGCAGCGGGCAGACGAAGACGCGCGCGGCATCCAGCACGTCGCGCAGCTCGTCGATCATGCCGGTGACGACGACATGCGGGCCGGCAAGCTCCTGCACCTCCGGCCCGGGGTTGGCGCCGGCGATGATGAAGCGCGCCTCCGGGATCTCGGCGCGGATCAGCGGCAGCACCTCGGCGGCGAAGAACTGCACCGCATCGACGTTCGGGCGGTGGCGGTAGCCGCCGAGGAAGACGAAGTCGCGGCGTGCGTCGAAGCCGATATCGGTGCCCAGGAAGTCGAACATGAAGGGCCAGACGACGATCGGCGTTTCCGGTGCCTCCGCTGCCAGCAAATCACGCTCGAACGTCGAATGCGTGATCGCGCAGTCGACGCGGCGGATCAGTTCCAGCTCGCGCGTGCGCGCTTGCGCCGCGGCGGCGCGGGTGGCGTCGCTGCCGTCCAGCTCCGCTTCGCGCTCCAGCCGCAGGAAGTGCAGGTCCATGGCGTGGAACAGCACCGGCGCCTGCGGGGCGAAACGGCGCAGCAGGTCCAGCGTCTGCTCCAGCACCGGGAAGCGGTAGACGAAGATCACGTCGAACAGCGCGCCATAGCGGCGGATGCAGGCGTCGAACGGACCTTCATACGGGGCGTAGAGACACTCCACGCCCATCGCCTGCAGTGCCGGCGTGTGCTCCGGCTCGAACAGGAAATTGTCCTGCGGCATGTAGTAGGGCTTGTAGTCCAGCTCGGCGAAGAGCTGCAGCGTCTGGGTGGTGGTGACGCTGCCGGCGTCCTGCTTGGGCGTGGGCGTGGTGGCGTCCACGATCAGCGCGCGTTGCCGCACCGCGCGGTCGCGCTCGAAATACGGCGCCTCGCCGTTCGGCCGATGCTGCGCCAGCCGGTCGCGCCAGCGCAGGAAGAGTTTCGCCGCATTGGCGACTTGATGCGCCTTCACCCCGCTCGCCGTGTCGGTGCCCGAGGTGCGGCCCTCGTAGTGGATCACGCGCGAGGTCGGCTGGTACCAGACGGTGCGGCCGGCGGCGCTGATGCGCAGCGCGAGATCGGCGTCCTCGCAATAGGCCGGGGCGAAGCGCGCATCGAAGCCGCCGAGTTCGCACCACAGATCGCGCGGGATCGCGACCGCGGCGGCGGAGACGTAGTCCACGGGCCGGGCATGGCAGTAGTGCGGCCGGTTGGGATCGTCGTTGCGCCCGAAATTCCAGGCTGATCCGTCGCGCCAGATGATCGCGCCCGCTTCCTGCAACGTGCCGTCGGGATAGAGCAGCTTCGATCCCACGAGGCCGGCATTGGGAAGTTGCGCCAGGCCGTCGAGCAGCGCGTCGAGCCAGCCGGGCAGCACGCGGGTGTCGTTGTTGAGCAGCACGAGCACGCGCCCGCGCGCCCGCGCGGCGGCGGCGTTGCACGAATGCAGGAAGCCGAGATTCGCGGGGTTGGTGTGCAGCGTGATCCCGTCGAGGCTGGCCAACACGGTCGCCGTCGCGTCCGGAGAGCGGTCGTCGGCGATCAGGATTTCGGCGCTGTAGCGGGAGCGCTGCGCGCGCAGGCTGTGCAGGCAGTTCAGCGTATAGGCGAGCTGACCGTAGACCGGGATCACGATGGTCGCGTCCGGCTTGTCGGCGCGCGCTAGGCGCGACGCCATCGCGTTCAGGGCGGCGGCCGCGCCGGCGAAATCCGGCTGCTCGCCCAGCAGCGCGAACTGGCGCAGGAACGCGTCGCCCGCGCGGCCCTCGGCGATCGCCTCGTCGTCGGGGCGGCGTTCGTAGAAGGTGAGTTCGGCGGAATCGCGCTCGGGCGCATCGGCGGTCGGCCACGCATGCGGCGTGCGCGGCACGTCGAACGCGCCGCCGGTGCTGCCACCCGCCGCGAGGTGCCGTTCGACCTGCTCGCGCAGCCGCGTGGCGTCGGCGGCGAGGTCGATGCTGCGCTCATCGAGTTCGATCAGCCGCCCGATCAGCGAGGCCGCGCCGCGCAAATCGTCCGCAGGCGCGGCGTCAGGTTCCAGGGCGGGCGGCGGCGCGGTGGCTGCGGCGGCCACGGTCCCGCCCGCGGCCTCGAAAATCCCGCTCGGCAGTGAAGGCAGCGGCGCATCGGAGGCCAGGATCAGCGTCGTGTCCCAGGGGGGTGGCGGCGGCGGATCGGCGAGGCCGGCGATGCGCGCGATCGCGTAGGCCTCCTCGACGAACACGGAGCCCGCGATGGCGCGCTGGCGATAGCGGCGCACATGCACGAAGGCGGCGAGGGCGCGCTCGATCCAGTCGAGCCCGTCACTCACCGCCGCCATCAGCACGCCGCCGGGCGCAAGCCGCCGGCGCAGCGCCGGCAGCGCGGTCGCGAGCGTCTGGCCGGGTTGCGGCGCGAGCGACAGGATCACCTCCGCCGCGCCGGGCACCGCGAGCGGTTGCACGGAGGCCGCGACCGATGCGACGGGCGCGAGTGCCTCGGCATCCTCGGCCCCGTCGATCCGCACCGCCCGGTCGCGGCACAGCGGCGCCACGAAACGATGCCGATGCAGGCTCGCGATTTGCTCGGCCGGCAGCGGCAGGGCGACGTCCATCGCCTACGCCGGGATGCGCGCCATCGCGTCGTCCAGCACCGCGCGCACCGTTTCCTCCAGTGTCACGCGCGGCCGCCAGCCGGTGCGCGCGCGCAGCTTGTCGGTGCGGCCGAGAATCACCGGTTCGTCCGAGGGGCGCAGCAGGGCCGGGTCGGTCTCCAGCGGCAGCGCCCGGCCGGCGAGGCGCTCGAAGATCGGCACCAGGTCGCCGACCGGGTGCGCCGCCTCGGCGCAGATGTTGTACGCCTCGCCCGGCTCGCCCCGTTCGGCGAGCAAGGTGAGCGCCGCGAGCAGGTCGCGCACGTCGAGGATCGCGCGCCGGGCGTCGAGATTGCCCACGCGCAGCGCGCCGCCGCCCCTGCGCACGATGGCCGCGACCCGGCCGGCGAAATCGGCGATCACGTCGGCGGTCTTGCGCGGGCCGGTGGTGTTGAAGATGCGCGCGCGGATGGTGCGGATGCGCTCGTTGCGCCAGTACTGGAACGCGAGCAGGTCCTGCGCCACCTTGCTCACGCCGTACGGATGCAGCGGCAGCAGCGGCGCCTCCTCGTCGATCGGCACCCGCTCGGGCGTGAGGCTCGCGCCGTATTCGGCCGAGGAACAGGCCACCACCACCATCGGGTCGTAGCCGGCATCCGCCGTCGCGCGCACCGCGCGCACCGCCTCGAACACGTTGACGGTGCCTTGCACGTTCGTGTCCATCGTGGTCCACGGATCGCGCCAGGAGAGCGTGGGCAGGCTCTGCGCGGCGAGGTGGTAGATCACCGCCGGCCGCGCCTCGGCGATGCAGTCGCGCACCGCCGCCGCGTCGCGCACGTCGAGCGGCATGAGCAGCCGGTGTGGCGGCAGCGGGCCGGCGGGGCCGAACGACGTGCCGAGCACCGCGCCCGGCGCGGCGGCGTGCAGGCGCTCGACCAGATGCGAGCCCACCATGCCCGTCGCGCCCGTGACCAGAAACCGGACCATCCGCGTCCCGCGCTGCATCGTTCGCGTCATAGCCGATCCGTCGTCCGGCGAACACCGCGGCGCGCTTCTAGCTCGTTATTGGCAATACTTCGTAGTTGCAAATAGTTCCTGCGCCGCGTGCGAAAACCCGATTTTGCTTTGTTAAGAAAGCTGATAAGCACCTCGTTACGAGGGCGACGGCGCAGTCGGGGGGTCGGTCGTGTTGGATATGGTGAGGCGCGACAATGCGCTGGACTGCGAACTCGGCGTTGTGCGCCTGTTTGGCGCCGCCGATCTCGGCACCCAGGGCATGCTGAGCGGCTGGTCGGGGCCGGAGGACGGCCACACCTGGAACGATGGCGTCGAGGCCACGTATCTGCTCGCCGTGCGCCCGCCGGTCGGTCGCACCGTGCTGCTGGTCAGCGGCGAGCCCTACGTGACGCGCGCGCGTCCGGTGCAGGAGCTGACGGTGTTCGGCAACGGCTACCGCATCCAGATGTGGCGCATGACTGCGCGGGTGGAGACCACGCTGGTGATTCCGCTGGAGCCGGAGTGGTGGTTCCAGCGCGGCCAGCGCGCGATCATGCGCCTGAGCTTCTATCTTCCCAACAGCAGCCGGCCCAAGGACATCGCCGACGGCGCGGACGGGCGCGAACTCGGGTTCTGCTTCCGCTCGCTCTGCCTGCGCGCGGTGCCCGACTGAGGCCGCGGCCGGGGCATGGTGGCCGCGGCACCGCTGCAGGGCGATCTCTATCAGCGCGCCGACGGCGCCTTCGACGGCTGGTGCTTCGCGCCGGACCGGCCGGACGAGCGGCTGGTGGTGGAAGTGCTGGTGAACGACACCGTCGCCGTCTCAATGGTCGCCGCGATGTTCCGTCGCGACCTGCTGCTGCGTGGCTGCGGCGACGGATATCACGGATTCCTCGTGCGCCTGCCGCCGAACTTCCCGCCCGCGGCGAGCGAGTGCGTGATCACCGCGCGCGAGCGCCGCTCCCGGCGCGTGTTCGGCCGCCTGCTCCGCCCCGGTCCGCCGCCGGGCACCGCGCGGCTGGCGCGCCTCGCCGACGAGGCGGCGGCGCTGGTGGCGGCGCTGGAACGCCTGCCGGCACGGCGCGGCACGGCGGCGCCGCTGCGCACGGCGCTTGGCGCGCTGGCGGAGGAACTCGGCGCGTCGCGGCGGGTCCTCTGGCTGCCGCCGGTCGCCGCGCCGCGCCTTACCCTTGCGCTGCCTGTCGAGGACACCGCGACGGCGCTGTGGCAGATCCGCGCCCTCGCACCGGCGGCGGCGGAGATCGGGCTCGAGATCGTCGCGGTGGACCGCTCGGGCGCCGCCGCCGCGCTGCCGGCGCTCGTGCGCAACCTCCTCTACCGTCGCGCCCCTGGTGATCCGGCGGCGGTGCTCGAGATCGCCGCGGAGGCGGGGCGGGGCGCATGGCTCGCGCTCGCTGACGCGGCGGAGCCCTCGGCGGCGGCACTCCTCGCCCTTGCCAATGCCCTGCCGGCCGCGGGACGTGGCGTATTCATCAATGCGGCGCTGCTGCCGCCCGCGGCAGGCGGCGATGACGCGGCGACACTGCGCCTGCCGGCGCCCCTCGGCTTCGGGCTCGCCTGCGACCGCGGGTTCTGGCGCGACGCCGGCCCGCTCGAGGGTGGCGCGGCCCGGGCGGGCGCGGCGCTCGCCCTGCGCGCGCACCTGCTCGGGGCGCCGCTGTGGCGCGTGCTGGAACCGGTGCCGCGCGGCATCGTGCGCCCGTAGGGCGCCGCGGCACGGCGGTGGCGAAGTCCTCCGCGCCGCGCCTATGCTGTGCGCGCAACGGGAGCGCCGCGCGACATGGCACAGCGACTGGTTCTGGCGGTCACGCTCATCATCCTGTGGGTTCTGCCCGCGCGGGCCGATTCGGCGTTCGACGTGCTGCGCGCGTACGCCCATCACGGTGCCGGGGAGCGCCTCAACACGCCTGAGGACGAGATCGCCTGGCTGAAGAAAAACCAGCTCGTCCACGGCGAACTGGACAACTTCCCGACCGCGGCGGTGATCCTCTATCGCGTGGATGTCGAAGCCTACCTCAAGGCGCTCGGCTTCGCGGGTTCATACACCTCCTTCGCCTACGGCTTCACCGACCCGGTTGTCGTCCATGTCGTGCGCAAGCCGGGCATGGCACCGTTCGCCGTCGCGCGCGGCCTGCCCGGCGCGGGCGGCGTCACCACGATCGCGGCGGAGCTGCACGCGATGGGGGCCGACACCATCGTTCACGTGGGCACCGCCGGCCTGCTCTCGCCGGCGGTTCCGTACGGACAGTTGATCATTTCCGACGGCTCGTACAAGGACGGCGCGGCATTCCTGCTCGACGACGATCCGGCGCGGCAGGTTGCCCGCCCGGCGCCGGACCTCACCGACCGGATCGCCCGCGTCATCGCCGATGACAAGCTGGCGCATGTGCGTGCGCTCGGGTTCACGATGCCGATCTACTACTACCAGCCTGCCGCCATCCTGCGCGGGCTGCTCGCCGTGACCGGTCCCGACAGGCCGGTGTTCGTCGAGATGGAGCAGGGTTCGCTGTTCGCGCTCTGCCGCGTGATCGGCGTGCGCGCCGCCAGCGTCGTGGTCGCATCCGACCGGCTGGAGAACCGCGGCGGCACCTTGGCGCAGGGTTTCTGGGACGGCGATCTCGACGGGCTGGAGCGGCAGGCCTTCGCCGAGGTGATCCGCGCCATCGCGCCGGCGCGGCCCTGATGGCGGCAACGGCGTCCGTCCTCGACGCCGCCGCGGCGCGGGTGCCGTTTCCCTCCGCGCGCTTCATCTCGCAGGCCGAGTTCGTCGCCTGGCGCCGCGACGTCCAGGACCGGCTGGACGCGCGCCACCTGCATGAGGCGGCGCAGGCCACGCAGGACGACGTGGCGGTCCGCGCCGGCACCTGCGCGCTCTGCCTGCGCCGCGCGAACTTCACGTCGCCGACTGCCGGCTGGCCCGCGCTGCCCGACGGGCGGCGGGTGCCGGAGTGGAGCGAGGCGCTACGGTGCGACTGCGAGGACGCGCTGTCCAACCGCGCCCGCGCGATCGTGCATTTCGCGCGCACCATCGGCGGGCTCTGCGGCTGGACGCGCCTGCTGCTGTTCGGCGCGCCGCATGCGAGCCATCGCCGCCTCGCCGCTGAGGCAGGCAGCGCCGTGACAGTGCCGGCGCCGCGCATGCAGGACGGCGCGCTGCGCATCGCCGCGCCTGACAGGCAGTTTCACCTCGCCGTCGCGGTCGAGACACTGCATCACATCCCCGCCCTCGCGCCCGCGCTGGCCGAGCTGCGCCGCGTGCTCGCGCCGGGCGGGGCGCTGATCTTCACCGCACCGTTCCGCTACAACGCCGCGCGCACGGTCTCGCGCGGCGACCTCGCCGGCGCGGACGGACGCGTGCCGGCCATGGTGCGCGAGAGCGCGCACGAACTCGGCTGGGACCTGCTCGCGCACCTGCGGGACGCCGGATTCGCGCAGGCGACGGCGCACTGCTACTGGTCCGGCGAGCTCGGCTATCTCGGAGCCTTCAACATGATCTTTCATGCCGCCTGACCTGCGACCGCCGCCCGGCCGCGTGGTGCGTGCCCGCGCGCCGCTGCGCCTCGGGCTTGCCGGCGGCGGAACCGACATCAGCCCGTATTGCGACCGCTTCGGCGGGGCGGTGCTGAACTGCACCATCGACCGCTACGCCTATTGCTTCATCGAACGCTCGCCGGACGATCGCGTGCACCTCGTCTCATACGATCTCGCCGCGGCCGAGGCGCATCCCTGCGACCCGGCGGCGCTCGCGGGCGCGCGGCTCGGCATCCATGCCGGCGTCTACCGGCGCATGATGCGCGATTTCGGCGCCGGCGCGCTGCCGCCGCTGAAGATGACGAGCTATGTCGATGCACCGCCCGGCTCCGGCCTCGGCTCGTCCTCCGCGCTCGTGGTGGCGATGGTGGAGGCGTTCCGGACCCTGCTCGGCCTGCCGCTCGGCCTCTACGACGTGGCGCATCTCGCCTTCGAGATCGAGCGGCTGGACCTGAAGCTCGCCGGCGGCAAGCAGGACCAGTACGCGGCCGCGTTCGGCGGCGCCAACTTCATCGAGTTCTTCGACGCCGATCGTGTGATCGTCAACCCGCTGCGCATCGCGCGCGGCTTCCTCAACGAGCTGGAGACCTCGCTGGTCACCTGCTTCACCGGCCTCTCGCGCCAGTCGGAGGCGATCATCGTCGAGCAGCGGCAGAACATGATCGACGCCGATGCCGACGCGCTGGACAGCCTGCACCAGCTCAAGCGCGACGCGGTGGAGATGAAGCAGGCGCTGCTGCGCGGGGAGATCCGCCACATCGCCGAAATCCTCGGCCGCTCCTGGCTCGCCAAGAAGCGCACCGCGCGCGCGGTGTCGAACACGCATCTGGAGCGGCTCTACGCGGCGGCGCTGGCGGAAGGCGCGCTCGCGGGCAAGATGTCGGGGGCCGGCGGCGGCGGCTTCTTCATGTTCATCGTGCCGCCGCAGCACCGCGTACGCCTGATCCGCAGCCTCAACGCCATGGATGCGACCGCGAGCGCCGTGCACTTCACCGGCGAGGGTGCCGAGTCCTGGATCAGCGACGCCGGCTGATCAGCGCGCCACGCCTCAGCGCAGCACGGCGGCGAAGGCGGCGGCGAGGTCGGCGGCGCGGAACGGCTTGCGCAACACCTGCGCCGGCAGCGCCGGCACGGCGGCGGTGTCGGCGTAGCCGGTCGCGAACAGCAGCCGCAGGTCCGGCCGCAGCGCCCGCAGCCGTTGCGCCGCCTCCGCGCCATTCATGCCGGGCATCGAGTAGTCGAGCAGGGCCGCGTCCACCGCCGCGCCCCCGGCCAGCAGCTCGATCGCCTGGGCGCCGCTGTGGGCGCGCATCACCGAGCAGCCGAACGCCTCCAGCAGCTCCGCGGTGGCGGCGCAGACATCGGCATCGTCGTCCACGACCATGATGCGGGCGCCGCCCAGCGCGCCGGGCGGCTGCGCCGGCAGCGGCGATGCGGCGGCGGCCGCGGGGGCCTCGGCCGCGCGCGGGAGGAAGATGCGCACCGTCGTGCCCCGCCCGGGCGCACTCGCGATGCGCACGCCGCCGCCGAGCTGCTTCGCCACGCCCAGCACCTGCGGCAAACCGAGCCCGGAGCCGAGGCCCACGTCCTTGGTGGTGAAGAACGGCTCGAACACACGCTGCAGCGTCTCGGTCGCAATGCCGCTGCCGCGGTCGTGCACCGCGACCGTCACGTGATCGCCCGCCGGCGGGTCTTCCGCAGTTTCCGGGACCCCGGCGCAGGCGTTCGCGGTCTCGACCACGATCACCCCGTCCGCCGGTCCCGAGTCGCGCGCGTTGATCGCGACATTCAGGATCGCGAGCTCCACCTGCGTCGGGTCGGCGAGCGCCGGCCAAAGATCGGGCGCGAGCCGGGTCTCGATCCGCACGCCGCCGCCGAGCGTGCTGTGCAGCATCGCCGCCATGCCGGTCACCAGCGCGTTGAGGTCGATCGGCCGCGGCTCCAGCCGCTGGCGGCGGGCGAAGGCGAGCAACTGGCCGGTCAGCCGCGCCCCGCGCTCCGCACTGCGCCGCGCGGCGTCAAGCAGGCGCAGGCCGCGCTCGCTCGTCACCTCGTCCTCCAGGAGTTCGAGCGAGCCGAGGACGCCGGTCAGCAGGTTGTTGAAGTCGTGGGCGACCCCGCCGGTCAGTTGACCGATCGCCTGCATCTTCTGGGTCTGGCGCAGCTCCTCTTCCAGCCGGTGCTGCTCCGTCACCTCGCGCGAGGCGACGAGGATGCGCGCGATGCGGCCGTGCTCGTCGCGGATCGGGACCATGAGCGAGTCGAAGGTCCCCTCGCCGCCGGGCAGCGGCAGGCGCTTGGTGATCCGCTGCGTGCCGTGCGCGAGCACCGTCGCGAAGGATTCCTCGGTGCTGCGCGCCAGCTCGGGGGTCATGAACTCCCGCAGCATTCGCCCGCGCACGGTCGCGTTGGCGTAGCCGCTGCGTGCCTCGCCGTGCGGATTGTAGCCCTCGTGCACGAAGCGGCCGTCCTCGGTGACGGCGACGGTGAACAGGCAGTCCTCCGTCGCCTCGAAGAAGGCGCGGAACCGGGCCTCGCTCTCCGCGAGCTGGGCGGTCCGCTCCGTCACCCGGTGCTCCAGATCGTGGGCGGCCGATTGCAGCGCCGTCTGTGCTGCCCGCGTCTCGGTCATGTCCACGCAGCAGCCGATCAGCCCGAGGCAGACGCCGCCCGGCCCGATCTTGGGCGCGCCCGCCTCCTGCAGCGTCCGCCAGGCACCGTCGGCGCGGCGGACGCGATAGTCCATCTGGTAGGGCACGCAGCGCTTGAGCGCGTCGTGGAACGTGCCGAGGCAGTGGTCGAGATCGTCGGGGTGGATCACCTCGGTCCAGCCGTCGCCGATCTCCTGCTCGAGCGTCCTGCCGGTCAGCGCGAGCCAGCGGCGGTTGAACCAGATGGCTTTGCCGTCGGCCGTGGCCTCCCAGATCAGCACCGGCGCGCCGTCGGCCAGCACCCGGAAGCGGAGCTCGCTCTCGCGCAGCGCGTCCTCGGCCAGCTTGTGCTCGTGGACGTCGATGCCGATGCCGAACCAGCGCCAGGTGCCCAGCGTCGGGTCGGGAACGCCCACGCTGCGCATCAGAAACCAGCGCCACGCACCGTCATGGCGGCGCAGCCGGAGCTCGACGTCGAACGTCCGTCCGGCGCGGTTGGCCTGGGCGACAACGGGGACGATCCGTCGCAGATCATCCGGGTGCGTCACGTCGTGCCAGCCACACCCGAGCAGCGCCTCGGCCGGGCGGCCGGTATATTCCTGATAGTAGCGGTTGACGTAGAAATTCCCGGCCGCCGCGGTGCCCTCGATGACGACCGCCGGCACCGCGTCCGCGAGCATCCGGAAGCGCGACTCGCTCGGCGTCAGGGCGACGGGCTCGACGCCCGTCTCCGCCGCCCCCGCGCGCAGCCGGGCGACTTCGGCTTCCAGCGCGTGGATGCGTTCCGCAAGCAGCGGCGGGATGGCGCTCCCGTCCGGCGACAGATCCACCCGGCTCTTCCTCTCGTCCCCGGCAGCGTGACCCGCAGTTTAGTCCGCGCGCCCGGGGGCGAACCAGGGGGGATATCGCAAGCCGGTGATAACGCCGGTTTCAGCGTCCCACCGCGACCGGCTCGGCCGTCCTGGCCCGCCGGGCGGCCGCCGTGCGCTCGGGCCGGACCCGGAACGCCCACGCATACAGCGCCGGCAGGAACATCAGCGTCAGCACGGTCGCGACCAGCAGCCCGCCGATCAGCGCCAGCGCCATCGGGCCCCAGAAGACGTTGAAGCTGAGCGGGATGAAGGCGAGCGCCGCGGCGAGCGCGGTCAGCACCACCGGCCGGGCGCGGCGCACCGTGCTCTCCACGATCGCGTCGCGCAGCGCGAGCCCGGCTTCCTGGTCCTGCCGGACCTGATCGACCAGAATCACCGTGTTGCGCATGATCATACCGCCCAGCGCGATCACGCCGAGCAGGGCCACGAAGCCGAACGGCGCGTCGGCGACCAGCAGGGCCGCCACCGCGCCGATCACGCCGAGCGGCATGGTCGCAAGCACGAGCAGCGTGCGCGGGAGGTTCTGTAACTGGATCATGAGCAGCAGCAGCATCGCCGCGACCATGATCGGAAACACCGCGACCAGCGCCTTGTTCGCCTTGGCGGACTCTTCCGCCGCCCCGCCCACCTCCACCCGCACGCCGGGCGGCAGGGCGAGGGCGCGGATCGCCGGCAGCGCCGCCGCGGTCACGTCCGGCGCCTGCAACCCGTCCTGCACGTCCGCCTGCACGGTGAGGTAGCTCTCGCGGTCGCGCCGCCACAGGATCGGCTCCTCCGTCTGCGGCTTCAGGCGCGCGATCTGGGAGAGCGGCAGCGGTCCGGCCGCGGTCGGCACGACGAGATCGGGCAGGTGATCGAGGTCGAGCCGCTCCGACGGCACCGCGCGCAGCACGACGCCGACGCGCTTGGTGCGGTCGCGGATCTCGGTTGCGGTGACGCCGGAGACCAGGGTGGCGAGCGTCTGCGCGACGTCTTCCGGCGAGAGACCGAGCTGGCGCACGCGCGCCTGGTCGAGTTCCAGCCGCATCGAGGGCGCGCGCTCGCCCCAGGCGAGCTGCGCGTCGCGCGCGCCGGGCGTGTTGCGGAGCGCCTGGAGCACCTGGTCGGCCGCGCGGCGCACGGCGGCGAGGTCGGTGCCGATGACGCGGAACTGTACGGGAAAGCCGACCGGCGGGCCGAGTTCGAGCCGGGAGACGCGCACCCGTGCCTCCGGCGCGCCCTCGCGCGCGGCGAACGCCATCAGCCTCGCGCGCACGCGCTCACGGGCTTCGGGATCGCGCGTGGTGAGCACGATGGTGGCCACCGCATCGTTCGGCAGCGGCGGGTTGTAGGCGAGGAAGAAGCGCGGCGGCCCGGCGCCGATATAGCTCGTGTACCAGCGCACATCGGGGTCGCCGGCCAGCGCCGCCTCGACCTTCTTCACCGCCGCTTCCGTCGCCTGGTGGCTGGCACCCTGGCGCAGCGTGACGTCGACGAACAGTTCCAGCCGCGCGGAGGAGGGGAAGAACTGCTGCCGCACCAGTCCCATGCCGCCGACCGAGAGCAGGAACAGCGCCACGGTCGCCAGCACGACACTGCGCCGCCAGCGCACGCAGAACGCGACGAGGCTCCGCAGCATGCGATAGGGCCGGGTGCTGTAGACCGCGTCGTGCGAGCGCACGTGCTTCGGCGCGGGCAGCAGCAGCACGCCGAGATAGGGCGTGAAGATCACCGCCACCACCCAGCTCGCCAGCAGCGCGATCATGACCACCCAGAAGATGCCGCCGGCGTACTCGCCCGTGGTCGAGCGCGCGATCCCGACCGGCAGGAACCCGGCCGCCGTCACCAGCGTGCCGGTGAGCATCGGGAAGGCCGTGGACGTCCACGCGAACGTCGCCGCGCGCACCCGGTCCCAGCCCTCCTCCAGCTTCACGACCATCATCTCGACCGCGATGATCGCGTCGTCCACCAGCAGGCCGAGCGAGATGATGAGGGCGCCGAGCGAGACCCGCTGCAGCTCGATCCCCATCAGGTCCATGACCACGAACACGATGGCGAGCGTGAGTGGCACCGCGAGCGCCACCACGATCCCGGTGCGCCAGCCGAGCGAGAGGAACGAGACCACCAGCACCACGCCGAGCGCCACCGCGAACTTGAGCTGGAACTCGCCCACTGCCTCGCCGATCACCTGCGGCTGGTCGGCGATCTGTTCCAGCGTGATGCCGGCGGGCAGCGAGGCGCGGATGCGCTCGGCCTCGGCGCGCAGCGCGTCGCCGAAGGCGAGCCCGTTGGTGCCCTTCTGCGTCGACAGCGCCAGGATCACCGCGGGCATGCCGTTGTGGCGCACGGAGAACTGCGGCGGGTCCTGATATCCGCGATGGATGGAGGCGATTTCCGAGAGGCGCAGCGTGGTGTTGCCCGCCGGTACCGGCACCGCGCCGAGGCTCGCCGGCCCGTTCAGCGCGCCATCGACGCGCAGCGGCACGCGAGTGGTGTTGGTCTCGACCAGGCCGGCGTCGGTCACGCCGTTCTGCGCCGCGATGGCGCGCGCGATCTCCGGCACCGTCACGCCGAGCGCCGCGAGGCGGCTGTGGCTGAACTCGACGTCGATCGTGCGCGGGATCTCGCCGAGGATCGTGACCTTCTCCGCACCCGGCAGGCGCAGGAACTGGTCGCGCACGCGCTCCGCCTGCCGCACAAGCTCGGCGTTGCCGGCGCCGGTCAGCGCGAACACGGCGCCGTAGACGTCGGTGTATTCGTCGTCGGCTGCCGGCCCGATCACGCCGGCCGGCAGGCTCGGCCGCAGGTCATCCAGCTTCTTGCGCGCCTGGTAGAAGAGTTCCGGAACCTCGGATGGCGCGGTGTCGTCGCGGAAGCTCACCATGATTGCGGTGAAGCCGGGCCGCGAGAACGTCGTCAGGTGGTCGAGATGCGCGAGGTCCTGCAGCTTGCGCTCGATCGGTTCCGCCAGCAGGTCCTGCGTCTCCTGCGCCGTGGCGCCCGGCCACTCGGCGGTGACCACCATCAGCTTGACGGTGAAGCTCGGGTCCTCGTTGCGGCCGAGATGGTCGTAGGAGAGGGCACCGGCGGCGAAGATGAGCGCGATCAGGAAGCCGACGAGGCTACGATGCGCGACGGCCCAGGCCGAGAGGTTGAACCCCTTCACGGCGCATCGGCGATGTCGGCCGGGCGCAGCCAGCGCAGCAGCGCGCCGGGGCACCAGCAATGGGCCCGACCCTCGTGCACCTCGGCAGGCAGGTCGTCACGCCGCGCGGGCGTGAACCCGGCGAGCGCGAGACCGGGCGCGAACCCCTCGCTGACCCAGAAGCCCAGGGCCTGCGGACCGAATTGATCAGCACATGGACGCATTGGCGTCACTCCGTGGCCGGACGTGTATCGGCGACGCGCACCCGTGCGGCCGGGTCGAGTTTCTGCGCGCCCAGCACCACCACCTGCTCGCCGGCGCTGACGCCGGAGAGCACGACGCGGTCCTGATCGAGCCGGTGCACCGCCACGCGCTGCGCGCGCAGGGTGCCGTTCGGCTGCACCGCCCACACCATCGGTCCGCTGCCGCGGTCGAGCAGCGCGGATGCCGGCAGGTCGGCGACGCGCGTCGTGGTCGCACCCGGCAGATGCAGCGTCGCGGTCATCCCCAACGCCACCCAGGCGGGCGCGTGGTGCAGCACATAGCGCGCGGCGTAGGTGCGCAGCTTGCCGTCGGCGGCCGGGGCGACCTCGCGCAGCGACGCCTCCACCGGCTCGTCGGGACGGGCCCAGACCGTCACGGTGGCGCCGGGCCGCGCGGCGTCGGGCAGCGCCTGCTCGGGCAGATGCACTTCCACTTCGGGCGGGCCGGCCTCGGCGAGCCGCAGCACCGGATCGCCATCGGCGACGACGGTGCCGCGGTCGCGCACCACGGCCATGATCACGCCGTCGGCCGGCGCGCGCAGCTCGGCATAGGCGAGGCGATTGCGGGCGAGGTCGAGGGCGGCCCGGGCGGAGACCACGCGCTCGGTGGCGGCGCGGGCGGTCGCCTGCTTGGCCTCGTCGGCCGCCGCGGCAACCCATCCCTGGGCGAGCAGCTTGGCGCTGCGCCCCGCGTCGGCGGTGGCCTGCGTCGCCTGCGCCTGGGCGGAAGCGAGATCGGCCTCGGCGCTGCGCACCGCGAGTGCAAGGTCGGTCGGGTCGAGCCGCGCCAGCACCTGATCCGCGTGCACGTGGGTGCCGATATCGACCAGCCGCTCGGCGATCCGCCCGCCGGCGCGGAAGCCGACCTCAGCCTCGTGCCGCGGGCGGATGGTGCCGGCATAGGCGCGGGCATCGGCGTCGTCGGTCAGCGCGACGGTGACGACCTGCACCGGGCGCGCCGCGTCCTCGACGCTTGCCTGGGTGCGCTCGAAACATGCGCCGAGCAGCAGCGGCAGGATGAGGGCGAGGGCGGTGCGGGCGGTCGGCATGGGCGGCTCTCCGGGCGTGGCTCGAGAGTGTGGCTGCGACTGACGAATGTCAATAGTCGTCACATACCTCCCCGTCAGATATCCGGGCCGGCGGAGTGCATGCGGCCCCCGGCGCGGTCAGGCACCCGAGAGACTTTCCGTGGGGGGAGTTCGCCCGCGCTCAGTCGGGGCGCAGCGCCCGCAGGCAGAAATCCGCCAGCTTGCCGGCGAGCAGCGCCGTGTCCTCGCCTTTTCGGAAGCATTTCTCGACCAGCAGCGGGTGCGTGAAGATTACGCAGCTTCCGTGCAGCAGCCGGGCGGTTTCGTCAGGATCGAGCCGCGCGAAGATGCCCGCTGTCTGGCCGTCCATCACGATGTGGCGGAATGCCGTGTCGATGGTGCGGATGTGCTCCTCCACGATCGGCCAGCTCTCTTCCAGGGCCGCCGCAACCATGTCGTGCATGCGCCGCTCATGGAAGAACAGCGCCTGGGTCTCGCGTTGCAGGAGTTGGAACAGGGCGCGGATGCGCTCCGCGGCGCTGCCCGGCCCGCGCGCGATCGCCCACGCCGCCTCGTCCAGCCCGGCGAGGCAGCGGGCGCAGATCGCCTCGTTGATCGCCGCCTTGCTGGGGAAGAACCGATAGACATTGGCGGGCGACATGCGCAGCTCGCGCGCGATGTCGGCGACCGTCGTCTTCTGGTAGCCAAGGGTGCGGAACAGCCGCTCGGCCGTGTCGATGATCGCCCCGCGTGTCGCGGCGGCGGCCGGCGTGAGGGTGACGGGCTGCATGGTGCTGGACATGATGCGCGTCTACATATGACGAATCACGTCAGATGTCACGACCCTTTCGATCCAAAACTGTCGTAACGCGGCGGCCATCCGCGAGACTGATCGGCATCGGCGAGCAGAGGAGGGCGGAATGCGCAGTGTGACGTTCCTGGTGGCGGCGGGCCTGATGACCGTCGGGTTGATCGACGCGGCGCCCCGGGCGGCGGCGCAGGCGACGGTGCGGCGGCCGGTGGTCGCGGAGCTGTTCACCTCCCAGGGCTGCTCGTCCTGCCCGCCGGCGGAGGCGCTGCTGGGCGAGATCGCCATGACCCGCCCGGACGTGCTGCCGCTCGCCTTCCACGTGACCTACTGGGACCGGCTCGGCTGGCCCGACCCGTTCTCGCTCGCCGCGGCGACCGCCCGCCAGCGCGCCTACGCGGCGTCGCTGCGGCTGGATGAGCTGTACACCCCCGAACTGGTCGTGGACGGCCAGCGCGACGTCGTCGGCAGTGATCGCGCGGGCGTGTTCGCGGCGTTGAGCGCCTCCCGCCCCGCTGCGGCGGCCGCGGTGCCGCTGCACCTCGCGCGCACGGACGCGGGCATCAATATCGCGGTAGGCGCGGGTTCGGGAACGGGCGCGCTGCTGCTCCTGGGCTATGATTCAGCCCGGAGAACCGCGGTCGCCCGCGGCGAAAACGGTGGGAGAACGCTCCTCGAGACGAACATAGTGCGCGCCATCGTCCCGCTCGGGACGTGGCAGGGCGCCCCCCTGGTCCGGGTCGCCCCGCGCCCCGCGGGCGAGCATTTTGCCGTGCTGCTGCAGGCACCCGACGGGCGAATGCTCGGGGCCGCGGCCCTGGAGTAACGCGCCCCTCCCCCTATGTGGAGCGGATGCGCCGAGGTGCCCTTCCGCTCCTTTTCATCCCGCCGCTGCTTCTTCTGCTCACCGCCGCCGACTGGCGCACCGATGCGCCGGGCGTGAAGCATCGGCTCGACGCCACGCATCTCGCCCTGCCCAACGAGACCGCGAGCGCCGCGGACTCCCCCGCGGTCGCGGCGCGCCCGGCGGGCGCGCTGCCGCGGGTGCCGGCCGGCTTCACCGTCTCGGTGTGGGCGCAGGGGCTGCAGATGCCGCGGGCCATCCGCCGCGCCCCGGACGGCAGCATCTTCGTTACCGAGGCCGGGACCGGGAGGCTGCTGCGTTTCACCGCCGCGGGCGAGCGTGCAACCTTCGCCGAGGGGCTGGATCTGCCCTACGGCATCGCGTTCTGGCCGCCGGCCGCGCCGCGCTTCGTCTACGTCGCCGAGACCGGGCGCGTCCTGCGCTACCCCTGGCGCCCCGGCACCTCGGCCCCGTCAGGACCGGCCGAAGTCATCGTGTCCGCGCTGCCGACCGGCGGCCACTGGACGCGCGACTTGGCCGTGGCCCCCGACGGGTCGCGGATCTTCCTTGCGGTCGGCTCCGGCAGCAATGTCGGCGATGGGATGGGCCCCCAGCCTCAGGGCGGCATCGCGGCGTGGCAGGCGGCCCATGGCGTCGGCGCCGCCTGGGGCGCGGAGGCCGGGCGCGCCGGCGTGTTCTGGCTGCGCCCGGAGGGTGGGGCGCTGCATCCCTACGCGCAGGGCCTGCGCAACTGCGCCGGGCTCGGGCTGCAACCGGCGCACGGCACGCTGTGGTGCGTGGTCAACGAGCGCGACGGCATGGGCGACGACCTGCCGCCCGACTACGCGACCCGGGTGCGCGAGGGCGCCTTCTACGGCTGGCCCTGGTTCTATCTCGGCCACCACCCCGACCCGCGGCGCACCGGCGAGCGCCCCGACCTCGCCGGCGCCGTGACCGTGCCGGACGTGCTGTTCCAGGCGCATAGCGCCCCGCTCGGCATCACCTTCTACGATGGGAAGAGCTTCCCCGCCGCCTATCGCGGCGACGCCTTCGTCGCGCTGCATGGTTCATGGAACCGCAGCCGCCGCACCGGGTATAAGGTTGTCCGGCTGCCGATGCCGGGCGGAAAGTCGAACGGCGCCTATGAGGATTTCATGACCGGCTTCGTCCTCGACGACGATTCCGTCTGGGGCCGTCCGGTCGGCGTCGCGGTCGCCGCCGACGGCGCCCTGCTGGTCACCGAAGATGGCAACGGGTTTATCTGGCGCGTCGCCCCGCATTCCCCCTAAACAGTCTGGCGTGCGTTGCGGAGCCGGACGGTGATCCTCGTTCACGTGAGCGACCTGCATGTCCGCCCGCGCGGTGAGACCGTCTCGCGCGTGGTGGAGTCGAGCCAGTTCGCCGAGCGCGCGCTGCGCGCCATCGCCAGCTTCCGCCCGCGCCCGGACGCCGTCGTGATCAGCGGCGACCTGACCGATTGCGGGCTGGAGAGCGAGTACAAATGGCTCCTCTACCTGCTCGACCGGCATCTCGGCGGCCTCAGGGTGCTGCTGATCCCCGGCAATCACGACCGGCGGGAGAATTTCCGCGCCGTCCTCGGCCGGTTCGAGGGGGTCACCTCGGACCCGGACTTCATCCAGTACGTGGTCGAGGACCTGCCGGTCCGGCTCATCATGCTCGACAGCATCGTGCCCGGCGCCGGCCATGGCGAGCTGTGTGCCCGCCGCCTCGCGTGGCTGGAGGCGCGGCTGAACGAGGCGCCGCAGCGGCCCACGCTGATCGCGCTGCACCATCCGCCGCTGTGCTGCGGGCTGCAGATCCTCGACACGATCAACCTCCGCTCGACGCCCGAGCTTGGCGCGTTGCTGCGCCGCCACCCGCAGGTCGAGCGCATCCTGTGCGGCCATCACCACCGCAGCATGATCGGCCGGCTCGGCCACGCCACGGTCTGCGTCGCCCCCGGCACCGCCCAGGCCGCCGCGTTCGAGCTCGACCACGACCGCGGCGATTTCGTGATGGAGCCGCCGGGCTACTATGTCCATCTGCGCAACGGCGACGGCTCGATCGTGAGCCATCTGGTGTTCGTCGAGGCTTTCCCGGGGCCGTATCCCTACATCCTCGACGGCGACTATCCGGGCGGCGCGGACGTGGCGGCGGAGCGTTGAGAGCAGCGGGACGCGCTGTTCGGGTCCCCTCGGCGGGCTCGGTCTTGCAGCCGCAAGGAAGTTCCTTACCTTCCGTTCCATGATTACCAGTAGGCTCACGAGCAAGGCGCAAACGACGATCCCGCAGGCGGTCCGCGCGGCGCTCGGCCTGCGCGCGGGCGACGAGCTTGCCTATGTCATCGAAGACGGTCGTGTGCTGCTGACGCGCAGCAGCGGCCGTCCCGGCGGCGACGATCCGTTCGCGACGTTTTTCGAGTGGGAAAGTGCCGCCGACGCGCGGGCCTATGACGGACTCTGAAGTCTGGGACATCATAAAGGTTCCGTTCCCTTACACGAACCGCCCCGTTCAGCAGCGCCGCCCGGCCTTGGTCGTCGGACAACACGCTGCTACCGGCATACCAGCGTTGCTCTGGGTCCTTATGATCACCAGCGCGGACCATCGGCGGTGGCCGGGCGACCTCGAGATCTCGGATCTGGACATGGCCGGGCTCCCGGCAGCCTCGATCATCCGCACGGCCAAGATCGCCACCATCGAGGCGGTGAATGCCGAGCGGATCGGGTCCCTGCCGCGTCCGGATCGGCCGGCGGTGCGGAGGCGGATTGTCGACATGCTATCCGGGGTACTTTAGCGCCAGGGTCGTCGGGCGGACGTGGCCTTGCGACCGATCCGTCAGCCCGCGTCGGCCTTCAAAACCTCGCCCGCCAGATAGAGACTTCCGCAGACCAGCACACGCGCCGGCCCCGGCGCGCGCGGCAGGGCGTCGAGGGCCGCAACCACCGTCGGCCCGGCGTGTGCGACGCCGCCTGAGGCTGCGATGATTTCGTCCACGGGCTGCGCCAGGTGCTGCCCCGGCTCGGCCACCGCCCACAGCGTCGTCGCGCGCGCCAGCAGCGGACGCAGGAAGCCCTGCGCGTCCTTCGACCGCTTCATGCCGACGATCACGTGCAGCGGCCGGTCATCCCAGCTTGCGGCGTGCTCGCCCAGCGCCGCTCCCGCCGCCGCGTTGTGTCCGCCGTCGAGCCACAGTTCCCACTCCGGCGGCAACCGCGCGGCAAGGGCGCCGTGCAGGCGTTGCAGCCGAGCCGGCCAGCGCGCGCGCGCGAGCCCGTCCCCGAGCGCCGCAGGGGGCAGGCCAAGCCCGGCGGCGCGGATTGCGGCGAGCGCGATGCCGGCGTTGTCGATCTGGTGCGACCCGGGCAGCGCCGGCAGCGGCAGGTCCAGCGCGCCGGCCGGATCCTCGAAACGCAAGCCCTCGCCGCGGCGCGCGATGGTCCAGTCATGTCCGCGCGCGAGCAGCGTCGCGCCTGCGCGCGCCGCCGTCGTCGCCAGCAGCGCCAGCACTTCCGGGGCCTGCGCGCCGGTCGCGACCGGCATGCCGGGCTTGATGATGCCCGCCTTCTCGGTGGCGATGTCCGCCAGCGTCTCGCCCAGCCATTCGCGATGGTCGATGGAGATCGAGGTGATCGCGCCGGCGCGCGGCGGCGGGATGACGTTGGTCGCATCCAGCCGCCCGCCGAGCCCCACCTCGATCACGCAGAAATCCGCCGGCTGGCGGGCGAACAGCAGCAGCGCCGCGGCGGTGATCACCTCGAACACCGTGATCGCCGCGGCCTCGTTCGCGCGCTCCAGTTCCTCCAGCACGTCGGCCAGCGTCGCGTCGTCCACCTCGCGCCCGGCGAGCGCGATCCGTTCGTTGAACCGCACCAGATGCGGCGAGGTGTAGACATGCGCGCGCAGCCCGGCCGCCTCCCCGAACGCGCGCAGGAAGGCGCAGACGCTGCCTTTGCCGTTGGTGCCGGCGACGTGCAGCGTGGGCGGCAGACGCCGCTCCGGGTTGCCGAGCCGGTCGAGGAGGTGTTGCAGCCGGTGCAGGCTGAGGTCGATCTGGCGCGGGTGCAGCCGGTGCAGCCGCTCGACGATCGCGTCGAACCGGCCGCCATGCGGCGCGTCGGCGACCGCGGCCCTCACCCGGCGCCGCGCGCCACCCTCTCCCGCAAGCGGGCGAGGGGCAGGGTGCGCCTCCACACCGACGCGCCCGCTGCCCCCTCTCCCGCTTGCGGGAGAGGGGCGGGGTGAGGGTCTTGCAACCCGGAGCGCCGTGCGCTGCTCACGCCGCCTCGGCGAGATCCTTGACGCGCAGCAGCGTGATCAGCCGTCCGAGCATCGCGGCCAGCTCCGTGCGCTTCACCACCATGTCGACCATGCCGTGTTCGTGCAGGTATTCCGCGCGCTGGAACCCCTCCGGCAGTTTCTCGCGCACCGTCTGCTCGATCACGCGTGCCCCGGCGAAGCCGATCAGCGCCCCCGGCTCGGCGATGTGCAGGTCGCCGAGCATCGCGAAGCTCGCCGAAACGCCGCCGGTGGTCGGGTCGGTGAGCACGACGATGTAGGGCAGTCCCGCCTCCTTCACCGTCTCCAACGCGATGACGCTGCGCGGCATCTGCATCAGGCTGACGGTGCCCTCCTGCATGCGCGCGCCGCCGGAGGCGGTGAAGACGATCAGCGGCGCTTCCTGCAGCACCGCGAGCTTCGCCGCCGCGACCAGCCCCTCGCCCACGGCGGCGCCCATCGAGCCGGCCATGAACGCGAAATCCATCACCGCGACCACCGCGCGCTGGCCGCCGACCATGCCGTGCGCGACCGCGAGTGCGTCGTCGCGATGCGTCGCGTCACGCGCGGCGCGCAGCCGGTCGGTGTACCGCTGGCTGTCGCGGAAGCGCAGCGGGTCGGCCGGGACCTTCGGCAGCTCGATGCGCGTGAACTGGCCCTCGTCGAAGGTCCAGCGCAGCCGCTCATCCACGCTGGCGCGCAGATGGTGGCCGCATTGCGGGCAGACCTTGCAGTTGCGCTCCAGCTCCGTGTGGAAAATCATCTGCTGGCAGGCGGGGCATTGCAGCCAGAGATTGTCCGGCACCTCGCGCCGGCCGAGCAGCGTGCGGATGCGCGGGCGGACATATTCGGTGAGCCAGCTCATGCCGCGCCACTCCCGTTCCGCGCGCCGCGCACGCCGGCGGCGAGCGCGCGCACCTGTTCCAGCACGCGATCGACGGTCTGCGGCGGCGCGCGCCCGGTTTCATCCAGGGCGTGCGC
>JAFKFJ010000220.1 GCA_017307335.1 Alphaproteobacteria bacterium | reverse complement strand
GGGACGGTCGAGCGCGCGGTGGACGGCGCCGATTGCGTCGTGAACCTCGTCGGCATCCTCGCCGAGCAGAAATCCGGCGATTTCAAGCGCGTGCAGGCGGAGGGGCCGGGCCTGATCGGCGCCGCGGCGGCAGCGGCGGGCGTGCCGCGCCTTGTCCATGTCTCGGCGATCGGCGCCGACCCGGACTCGCGGAGCCTCTACGCACGCAGCAAGGGCCAGGGCGAGCAGGCGCTGCACGCCGCCTGCCCCGCCGCCACGATCCTGCGGCCCTCGATCGTGTTCGGGCCGGAGGACCGGTTCTTCAACCGCTTCGCGGCCATCGCGATGCTCTCCCCGGTGCTGCCGGTGATCGCCGGCGGCACGCGGTTGCAGCCCGTCTATGTCGGCGACGTCGCCGACGCGGTCATGGCCGCGCTGAAGGGCGGCACGGCAGCCGGCCGGATCTTTGAGCTCGGCGGGCCGAGGGTCTGGACGATGCGGGAGATCCTGGCCTGGATCCTGCAAGAGATCGGACGGCGGCGGAGGCTGCTGATCGTGCCCATGGGCCTCGCCCGGCTGCAGGCGGCGGTGCTGGAGCGGCTGCCCGGCAAGCTGCTGACCCGCGACCAGCTCCTGTTGCTGGAGCAGGACAACGTGGTGGCCGAGGGTGCGGCCGGGCTGGCCGATCTGGGGGTCACCCCGACGCCGGTGGAGCTGGTGGTGCCGCAATACCTGGCGCGTTTCCGGCCCGGCGGCCGGCGACGGCCGGTTTATGCCTGATAGGGCCGATCCGGACCTTTTTGAGCGTCCGGCCACGCATCGTTTTCACGCGCCGGGGAACAATCGCGTGTAGTCGGGCAGCATGGCTGCCATACTGCTGCGATTTTCCCTCGCCAGACGATCGCGCCTGCCCTAAATCGCAGGAAAGGTCCCTGCGCCCGGGAGAGTGCGCCCATGGCCGAACGCATGCTGAAATTCGTGACCGTGCCCCAGCAGGGGCCGGACAAGCGCGACGCCGCCGCGCGCCGCACCGATTTCGACGAGATCTACGATTCGTTCGCGCCGGCGCGCGCCGCCCAGCAGGCGAGCCGGTGCAGCCAGTGCGGCGTGCCCTTCTGTCAGGTGCACTGCCCGCTGCACAACAACATCCCGGACTGGCTGAAGCTCACCGCCGAAGGCCGGCTTGAGGAAGCCTACGAACTCGCCGCGGCGACCAACACGTTCCCGGAGATCTGCGGCCGCATCTGCCCGCAGGACCGGCTGTGCGAGGGCAACTGCGTCATCGAGCGCGGCTATGAGAGCGTCACCATCGGTGCGGTCGAGCGCTACATCACCGACACCGCCTGGGAGCGCGGCTGGATCAGGCCCGCCGCCCCGCGCGCCGAGAACGGGATGAGCGTGGGCATCGTCGGCGCCGGCCCGGCCGGGCTGGCCGCCGCCGACCACCTGCGCCGCCTCGGCTACGCGGTGCATGTCTATGACCGCTACGACCGCGTCGGCGGCCTGCTGATCTACGGGATCCCGAACTTCAAGCTGGAGAAGCCGATCGTGCTGCGGCGCTGGGAGCAGTACGAGGCGGCCGGGATCGTCTTTCACCTCAACGTCGAGATCGGCCGCGACATCACGCTCGCCGACTTGCGCGCGCGGCATGAGAGCGTGCTGATCGCGACCGGCGTGTACAAGGCACGCGACATCGGCGGTCCCGGCGTCGGCCTGCCCGGCATCGTCGCGGCGCTCGACTACCTCACCGCCTCCAACCGCCACGGCCTCGGCGAGACCGTGCCCGACTTCGCCTCCGGCGTGCTCGATGCGCGCGGCAAGACGGTCGTGGTGATCGGCGGCGGCGACACCGCGATGGACTGCGTGCGCACCGCTGTGCGCCAGGGTGCCGCCTCGGTCAAATGCCTCTATCGCCGCGACCGCGCCAACATGCCGGGTTCGATGCGCGAGGTGAAGAACGCCGAGGAGGAGGGCGTGGAGTTCGTCTGGCTCTCGGCGCCGGAAGCGTTTCTGGGCGACGCGGCGGTGACCGGCGTGCGCGCGATCCGCATGCGCCTCGGCCTGCCCGACGCCTCCGGCCGGCAGACCGTGGAGCCGGTCGAGGGCGGGCATTTCTCGGTGCCGGCGGACCTCGTGGTGAAGGCGCTCGGCTTCGACCCCGAGGATCTGCCGGACGCCTTCGCCGAACCCGAGCTGAAGGTGACGCGCTGGGGCACGCTGAAGATCGACCATCGTTCCTGCATGACCAGCCTGCCGGGCGTGTTTGCCGCCGGCGACATCGTGCGTGGTGCCTCGCTGGTCGTGTGGGCCATCCGCGACGGCCGCGATGCCGCCGCGCAGATGCACGCCTGGATGCGGCAGAACGCCGCCATCGCCGTCGCCGCGGAGTAACGCCGATGACCGAAGACTTCGTCAGCGCCTTCCATGCCAACGCCGCGCGGCTGCGCGGCACCTATCATGCCGCGCAGGAGCACGATGCCTGCGGCGTCGGCCTCGTCGCCGCGCTGGACGGCAAGAAGCGCCGCGACGTGGTGCAGGCCGGCATCGACGCGCTGAAGGCGGTGTGGCACCGCGGCGCGGTGGACGCCGATGGCAAGACCGGCGACGGCGCCGGGATTCACGTGGAGATTCCACAGGACTTCTTCGCCGAGGCGGTGCAGCGCAGCGGCCACGCGGTGCGCCCGGGGGCGATCGGCGTGGGCCAGGTGTTCCTGCCCAAGACCGATCTCGGCGCGCAGGAACGGTGCCGCCAGATCGTCGAGGCCGAGATCCTCGCCTTCGGCTACCAGATCTACGGCTGGCGGCAGGTGCCGATCAACGTCGACTGCATCGGCGAGAAGGCCAACGCGACCCGCCCCGAGATCGAGCAGATCATGATCCTGAACGCGCGCGGCACCGACCGCGTGGCGTTCGAGCGCGACCTGTACGTGATCCGCCGCCGGATCGAGCGGCAGGCGATCGCGGCGCAGATTCCGGAACTCTATGTCTGCTCGCTGTCCTGCCGCTCGATCATCTACAAGGGCATGTTCCTTGCGGAGAGCCTGACCGAGTTCTACCCCGACCTGCTGGACGAACGCTTCATCAGCCGCTTCGCGATCTATCACCAGCGGTATTCGACGAACACGTTCCCCACCTGGAAGCTCGCGCAGCCGTTCCGCATGCTCGCCCACAACGGCGAGATCAACACCGTCACCGGCAACATCAACTGGATGAAGAGCCACGAGACGCGGCTCGCGGCGCCCGAGCTCGACGCGTTCATGGACGATGTGAAGCCGGTGATCCAGGCCGGCGGCTCCGACACCGCCACGCTCGACAACGTGTTCGAGGTGCTGGTGCGCGGCGGGCGCGACGCGCCGATGGTGAAGTCGATGATGATCCCGGCCAGCATCGGCCAGGACGCGACGATGCCGGCGGCGCATCGCGACATGTTCCTCTACTGCAATGCGGTCATGGAGCCGTGGGACGGGCCCGCCGCGATCGCCGCCACCGACGGGCGCTGGGTGATCGCCGGCCTCGACCGCAACGGGCTGCGCCCGCTGCGCTACACGATCGCGCGCAACGCCATGCTCATCGTCGGCTCCGAAACCGGGATGGTGAAGCTCGACGAAAGCGAGATCGTCGAGAAGGGGCGCGTGGGCCCCGGCCAGACCATCGCCGTCGATCTCGACGAGGCGCGCTTCTATGGCGACGAGGAGCTGAAGGACCTGCTCGCCGCGCGCCAGCCCTTCGGCGAGTGGGCGAAGCGCATCCGCGTGATCGACCACATCGTCAAGGCCGACGCGACCGAGCCGGTGCAGTACGAGGGCGAGGCGCTGCGGCGCCGCCAGCTCGCCGTTGGCACCACGCTCGAAGAGCTGGAGATGATCCTGCACCCGATGGTGGAGGACGCGCAGGAGGCCGTGGGCAGCATGGGCGACGACGCGCCCATCGCCGTGCTGTCGGAGAAATATCGCGGCCTGCACCACTATTTCCGCCAGACCTTCTCGCAGGTGACGAACCCGCCCATCGACAGCCTGCGCGAGACGCGGGTGATGACGCTGAAGACGCGGCTCGGCAACCTCGGCAACGTGATGGACGAGGATGCGAGCCAGTGCGAGCTGCTGCAGCTCGACAGCCCCGTGCTCTCGAATGCCGAGTTCGCCGCGATGCACACGACGATGGGGGCGGCCTCCATCGTCGTCGACTGCACCTTTCCCGCCGCCGAGGGCGAGGGTGGGCTGCGCGCCGCGATCGACCGCATCCGCCGCGAGGCGGAGGAGGGGGTGCGCGCCGGCTGCACCCACGTGATCCTGACCGACGAGGCGATCAGCCCCGAGCGCGCCGGCATCCCGATGATCCTTGCGACCGGCGCCGTGCACACGTTCCTCGTGCGGTCGAGCCTGCGCACCTTCACCAGCCTCAACGTCCGCTCCGCCGAGTGCATGGACGTGCACTATTTCGCGGTGCTGATCGGCGTGGGCGCCACCACGGTGAACGCCTATCTGGCGCAGGAGAGCATTGCCGACCGGCATCGGCGCGGCCTGTTCGGCGACGTGACGCTGAAGGACGCGATCGCGCGCTACAAGAAGGCGGTGGACAAGGGGCTGCTGAAGGTGATGTCCAAGATGGGCATCTCCGTCATCTCCTCCTATCGCGGCGGCTATAATTTCGAGGCGGTCGGGCTTTCCCGCTCGCTGGTGGCGGAGTTCTTCCCCGGCATGCAGTCGCGCATCTCCGGCATCGGGCTCGCCGGCATCGCGCGCAAGCTGCTCGACCTGCACGTGCAGGCATGGGACACCGATGTCGTCACGCTCCCGGTGGGTGGCCAGTACAAGCTGCGCCGGCGCGGCGAGGCGCATGCGTTCGACGGCTCGCTGATCCATCTGCTGCAGGAGGCCGTCGCCTCCGACAGTTTCCAGATGTTCCGCCGCTACAGCGAGGCGGTGCGCAAGCTGCCGCCGATCGCGCTGCGCGACCTGCTCGATTTCCGCACCGAGGGGCGCAAGCCGATCCCGGTCGACGACGTCGAGAGCATCACGGAGATCCGCAAGCGCCTGGTCTCGCCCGGCATCTCGCTCGGCGCGCTGAGCCCGGAAGCCCATGAAACGCTGTCGATTGCGATGAACCGCATCGGCGCGCGCAGCGACAGCGGCGAGGGCGGCGAAGACCCCGGTCGCGCGCGCCCGCGTCCGAACGGCGACAACGCCTCCTCCGCGATCAAGCAGATCGCGTCGGGCCGCTTCGGCGTCACCGCGCAGTATCTCAACGACTGCCGCGAGATCGAGATCAAGGTGGCGCAGGGCGCCAAGCCCGGCGAGGGCGGGCAGCTTCCCGGCTTCAAGGTCTCCGAGATGATCGCGAAGCTGCGGCATTCCACGCCGGGCATCGCGCTCATCAGCCCGCCGCCGCACCACGACATCTACTCGATCGAGGATCTCGCACAGCTCATCTACGACCTCAAGCAGATCAACCCGGATGCCAGCGTGTGCGTGAAGCTGGTGGCGCGCAGCGGCATCGGCACGATCGCGGCGGGGGTGGCGAAGGCGAAGGCGGACGCGATCCTGATCTCCGGCCATTCCGGCGGCACCGGCGCCTCACCGCAGTCGTCGGTGAAATACGCCGGCGTGCCGTGGGAGATGGGGCTGTCCGAGGCGCACCAGGTGCTGCTGCTGAACCGGCTGCGCCATCGCGTGCGGCTGCGGACGGACGGCGGCATCAAGACCGGGCGCGACGTGGTGATCGCGGCGATGCTGGGTGCCGAGGAGTTCGGCGTCGGCACGGCCTCGCTGGTCGCGATGGGCTGCATCATGGTGCGACAGTGCCACAGCAACACCTGCCCGGTCGGCGTGTGCACGCAGGACCCGGAGCTGCGCAAGCGCTTCGAGGGCACGCCGGAGAAGGTCATCAACCTGTTCAGCTTCATCGCCGAGGAGGTGCGACAGATCCTGGCATCGCTCGGCGTGCGCCGTCTCGCCGACGTGATCGGGCGCACCGACATGCTCGAGCAGATCAGCCGCGGCTCGGCACTGCTCGACGACCTCGACCTCAACCCGCTGCTCGTGCAGGCCGACCCGGGGCCGTACGCGCGCTACTGCACGCTCGAGGGACGCAACGAGGTGCCGGAGACGCTCGATGCGCGGATGATCGCCGATGCCGCGGCGTTCTTCGAGCGCGGTGAGAAGATGCAGTGGCAGTATACGATCCGCAACACGCACCGCGCGATCGGCACCAAGTTCTCCAGCCGCATCGTGCGCCGCTTCGGCATGGGCGGGCTGCAGCCCGATCACGTCACGGTGCGCCTGCGCGGCTCGGCCGGGCAGTCGCTCGGCGCCTTCGCGGTGCCGGGGCTGAAGCCCGAGGTGTTCGGCGACGCCAACGACTATGTCGGCAAGGGCCTGTCCGGGGCGACGATCGTGGTGCGCCCGGCGCCGTCCTCGACACTGGTCAGCAACCAGAACACCATCGTCGGCAACACGGTGCTCTATGGCGCGACGTCCGGCGCGCTGTTCGCCGCCGGGCAGGCGGGCGAGCGCTTCGCGGTGCGCAACTCCGGCGCGACCGCGGTGGTGGAAGGCTGCGGCTCCAACGGCTGCGAATACATGACCGGCGGCACCGTCGTCGTGCTCGGCGCGGTGGGCGACAATTTCGGCGCCGGCTTCACCGGCGGCATGGCGTTCATCTACGACGCCGACGGCGCGTTCCCGCTGCGGGTCAACCCGGACACCCTGCTTTGGCAGGAGGTCGTCGCGCCGCACTGGCAGGGCGTGCTGCGCGGACTGGTGGAACGTCACGCCGCCGAGACCAACAGCCGCTACGCGCGCATGCTGGTGCATGACTGGGCAAGGGCGCTGCCGCGATTCTGGCAGGTCGTGCCGAAGGAGTACGTGAAATACCTGCCGGTGCCGCTCACCGAGGCGCCGGCAGCCCTGCGCGCCTGAGGGATACGAAAAATCCCCTCCCCGCGACCGGGGAGGGGATCTTCCCAGGCTGATTCAGGAATTCGGTTCAGGCGGCCGCGGGGCGGATTCCCTCGGGGTCGAGGCGGTAGCCGCCGCCCTCGGTCACCAGCAGCCGCGCGTTCGACGGATCGGGCTCGATCTTCTGGCGCAGGCGGTAGATGTGCGTCTCCAGCGTGTGGGTGGTCACGGCGGCGTTGTAGCCCCAGACCTCGTTCAGCAGCACCTGCCGCGCCACCGGCCGGGAGCCGGCGCGGTAGAGGAACTTCAGGATCGCCGCCTCCTTCTCCGTCAGGCGGATGCGCCGGTTGCGCGCCGGCTCCTGCAGCAGCTTGGCGGCCGGGCGGAACGTGTACGGCCCGATGGTGAAGACGGCGTCCTCGCTGTTCTCGAAGATGCGCAGCTGCGCCCGCAGCCGGGCGAGCAGCTCGCCGAGCCGGAACGGCTTGGCGATGTAGTCGTTGGCACCCGAGTCGAGCCCGCGGACCACGTCCGCCTCCTGGTCGGAGCCGGTGAGCATGATGATCGGCACTTTGATGCCGTTGCGCCGCCAGCGCGCACACAGGTCCCGCCCGTCGCCGTCCGGCAGCCCGACATCGAGGATCACCGCGTCGAAGCGCGACTCGCGTGAGTTCAGCTTCGCCTCTGCCTCGTTCGCCGTCTCGGCACCGCTCGCCACGAATTCGCCGTCGACCTGCAGTTGCTCCGCCAGCATTGCGCGCAGCGCCGGGTCATCATCGACGATGAGGATCGGCCTCTCGCCAGTCATTCCCCGCATCCCTTCCTTCTGGTGGCGGCGCGCCAGGGGCGCAGGCGCCAATCTGGTTTCTTTCTCGCCCCGGACGCGGTTGCAACTGTTGCGACCACGTCCGGAGCGGTATCCCAACGCGCGACTTAACTCTGGTTACGTTCTTGCGCGGGTTCAAGGCGGACACATCTACGTGAGCGCCCGCGGAACGGTTGAGCCCCGTCGTCCATCCGCGGGGCGCCCCGGCGCTGGATGCATTTGTCCTTGCTGCGCGTCTTGCCAGATCATCGCGAACGGAGCCGCCCGCACACCATGACCCATATCAACCTTCGCGACGAAACCTGTTCCGCCGAGGCGACGCCCGAGGGGACGGCGGCGCGCGCGGTCCATCGCGCGGCCGCAGAACTGCGCCGGGGCACGCCCGTGCTGCTGGCGGAGGCGGCGCCCTGGGTGCTGCTCGCGGCCGAGACCGCCGGGGCCCGCGGGCTCGGGGAATTCGCGGCCCTCGCGGCCGGCGCGCCGCTGCTGCTGCTGGCTCCCGGCCGCGCCGCGCGGGTGCTGCATCGGCCGGTCGCGGGGGCAACGCCGGTCGCGCTGCCGCTGGCGCGCGGCCTGCTCGATCCGGTGCGGCTGCGCGCCTTCGCCGATCCGACGGTGGCGGAACGGTTGCCCAGGGACCTGCCCGCGCCGGTCGCGGCGCCCGCGGAAGCGACCGTGGCCCTCACGCTCGCCAAGCTGGCCCGCCTGCTGCCGGCCGCCATCGCGGCGCCGGCGCGGCCCGAGGCGGCGGCGCGGGCGCGCGAGCTCGGGCTGCTCGCGGTCCGGGCGGCCGATGTGCTGGCCTACCCCGAGGCGATGGCCGCCGCGCTGACCCGCGTGGCTGAAGCCGCCGTACCGCTCGACGGCGCCCCGGATGCGCGCTTGGTCGCATTTCGTGGACCGGAGGGCGGCGCCGAGCATCTGGCGATCATGGTCGGCCGGCCGGAGGACGCGGCGGCGCCGCTCGTGCGCATCCACTCCGAATGCTTCACCGGCGACCTCCTCGGCAGCCTGCGCTGCGACTGCGGGCCGCAACTGCGCGGCGCCATCCGCCGCATGGCGGAGGCCGGTGCCGGGGTGCTGCTCTATCTCGCGCAGGAGGGGCGCGGCATCGGGCTGGCCAGCAAGCTGCGCGCCTATGCGTTGCAGGACGGCGGCCTCGACACGCTCGACGCCAACCACGCGCTGGGCTGGGAGGCCGACGAGCGGGATTTCGTGGTCGCGGCGAGCATGCTGATGGAACTCGGCATCGCCCGCGTGCGGCTGCTCACCAACAACCCGGAGAAGGTGGCGGCCCTGGCCGCCCGCGGCATCCAGGTGATGCGGGAGGAGCACGTGATGGCGCCGAACGGCGTGAACGACCGCTACCTCGCCACCAAGGCGGCACGCTTCGGCCACCTGCTCGGCTGAAAGACCGCCATCGTGACCGAGGCAGTCGTGCACCCGGACGGTCGGTTCCTGTTCCGTGGCCGGGTGCTGCGCGCGGCGCTGGGGCGCGCCGGGGTGCGCGCCGCCAAGCAGGAGGGTGACTTCGCCACCCCTGCCGGGGTGCTGCCCCTGCGCCGTGTGCTCTATCGCGCCGATCGCGGGCCGATCCCCCGCGCCGCCGTCCCGCGCGAGCCGATCGGGCCAGCGGACGGCTGGTGCGACGACCCGACACATGCCGACTACAACCGCCCGGTGCGCCTGCCGCATCCGGGGCGCTGCGAGGCGCTGTGGCGCGCCGATGCGCTCTACGACCTGCTCGCCGTGCTCGGCTGGAACGACGCGCCGGCGGAGCCGGGCCGCGGCTCGGCGATCTTCCTGCACGTCGCGACGCCGGATTTCGCGCCCACCGCCGGCTGCGTGGCGCTGGCGGACGGCGATCTGCGGATGGTGCTCGCTGAGGGGCTGAGCGGGGTGCGCGTTCTCGGCTGAGCACCGTTCAGCCGATGCTCGCCGCCGTCACGCGGCGGAAGCGGAGCAGGGCGAGGGCCAGGAACACCACCGCCACGGCGACCACGGCCGCGAACTGCGGCCAGACCACGCCGATCCCGGCGCCACGGAACAGGATCGCCTGCGCGAAGCTCACGAAATGCGTCGAGGGCGATGCCTGCATGATGTACTGCAACGGCAGCGGCATGCTTTCGAGCGGGGTGTTGCCACCGGACAGCAGCATCATCGGCACCGCGACCAGGATGTAGAGCAGGCCGAGCTGCGGCATCGAACGCGCGACGGTGCCAAGAAAAATGCCGATCGACGTCGAGAAGAACAGGTACAGCATCACGCCGACGATGAACAGCGGCACCGACCCGCTGATCGGGATGCGCAGCAGCAGGCGCACGACGATGGTGAGCGAAAGCCACGTCGCCACCGTGATCACGGCGCCGTTTCCCGCGATCTTGGCCATCGCGATCTGGAACGGCGTGAGCGGCATCATCAGCAGATGGTCCATCGTGCCGTGCTCACGCTCGCGGATCACCGCCGCGCCGGCGAGGATGATCGCGAGCATCGTCACGTTGTTCACGATGCCCATGATGCTGTTGAACCACGACGTCAGCACGTTGGGGTTGTACGCGATGTGCACGGCGAGCCCGACCGGGTCGGACGGTGCGGCATCCACGCGCGCCGCGTAGCGTGCCGCCTCGTCGGTCACGATCTGCTGGATGTAGCCGGCCCCCACGCCCGCCTGCATCGCCGCCGTCGCATCCACGTTCACCTGCACCGCCGGTGTGCGCCTTGCCAGCACGTCGCGGGCGAAATGCGGCGGGATGTCGAGGACGAAGGTATAGCGCGCGGTGTCGAGCAGCCGGTCGACCTCGCTCGCCGTGACATGCACCGGCGCCTTGAAGTAAGGGGGCAGGAACGCTTGCGCGATCCCGCGCGACAGCGCCGAGCGATCCTCGTCGACAATCGCGATCGCCGCGTTGCGCAGCTCCTGCGAGGTGCTCTGCGACTGCGCATAGATCGCCAGCGAGAAGCTGTAGATCATGAGCCCCAGCAGTGCGAAGTCGTGCAGGAAGCTGCGTACCTCCTTGGTCGCGAGCCAGAAGATGTTGGCAAGCGCGCGCCGCACCGGCTCATCGCTCCTGTTTGCGCAGCAGCAGCAGGCTGAGGCTGGTGAGCGCCGGAACGAACAGCGCGAGTTCGGCGATGGTGAGCGCGAGTTCGGCGAAGCCGAGGGATTTGGTGAAGGTGCCGAGGCTGATCGGCAGGAAATACGTCATCGGGAACAGCCGGCCCATCAGCGCCGGAAACCCCGTCAGGGCGGAGACCGGCGTCAGCATGCCGGAGAACTGGGTCGCCGGCAGCACGGTGAGGATCGCGGTGCCGAACAGGGCCGCGATCTGCGTGCTGGCGAAGCTTGAAATGAGCAGCCCGTAGCCGGTGGTCGCGGTGACGTAGATCAGCGCGCTCACTGCCAGCGCGGTAAGGCTTCCCTTCAGCGTCACATCGAAGACGAACACCGCCATCGCAGTGAGGATGGCAAAATTGAGCATGGCGACGGCGATGTAGGGGAGCTGCTTGCCGAGGATGAACTCGATCCGCCGTACCGGCGTCACGTAGAGGTTCGTGATCGCGCCGAGCTCCTTCTCGCGCACCACGGCAAGCGCCATCAGGATCGCGGGCACCAGCGCCAGCAGCATCGCGAGCGTGGAGGGAACCATCGCGTTGACGCTGTCGAAATCCTGGTTGTAGCGGAACCGGATCGCGACCGTTGCCGGGGCGGCGGTGACGGCAAGCCCGCTCTCGCGCGCGCGGCCGGCGAGGAATTGCGCATGCGCGCCCGCGACATAGCCGCGTGTCGTCTCGGCACGGAACGGCATCGCGCCGTCGATCCAGGCGCCGACCTCCGTCGGGCGGCCGTGGCGCAGGTCGCGCCCGAACCCTGGCGGGATTTCCAGCGCAAGCTGCAGCTCGCCACTGGCGAGCCGGCGTTCCTCCGCCGCTTCGCCCGCGATCGGCGCACGCTCGGCGAAGTAGATCGAGCCGCGATAGGCTTCGAGGTACGCACGGCTCTCCGGCGAGCGGTCGCGGTCCAGCACGGCGAAGGCCACGTGATCGACATCCGTGTTGATCCCGAAGCCGAACACCAGCATCAGGAATGCGGTGCCGAGCAGCGCGAAGCCCAGGCGCACGGGATCGCGCGAGAGTTCCAGGGCTTCGCGGATTGCGTAGGCGAGCAGGCGACGCAGGCTGATCCCGTCGCGCCCCGGCGCCGGCGTCGGGCGCGCCCGCGTCGGCTGGACCCGTGGCGTTGGCGGCGGCGGTGCCGGGTCCGCCTCCTGCAAATAGCTGACGAAGGCATCCTCCAGCGTCGCGACGCCGCGCTCGGCCACCAGCGCGGCCGGCGCGCCGGTTGCGAGCACGCGGCCGGCGTGCATGAGCGCGATACGGTCGCAGCGCGCCGCCTCGTTCATGAAGTGTGTCGAGACGAAGATCGTCACGTCGTCGCGGCGCGACAGATCAACGAGGAGTTGCCAGAACGCATCGCGCGCGAGCGGGTCGACGCCCGAGGTGGGCTCGTCGAGGATCAGGAGTTCCGGACGGTGCACGATCGCGACCGCGAGCGAGAGCCGCTGCCGTATGCCGAGCGGCAGCGCCGCGGCGGCTGTGTCCAGGTGCGCGCCGAGACCGAACTCGGCGATCAGGGTCGCGATCCGCGCCCGTGCCGCTGCCCGGTCCAGCGCGTAGAGCCGCGCGTGCAGCGCCAGGTTCTGCCGCACGGTCAGTTCGGTGTAGAGCGAGAAAGACTGCGACATGTAGCCCACGCGCGCGCGCAGCGCCGGGTCGCCCCCGTCGATCAACTGGCCGAAGATCGCGGCCTTGCCGGACGTGGGCGGCAGCAGCCCGGTCAGCATTTTCATCGTCGTCGTCTTGCCGCTGCCGTTGGAGCCGAGGAAGCCGAAGATCTCGCCGCGTTCGATGCTGAAGCTTACATCATCGACCGCGGTGAAGGCGTTGAAGCGGCGGACGAGATGGCGTGCGGCGATCGCCGCCTCGCCGTCCGCCGCGCGGCGCGGCGGAATCGTCAGGTCGCGATGGCCCGCGCGCAGCCCCTCCGGCAGCAGGGCGATAAAACTCTCCTCCAGCGTCGCGCACCCGGCGCGGGCCTTGATCTCCTCCGGAGTACCGGCCGCGAGCAGCGCGCCGTCGTTGATCGCGATCACACGCGCGAACCGCTCGGCCTCCTGCATGTAGGCGGTCGCGACCAGCACCGACATCGTCGGCCGCTGGGCGCGCATCCGCGCGATCAGGTCCCAGAACTGCCGGCGCGACAACGGATCGACGCCGGTCGTCGGCTCGTCGAGCAACAGCAGGTCCGGGTCGTGCACCAGCGCGCAGCAGAGCCCGAGCTTCTGGCGCATGCCGCCGGAAAGGTTCTTCGCCGCGCGATCGGCGAACGGTGCGAGGCCGGTGCCGCGCAGCAGTTCATCGATGCGCGGGGCACGCTCGCGCGCGCCCTGGCCGAACAGCCGCGCGAAGAAGGTCATGTTCTCGCGCACGCTGAGATCCGGATAGAGATTGCGCCCGAGCCCCTGCGGCATGTAGGCGATGCGCGGGCAGACGGCGCGGCGATGGCGCGCCGCCGCCATGCTGCCGCCGAGCACGTCCACTTGCCCGTGCTGGATGCGCTTCGCGCCGGCGAGCAGGCCGAGGAGGGTCGATTTGCCGACGCCGTCGGGGCCGATCAGCGCGGCAAAGCCGCCGGCGGCCAGCGCAAAGCTCACGTCGCGCAGCGCCGCGCGCCGACCGTAGCGGTGCGAGAGCCCGGCGACCGATGCCGCGACGTCGCTGATCACGTCGCGCCGGCTTGCAGGAAGGCAGGCCAGGCCGTTTTCGGATCGAGCAGCAGATAGGCAAGCCCCGGCAGTCCCGCGCGCGCCTGGTCCGGATGCGCGCGCAGCCAGTCGGCATCGACGCGCACGCGCACGCGGAACATGAGCTTGTCGCGCTCGGATTTGGTCTCGACCATCTTGGGCGTGAACTGGTTCTGGCTTGCCACGAACACGATTTTTGCCGGAATTGGTGCACCCGGCATGGCGTCAAGAAGGATGCGCGCCGGCGTGCCCAGCGTGGCGCGGCCAGCCTCCGCGGTGGGCAGGAAGATGTCCATGTACACGTAGTGAGCGTCCAGCATCGTGAACACCTTCCCGCCTGCGGCCAGTACCTCGCCGGTATTGGCCAGCCGGTACTCGATCGGCCCGTCTCTCGGTGCCACCAGCGTGTTGTCGGCGATGTTCACGCGGATCAGCTCGGCGCTATGCTGCGTGGCGTTCCTGAGCGCGGTGGCGGCGCGCAGCCTCGCTTCCGTCGCGTGATAGGCAGCGATCGCGGCATCGTACGCCTGTTGCCGCTGGTCCAGCACCTCGCGGGTCTGAAACCCGCGCGCGGCGAGCGTGCGCGCCCGCTCCAGCTCTGCCGAGGCGAGCTTGATCGCGCTCGCCTCCTGATCGAGCTCGGATTGGTTGGCGGCGATGCTGTGCTCGGCCTGCTCGATCATCGACTGCGCCTGGGCGAGCGACGCTTCGAGGTCGCGTGTGTCCATGCGCGCCACGACCTGCCCCGCCTTCACGACATCGCCCTCGTCCACGAAGACCTGGGCGATGCGGCCGGCGAATTTCGTGGCGATATCTAATTCGTCGGCTTCCAGTCGCCCGTTCGACCAGGCGATGCCGGCGGGCAGCGGGGGCGCGCGGTGGGTGAGCCAGTAGGCGGCGCCGGCGCCGCCGAGCGACGCCGCGAGCAGGAGCAGCAGCGCCGCCCGCCACCGGCCCCGGCGCGGCGGCGGTGCGGCCGGCGGCGCCGGCACGACGGCCGGCAGCCGCTCCGCCCTCGGCGGCGCCGCGAGCGCCGCGGTATCCGGCTCGGAAATCTTCTCGCGCGCCATCGCGACCGTCTGCGTCCCCGGGGTCAGGAACGCAGAGACTGGCCGGCGGTGCGAAACCGTTCCTTGATGCGGATCAAGCCGCCCGCGCTAGGTCGGCGCGGCCTGCGCCTCGTCCCCGGCGCCCCGGAGCATGCGCTGGATGTCCACGAACAATCCTCTCCCGGTCGCAGTCCGCAGCGCCTGCCACGGCGCCGGATCGTCGACGATGTCGTCGTAGGCCTGGCGTGGCAGATCGAGCCGCTTCTCGGGCGCCTCGCTGGGGCCGTGCAGGAGATCGAGGCTCAGGGTCACTGCATCGCCACCGGCCAGGCGAAGCTCATGCGCCCCGCTGATCGTCAGTCCCGCGGCCCCGTTGCGCAGGATCGCGAGTTTCAGGCACTCGAGCACGGTATCGTCGAGCGCGAGATCGGCGCAGAGCAGCTTTTCCTGCAAGGCCGGCCAGCCGAACACGACTCGCGGCGCAACCCCTTCGGTCAGGTCGCGCACCTGCGCCGGGGCGCCGGCGCCGAAGCTCTCATCGAAGATCGCGCGCGCATGCCGCTCGGCCTCCGCCCAGCCATCGACGGCGTCGGCCGGATGCACGACGATCCACTGCCGGCGGCCGAGATCGAAATAGACGAACTCGGGCTCCAGCCGCACGCGCGCGCCGCATGTCGCGCAGGGGACCGCCTGGAAACTGCCGTCGAGAATCCCGGCGCGCAGATCGGGCCGGCGATCCGCGTTCACGCTCAGCACGACCTCGAGCTCGGCTTCGGCGCCGCATTTCGGGCAGGTCGCGGTCGCCGTATCGAACATCGACATGGCTGGTTCTCCGGCGTCCCGGCGGCGCTACTTCGGGTCGCGGTACATGAACTTCGCGGCATCGGCGTTCACCGCGGCCGCCGGCTTCTTCTTCGTGATCCAGCTCGCGGCATAGAGCTCGGCGAACCATTCGCCCGGCGCGCGCCACTGATAGTCGCGCACCGTCACTGCGTCGCGCGCCTGCTTGCTGTAGCTGTACCACTTGCCGTAGGTGTAGTGGTAGACGGTATCGCCCACCGCGCGCGGCGTCTTCCAGGGCGCCTCGTCCTTGCGCAGCACCTGGCATCGGCCGAGAACCGGCGCCACGATCTTCCAGTGGTCATCTGAGAGCCCGTACGGCCGCTTCGCGGGCTTGCCGTCCAGCGCTTCCTTGATCTGTGCCAGCACCGCTGCCTTGTTGGTATTGCCGATCGTCGTCTCCAGCTCGTCCCAGTAGGCGCCGGCGACGACGTCGAGCCCGATGTCCACCGCCCAGCCGCCGTAGCTCTCGTGGCCCGGATTGGCCATGATGCCTGCCTTGTCGTCCACGGCATGACCCACTTCGTGCACCGTCGCGACGTTGAAGGTGTCGAGCTTCTTCTTGCTGCCATCGACCGCATATTCGATCTTCGGCCGCTCCTTGACCTTCGCCACGTCGATGCGGATGCGCTTGGCGGTGTCGGAGTAGTCGCCGAGCGCGCCGCCGGCGTCGGAGACCTTGATCGACTGCAGGCTGTCGTGCTGCACGTGTTCGAGCGGCACGAGACTGAGCGCGTCGTAGAAGCGCGCGAGATCCACGTAGGGCGACTCGACGGTGAAGCCGAACCGGTCCTCCAGCATCGCCTTGTAGGCCTTGTTGCGCTGGTCGGGGATTTCCTTGCGGCGGTACTTGTCGGTGTAGCCAGCCTTCAGCGCATCGTCGAGCAGTGACAGCCCGGAGTGCTGCAGGGCCTCGAGGTCGGATTTCGACGTCTGGTCGTCCACCGCCGCGAGCCGCTGGCGCAGGCCCTTCTGCCGGTTCTCGAGCCCGGTTTTCGTACGGCCGTCGTCTGATTGACTGATCTCGAAATCCACGCGGTCGAGCAGCTTCGCGATCGCGCGCCGCAGGCCTTCGCGCGCCGATTTGTCGACGGCGGCGGGAACCACGCCGCGCGCCTCCTTCTTCACCGCGCCGAGTTCGCGCAGGGCGGCCTTGCCGCTATCCGCATCGCGGGCATCGTCGCGCTCGTCGTCGAGGCGCGCCCGCGCGTCGCGCAGGTCCTGCGCGGCCGTCGCGTGGCCCAGGCGCTGGCGCACCTCCGCCTGCACGTCGATCTCGTCCAGCGCCGTCTGGACTTTGCCGTCGCGGCGCCGCAGATTGGTGACCTTCACGCCGGTAAACCGTTCGACCCAGTCCGCCTGCGCGTCCTCGTTTCCCGACATTCCCGCCCCCGCGCCTCACGCGATGAGGAAGCATGCCATCCGCGCGAGCGGCGAGCAACGCAACGGCAGCGTTACGGCTCGCGCTTCAGCCCCCGGGCGGCCAGGGCGGCGAGATAGTCCTGCCAGCGCCGTTCCTGCTCGCGGCCCAGCCGGTGCAGGACGTCCCAGGAATAGAGGCCGGTATCGTGGCCGTCGTCGAACACCAGCCGCACCGCGTAGTGCCCGACCGGTTCCACCGCGACGATCGCCACGTCGCGCTTGCCGCCGATGATCCGCCGCTCGCCCGGCGCGTGGCCCTGCACCTCGGCGCTCGGGCTCTCCACGCGCAGGAACTCGGCGGAGAAGGCGAAGCGCGCGCCGTCGTCGAACGCCACCTCCAGCCGCCGCTCGGCGCGATGCAGGTGGATGTCGGTGACGGTCGCCATCAGCCCGGCTCCAGCGGCCGCGCCTCCTCCGGCAGCATGATCGGGATGCCATCGCGGATCGGGTAGGCGAGGCCGGCCTTGCGGCTGATCAGCTCGCCCGCCTCGCGGTCATAGACCAGCGGCTCCTTCGTCAGCGGGCAGACGAGCACTTCGAGCAGGCGCCGGTCGACCGGCACGGGTGCGGGGGGCGGGGGATCTTCGGTCATGCGGTCTCTCTCTTTCCGGCGCCGCTCAGCTCACGCGGCCGGGCCGTGCGGCGTCGTCGCAATGGGTCTCGATCGCGAGCAGCGTGCACAGCGCCGCGGCCCGCTCCGCCTCCCCCGGCGCCTCCAGCAGCGCCTGCTTCTCCGGCACGTCGAACGGGCAGACCATGCAGAGCGTGGTCACCAGCACGTGGTCCGGCATCGCCTCGATCGCCTCCCAGTTCGCCTCGATCCGCCGCCGCCCGAAATACGCGCGCAGCTTGCCGAGCAGCTTCGCCCGGTCGCAGGCGGCATTCTCCGGCGGCCCGGCGAGGTCGGCGGCGAAATCCGCCATCGCGGCGCGCACCCGGCGATAGCCGCGGCGCATCGCGGTCTCCTCGGCGATCGCGAAGCGGATGACGCCGGTGAGCGTGATCAGATAGCGCCCGTCATCGGTCTCGCTGAACGCGGAGATGCGGCCGAGGCAGCCGACACGATAGAGGCCCGGCCCATTGCGGCACGCGGCGCGGCACGGATCGGGCTGGACCATGCCCAGCATCCGCCCGGCGGCCAGCGCGTCCTCCGTCATCGCAAGGTAGCGCGGCTCGAAGATATTGAGCGGCAGCCGTCCGCGCGGCAGCAGCAGGGCGCCCGCCAGCGGGAAGACCGGAAAGCACCCCGGAAGGTCTTCCAGGCGGGGCCCCGCCGCGTGCATTACCTGAAGAGCAGGGCGGAGAGCTTGCGCCGCGCGGCAAGCGTCGCGGGATCGTCGAATCCCCATGCCTCGAACAGCTTCAGCAGTTGCAGCCGCGCCGCGTCCTCGCGCCAGGCGCGGTCGCGGCGGACGATGTCCAGCAGCGCCTCCGCCGCCTCCTCGCGCCGCCCCATCGCGTTGAGGGCGGTCGCAAGCTCGTAGCGCGCCTCGTGATCGGCCGGGTCGGCGGCGAGGCGCCGCTCGAACGTTGCGAGCTGACCCTGCGCGCGGCGCCCCTCGGCGGCGAGCGCCAGCGCGCTGCGGGCACCCGCGATCTCGGCATGCTCGGCCAGCCGGTTCGGCACCTGCGCGAGCGTCGCCTGCGCCTCCTCCTCCTGCCCGGCGGCCATCCGGGCGCGGATCAGGCCGCCCCACGCCTCGGGGTTCTCCGGCTCCTGCTGCAGGATGGCGGCGAACAGTTCGGCGGCCTCGTCCGGCGCGCCCTGTTCCAGCGCCGCCTTCGCCTCGGCCATCAGGTCGGCGCCGGGCATGGTGCCGCCCGCGATCTTCAGCAGGCCCTCGACGAAGCGCCGCACCTCGCTCTCGGGCAGCGCGCCCTGAAACAGGTCGGCGATCTGCCCCTGCCAGAACGCGGCGACGGTTGGCACGGATTGCAGCGGCAGGCCGAGCTGGGTGAGCTGCTGGACCAGGGCGCGGTTCTTGTCGATGTCGATCTTCACCAGCCGCACCCGCCCGCCGGCCGAGCGCACGACCTTCTCCAGCGCCGGTGTCAGCGTCTTGCAGGGGCCGCACCAGGTCGCCCAGAAATCGACCAGCACCGGCACCTGGCGCGAGGCGTCGACGACGTCGCGCATGAACGTGTTCTGATCGCCGTCCATGATGGCGGCATCGGCGGCCGGCGCGCCGGGCGGGGCGCCGGCCTGGCCGGGCTTCTGGCCGATAATGAAGTCCATTGCGGGAAGTCCTCGCCTTGCGGGTTGCAGCCTTAGATGTTGTGGCGCCGGGCACGGACAAGCCATGAAACGGCGCCGGGGGCAAGCGCCGGTAAAGGTTGCGCCGCCGCGGCACCCCATGGCATGCAAGCCGGCGCGTGCTGGCGCCCGAGAGCAGGGCGTTGCCCCCGCCCCTCGGCCGGAAAGCCCGCCATGGCCCTGCTTTCCCTCTCCCGGCGCCTGGCGGCGGTCGCTTCCCTGTTCCGTGGTGGCGCCGCGGGCGGGGCGGTGCTGATCGCCGCCGCGCTGGCCGCCATCGTCTGGGCCAACTCGCCCTGGGCCGACGCCTACGAGCATCTGCGCTACCTGCCGCTCGGCATCAGCATCGGCGGGCGCGCCTTCGGCGTGGCGCTGGAGGCGTGGGTGAACGACGGGCTGATGGCCGTCTTCTTCCTGCTGGTGGGCCTGGAAATCCGCGAGGAACTCACCGAGGGCCAGCTCGCCAGCCTGCCGCGCGCCGCGGCCCCGGCGCTCGCGGCCCTCGGCGGCATGGCGGTGCCGGCGGCGATCTATGCCGCCTTCAACTGGCACGATCCGGAGACGCTGCGCGGCTGGGCGATCCCGGTCGCGACCGACATCGCCTTCTCCCTTGCAGTGCTGCGGGTGCTCGGCCGGCGGGTGCCCGTGGGCCTGACCGTGTTCCTCACCGCGCTCGCGATCATCGACGACCTGTTCGCGATCGTGGTGATCGCGCTGTTCTATACCGAGAGCGTGCGCCTGCTCGCGCTGCTGGCCGCGGCCGTGGTGTGGCTGGCGCTGTGGCTGCTGGGCCGGGGTGGGGTGCGGCTGGTGGGGCCGTTCCTGCTCGGGTTCGTCGCCCTCTGGGTGTGCCTTGCCTTCTCCGGCGTGCATCCGACCCTGGCGGGCGTCGCGGTCGCCTTCGCGGTGCCGCGCGGGGAGCCGGCCGGCCGCCGGCCGGCGCACGCGCTGGAGCAGGAACTGAGCGGCTGGGTGGCCTATGCCGTGCTGCCGCTGTTCGGCCTGGTGAATGCCGGCCTGCGCTTCGACGCGCTCTCGCCGCAGATGCTGCTCGACCCGGTCGTGCCGGGAATCTTCCTGGGGCTGTTCCTGGGCAAGCAGATCGGCGTGTTCGGCGTCACCTGGCTCGGCTGCCGGGTCGGGCTGGTGCGGCTGCCGGCCCAGCTCTCGTGGCCGCTGCTATATGGCGCGGCGCTGCTGTGCGGGATCGGCTTCACGATGAGCCTGTTCATCGGCCACCTCGCCTTCGCGCCCGGCGCGCGGGAAGACGAGCTGAAGCTCGCTGTGTTCGCGGCCTCGTTGCTCTCGGCGCTGTGCGGGCTGGCGGTCCTGAGGGGTGTGACGGCGCGCGCACGGGTGCCGGCCGAGTGAAGCCGCGCTTGCAAGCGCGTTCTCGCCGTGGCGTTCTCGCCGCCCTGGTAGGCCCGGAGGGCGTCATGCCGCGTCTGCTCGCCGCCACGCTGGTTCTGGCAATCGCAGCACCCGCGATGGCGCAGGTTGCCGCGCCCAGCTTCGTGCAGCCGCTGGCCCCGTCGGCGCTGCGCGCGGTGCAGGAGCGGCTGCACGCGGCCGGCTTCTACAACGGCACGGCCGACGGGGCGTGGAACGAGGACAGCCAAGCGGCACTGCAGCGGTTCCAGGAGAACCGTCAGCTCCAACCGACCGGCCAGCTCAACGGTGCCACCGCAGCGGCGCTCGGCCTCAGTCCGCAGCAGCTCCTCGGCATCGGCCCGCCGGAGCAGGCGCAACCGTCGCCATCGGCATCATCATCGCCGCAGCAGCAGCCGCAGGCCCCGCCGCGGCCGATCCGGCTCGGGCCGGCCGCGATGCGCAACGTCCAGGGCCGGCTGCAGGCGCTCGGCTTCTATCACGGCGCGGTGGACGGGCTGTGGGGGCCGGCGACGCAGGAGGCCATCACCGCCTTCCAGCGCGATCACGACCTGAACGTGACCGGCCGGCTCGATCCGGCGACGGTGAGCGCGATGGGGCTCGACCCTTACGATCCGTCGCGCCCGATGTGATCACCCGCCCGCGGGCGCGTTCGCGCGCAACTGGAACCGCGTCTCGAACCCGCCCAGCAGGTCCAGCCACTCCTCCATCAGCCGCGTCATCAGAAACCGCTCGCGCACCGTCTCGCGTGCCCCCGCACCCAGCCGCGCGCGCAGCGGTGCGTCGGCGAGCAGTTGAACGATGCGCGCTGCCGCCTGCGGCACGGTCTCGACCAGGAATCCGTTCACGCCGTCCTCGATCTGATGACGGATGCCGCCCGCGCGCCCGCCGATCACCGGGGTTCCCTTCCACATCGCCTCCGTCACCGTGAGCCCGAACCCCTCGCGGGTCGATTTCTGCAGCACCACGGCGGCGCGACGCTGCAGCGCGTTGACGAAGGCGGAGTCCTGCACCGAGAGGATGCGGATGCGGTCGTCGTGCTGGCGGCACAGGGATTCGAAAATCGCCTGCCCCTCCGGATCGTCGGTCGCCACGTTGCCGACCAGCACGAGGCGCGCATCCACCTCGCGCCGCGCGAGGCGGAAGGCGTCGATGACGCCCTGCGGGTCCTTCCATTTGTCGAAGCGCGAGACCTGCACCACCAGCGGCAGGTCGGTCGGGATGTCGTAGTGCTTCAGCCGCGCCGCGATCTCGCTCTCCGGCAGGTCGCGGTTGGTGGTTGCGAACGGGTCGATCGCGGGCATGATGAAGCGCTGCGGCGGCGTGAGTTTCTGCGCATACTCCGGCAGCGAGAACACGACGGCATCGTATTGCTCGACGAATCCGGCGAGGTAGGCCCAGAGCTCCGCGTTCGGGTGCGACAGATCGACGTGGCAGCGCCAGATCCAGGGCGCCTGCCTGCGGAAGTGCCGGATCAGCGGCAGCGGCTGCGGATCGTGAATGATGACCGCGTCGTGCGCGAGGTGCATGCGCACCGCGTTCTCGAACACCACGCTTTCATAGATCTCGCGCTTGATCCGGCTGAGGTTGATCTCGCCGCCCTGCAGCGCGTTGTGCATCTTCTTCGTGATGCTGAAGAAGTCCGGCCGGCCCTGGATCACGCGCCAGCCGGTGCGGATGCCGGCCGCGTTCATCAGCAGCGTGAGCGAGGACAGGATCGTCGCAACGCCGCCGCCGTAGTAGGTGGAATTGACGTTCACGACGTGCATGCCGCGCAGCCGGTCGGCCTTGCGGCGGATGCGCGCGACCGCCTCGCTGCCGATCAGCGGTTCGTACGCATCCACCGAGGTCAGCGCGAAGCCGGCCGGCCCCGCGAGCAATGTGTCCACGGCCCCTCCTCCGGGGCACGTCGTGATGTGCCCTCAGCTAGCGACGTTGGCGCCCGCGATCGCGTTGCACACCGCCCGCGTCACCTCGACGGTATTTGAACGCCCGCCGAGATCCGGCGTCACGATCCCGGCCGCGCACACCTGCTCCACCGCCGCCATCAGCGCGGTGGCGGCCGCGTTCTCGCCGAGATGCTCCAGCATCATCGCCGCGGTCCAGAACGCGCCCACCGGGTTGGCGATGCCCTTGCCGGTGATGTCGAAGGCGGAGCCGTGGATCGGCTCGAACATCGAGGGGAAGCGCCGCTCGGGATCGACGTTCGCGGTCGGCGCGATGCCGATGCTGCCGGCCAGCGCCGCGGCGAGGTCGGAGAGGATGTCGGCGTGCAGGTTGGTGGCGACGATGGTGTCGAGGCTCGCCGGGCGGCGCACCATGCGCACCGTCATCGCATCGACCAGCTCCTTGTCCCAGGTCACGTCGGGGAAATCCTTCGCCACCTCGGCCGCCACCTCGTCCCACAATACCAGGCCGTAGCGCTGCGCGTTGGATTTCGTGACGACGGTGAGGTGCCGCCGCCGCCGCGCGCGGGCCTGCGCGAAGGCGTAGCGCAGGACGCGGGTGACGCCGGTGCGGGTGAACACGGCGACCTCGGTCGCCACCTCCTCCGGCAACCCGCGATGCGCGCGCCCGCCCACGCCGGCGTATTCGCCCTCGCTGTTCTCGCGCACGATCATCCAGTCGATGTCGGCGGCGGGCACGTCGCGCAGCGGGCCCTGCGTGCCGGCCAGGATGCGCGTCGGGCGCAGGTTCGCGTACTGGTCGAAGCCTTGCGCGATCACCAGCCGCAGCCCCCAGAGGGTGATATGATCGGGAATGTCCGGCGCGCCGACCGCGCCGAAATAGATCGCATCCGCGCCGCGTAGCTGCGCGAGCCCGTCGGCCGGCATCATCGCGCCGGTACGCCGATAGAACGCCGAGCCCCAGTCATAGTGGTCGACGTCGAGCGCGAAGCCGGCGCGTGTCGCCAGCGCGTCGAGCACTTCGAGTCCGGCGCCGATCACCTCGGGGCCGATGCCGTCAGCAGGGATGGCGGCGATACGGTAGCGGCGCATTCAGGCATCTCCTTGGCGAGCGTGAATCCGGTTCCGGCCGTGACATGCCCGATGATGGCGGCGGCAGGGAAGCCCGCGTCGCGCAGCGCGCGCACGCAGTCCGCGGCCCGCGCGGCGGCGACGCCGGCCAGCAGCCCGCCCGCGGTCTGCGGGTCGATCAGCAGCGGCGCGGCGATGCCGCTCGCCGCGCGGTTCTCGGGCACAAGCGTGCTGGCGACGCCGGCGGCGGCCAGTTCGCGCGCGCCGGGCAGCGCCGGCAGCGCGGCCGGGTTGATGACGGCGCCGACGCCGGAGGCGCGCAGCATCTCGCCGAGATGCCCGGCGAGGCCGAACCCGGTGACATCGGTGCACGCGGTCACGCCATGGGCGCGCAGCACGGCCACCGCCGCCGAACTACTCAGTCGCATTGAATTAATCGCCGCCGCCAGCCAGCGCGCCCGGGCGCGCCCCTGCATCTGGGCGGCGAGGATGATGCCGGTGCCGAGCGGCTTGGTCAGCACCAGCGCCTCGCCGGGCCGCAGCCCGCCCTTCCGCCACGCCTGCGTCGGGTCGACGAGGCCGGTCACCGAGAAGCCGAGCGCGGGCTCTGCGGCCTCGCCCGAATGGCCGCCAATCAGGGCGCAGCCCTCCGCCGCGAACACGCGCGCGGCACCCTGCATCATGGAAGCGAGGTCCTCGGCCATCTTGGCCCGCGGCATCGCGGGCACGGCGGCGATGGCGAGCGCGGTCCAGGGGGTGGCGCCCATGGCGTGCAGGTCGCCCAGGGCATGCGTGGCCGCGATCTCGCCGAACACGAACGGATCGTCGATGAA
>JAFKFJ010000051.1 GCA_017307335.1 Alphaproteobacteria bacterium | reverse complement strand
CCAGCAGCAGGCTGAGCACGCGCGTCCACACCCCTTCCGCGCCGAGGGCCGATGCGCCCAAGAGTGCGATCGCGAGATCGACCGACGCGCGGCGCCGGCCGGGGCGTGCCGGGCTCCCCTCCGCGGGCGGGATCGCGGCGCGGGCGGGCGCGCGCCGCGCCAGCCCCAGCGCGAACAGCGCCACCACGCCGTTCAGCGCCGCGGCGACCCAGGTGGCGACCGCGACGTCGGTGACGCGCAGCAGGTAGAACCCGGCGATCAGGCACCCGGCCACCGCGCCGGCCGTGTTGGCGCCGTAGAGCAGCCCCATCCACGACACGCCGCGCGGCGTCGTCTCCAGCCACCGCCCGATCGCGGGCAGCGACGCGCCCATCAGGATCGTCGGCGGCAGCAGACAGATCGCACAGATCAGGGCCCGGAACAGCAGCGACGGCATGCCGTGCGCGACGGCGGAGGCGTAGGCGTTGTCGGCCAGCGGGATCAGGACGAGCTGGAGCAGGCCGAACGCGCCGACGCCGAGCTCGATGAGCGCGTAGGCGCGCAGCGGGTGCACCGGGTAGCGCGCGAGCACGCGCGGCAGCGCAAGGCTGCCGATGCAGAGCCCGCCCATGAACGTCGCGAGCAGGACGCCGAGCGCCACCGCCGTCGCGCCGATCGCGAGTTCCAGCATCTGGTACCAGACGATCTCGTAGATCAGCGCCGAGCAGCCGCTGCCCACGAACAGGATCAGCAGCCAGGGCAGCACGCCTGAATATCCTGCCCGCGTCGCGGGGGGCGCAGCGATGGAGGCTTCGTTCACCTGGCGTTCTTCCGAGCTCGGCGGCAACCCGGTCTAGATAGGTCCTGCCGGCCCGGATCAAGCATCCTCAGCGCGGCCAGGGTGGCCGGGCGAGGCGGCGGGTGGCGCCGAGGGCGGCCAGGACCGCCACGATCAGGCCGGCGGCCCAGCGGGCGTTGGTGCCCGGCGCGTCGCCCTCCGCACCCCAGACCAGGAGCACGAAAATGATCGTGACCACGACCAGCCCCCCGATCGCCGGGCCGCCACGGCGCAGCACCAGCAGGCTGAGGGCGACATAGGCGCCGTAGCAGCCGATCGCCGCCGCGCGCATGATGTCGAGCGTGACCAGGGTGAAGCGCTGCGCCAGCGCGTCCAGCGCCGCCCCGAGGTTGGAGGCCCACTCCAGCCCGTGGGAGACGAACCGCTCCGGCCCCACGACATAGGCCAGGACGGCGAGCGCCAGCGCCCCGACCCAGACCAGCGCGATCGGGTCGGGCCGGCGTGGCCCGGAAGGTCGCGGTTCCGGAGGGCGCGATTCCGTCGGGCGCGGCTCGCTCAGCATGGTGCACCTCCTTGCCGTTGCGCTGCCCATAGCAGCGGCGCCGCGCCCCTGCCACCCGGCCCGCGCGATTGGCACGCGGCGCGGGCGATTGGCACCCGGTGCGGGCGTGATCTATGGTCGAAACGCCGGCCCACGCGGCGCGCGGCATCGCGCTCGCCGCCGCACGGCCAAAGGGGAGGATACGAGATGAAGCGATGGGCGCGACGGGCGACGCTGTTCGCGTGCGCGGCGATGCTGGCGGGGCTGGGGCTCGCCGCACGAAACGCCGAGGCGGCCGACAAGAAGTTCAAGATCTTCCTCAGCATGAGCTACATCGGCAATGACTGGCAGGCCGAGGCTGCCAACATGGTGAAGGCCATGGCGGCATCCAACACGCTCAAGGACAAGGTCGATCTGCAGGTGCAGGTCGCCGGCCCCAACGCGCAGCGGCAGATCCAGCAGATCAACGCCATGGTGCAGGCCGGCGCGAAGGCGATCGTGGTCTATCCGATCTCGCCGACCGCGCTCAATTCGGCGGTGAAGAACGCGTGCAACAAGGGCGTGCTGATCATCGCCTATGACGCCGACATCTCCGAGCCCTGCGCCTACAACGTCTCGATCGACCAGCTTGAGGCCGGGCGCGTGACGGCGGAGTGGCTCGCCAAGAAGCTCAACGGCAAGGGCAACATCGTCGTCATCACCGGCGTGCCGGGCACCTCCGTCGACACGCTGCGCACCAAGGCCGCGAAGGAGGTATTCGCGAAATATCCCGGCATCCACATCGTCGCCGAGGCGACGGGCATGTGGAGCCAGGCGGTGGCGCGCACCGAGCTGTCGAAGATCCTCGCCACGCACAACTGGGACCAGATCGACGGGCTGTGGATGCAGGTGGGCTGCTACACCGCCAACACGATGCAGATCGAGGCCGGCAAGCGCCCCGACCAGCTCAAGCCCTGCGCCGGCGAGGGCGCCAATGGCGGGCGGGTGCAGATGCTGCCGACGGGAACCCAGATCGAAGGCGCGAACGGCACCTATCGCCCGATGGGCGCGCCGCGCATCTCATACGCCTCGCCGCCCTATTCGGGCGGGCTCGCGCTGAAGCTGATCGTAGAGAAGCTGGAGGGCAAGGACATCCCGAAGCGCACCACCCTGCCGCTGCCCATCGTCACCAACGAGACGGCGAAGGCGTGCAAGGAAGGCACGTGGGAGGAGATGAAGGCGGGCTGCAATGCCTTCCCGCCCTCGCTGGTGCCGAACCCCGGCTGGTTCGCCTCCATCTACTCGCCGGAGACGCCGGAGATCGGGCTCCAGGCGGCGCTGGTCGGCCAGCCCGAGATGTGAGCGCGGGCCGCGTGACCCTCACCCTCCCATTGCTTCGCAATGGTCCCCTCCCTCTCCCGCAAGCGGGAGAGGGAATTCCTGCTCCCTCTCCCGCTTGCGGGAGAGGGCCGGGGTGAGGGTGCCGGACGCGGCCATCGGCATCGCGGGTCTGCGCAAGACCTACGGTGCCACCGTCGCCGTCGATGACGTGACGTTCTCGATCGCCGCGGGCAGCGTGCATGCGCTGCTCGGCGAGAACGGCGCCGGCAAGTCCACGGTGGTCAAGCTGCTCTCCGGCCTCACGCTGCCGGATGCCGGCGGGTTCAGCATCTTCGGCGAGCGCGTGCGGCTGCCGAGCCCGCGCGCCGCGCATGCGCGCGGGATCGAGACCGCGTTCCAGGAGATGACGCAGGTCCGCGACCTGACCGTGCTCGACAACATGCTGCTGCCGTACGGCCCGCTCTCGCCGCTCGGCACGATCCGCCGCCGGCGGGCGCGCGAGGCCGTGGCGGCGCATCTCGCGGCACTCGGGCTCACCGACATCGACCTCGACGAGGAGGTCGCGGCCCTCGAACTCGCGCAGAAGCAGAAGATCGAGATCGCGCGCGCGCTCTTCCGCAAGCCGAAGATCCTGCTGCTGGACGAGCCGACCTCCTCGCTCGCGGGGCGCGACGTGGACTGGCTCGGCGAGATCATCGCGCGGCTCGCCGGCGGCGGCACCACCATCGTCTTCATCTCCCACCGGCTGCAGGAGGTGCGGGCGTTCTGCGGCGGCATGACGGTGATGCGCAATGGCCGGCATATCGGCACCGGGCGCGTCGCCGACTACGCCGATGCCGACGTGATCAACATGATCGTCGGCCGCGCGCTCGACCACGCCTTTCCGCCGCGCCGCGCGGAGCACACGATGGGCGCGGAAGTGCTGTCGGCGACGGCGCTCACCACCAAGGGCAAGCTGCGCGATGCTTCCTTCCGCCTGCATGCGGGCGAGATCCTCGGCGTCGCCGGGTTGCAGGGCATGGGGCAGCTCGACCTGTTCCTCGCCTGTTTCGGCATGGCGGACCTTGCGGCCGGCGCGCTCGCGGTGGACGGCAGGCCGGTTGCGATCACCACCCCGGCCGACGCGGTGCGCGCCAATATCGGCATCAGCCTCGTGCCCGAGGACCGCAAGACGGAGGCGCTGTTTCAGAAGCTTTCCGGTGGGCACAACGCCTCCCTGCCGGTGATCGAGCGGTTCCGTCGCGGCCTGCTGATCGACCCGCGCGCCGAGCAGGCGGCGGTGGCGGCGGTGTTCGACCGGGTGGAGGTGGACCGGCGCGCGCTGTGGACGCGCGTCGGTGCCTTCTCCGGCGGCAACCAGCAGAAGATCGCGATCGCCAAGTGGCTGCTCGCCGAGGCGCGCGTGCTGCTGCTCTACGACCCGACGCGCGGCATTGATGTCG
>JAFKFJ010000219.1 GCA_017307335.1 Alphaproteobacteria bacterium | reverse complement strand
GAAGAACCGCTTCGGGGCCACCGACGAGATCGGGGTGTTCGAGATGACCGACCGGGGGCTGGCGGAGGTGGCCAATCCCTCGGCGCTGTTCCTGGCGGAACGGCGCGGCAACGTCTCCGGCAGCGCCGTGTTCGCGGGGCTGGAGGGCACGCGCCCGGTGCTGGTGGAGGTGCAGGCGCTGCTGGCACCCAACCCCGGCGGCGCGCCCCGGCGCTCCGTGATCGGTTGGGAGTCGGGGCGGCTCGGCATGCTGCTGTCGGTGCTGGAGGCGCGGTGCGGGCTGCGCCTGGGGGCCAGCGACGTCTACCTCAACGTCGCCGGCGGCCTGCGCATCGGCGAGCCGGCGGCCGACCTCGCGGTGGCGGCGGCGCTCGCCTCCGCCTCCGCCGACCGGGCGACCGACCCCGGCTGCGTCTATTTCGGCGAGGTCGGGCTGTCGGGCGAGATCCGGCAGGTGGCGCAGGCCGAGGCGCGGCTGAAGGAGGCGCAGAAGCTGGGCTTCGCCGCCGCCTGCCTGCCGCGCCGGGTGGCGCGCGGCAACCGCCTGCTCGCTGCCCCCGAGGGGCTGGCGCTGCGCGAGATCGGGCATCTCGCCGATCTCGTGGCCGGGTTCCGCGCATAGAGGCTGGCGTGTGGCGCGGGGCCGCAGTTATACCCGGGCGGCACGGCAGGGCAGGGTTGCGTGAACTGGGTCGATCTCGTCGTTATCGCCGTGCTTGGGATCTCTGCACTGCTGGCGTTCATGCGCGGCTTCGTGCGCGAGGTGCTGGGCCTCGGCGCCTGGGTGGGGGCCGCGCTGTTCGCGCTGTGGGCGTTTCCGTTCGTGCGCGACCGCTTCCGCGTCTGGCTGGAGGGCCCGGACCTCGGCGACCCGGCCGCCTTCGCGGCGGCGTTCCTGCTCGCCCTGATCGTGCTGTCGATCATTTCCGGCCTGATCGGCGGCATCGTCCGCACCTCGGTTCTGGGGGGGCTGGATCGCACGCTGGGCGTGCTGTTCGGGCTCGTCAGGGGTGTGGCGCTGCTCGCCTTTGCCTATATCGCTGCGGGATGGGTGGTGCCGATCGACCGCTGGCCGGAGCCGGTGCTGCAGGCACGCAGCCTGCCCTATGCCCATGCCGCCGCGGTGTGGGCGGTCGGGCTGCTGCCGCCGGGCGTCCGGCCCGGGGTGGTCCAGGCGCCGCCGCCGGGGCGGGAGGCGCGGGCCGAGGATTTTCTGCGGGCGACCCCCCAGGGCCGCGCCATCGCGCGACCCTGACCGGGTCCCCGGGCTAGCCGCACTGCCAAGCGAGCGAGGAGCCGCATGCCGTCCGATCCTCCCGACGACGACAAGCTGCATGAGGAATGCGCGGTCTTCGGCCTGTGGGACTCCGCCGACGCGGCGGCGCTGACGGCGCTCGGCCTGCACGCGCTCCAGCATCGCGGGCAGGAGGCGACGGGCATCGTCTCCTGCGACGACGCGCATTTTCATTCCCATCGCGGCCTGGGCCTGGTCGGCGACAACTTCTCCGACGCCCGCGTGATCGCCACCCTGCCGGGCAGCCGCGCGGTCGGCCACAACCGCTATGCCACCACCGGCGACACGGTGCTGCGCAACGTGCAGCCGCTGTACGCGGATTTCGAGTTCGGCGGCCTGGCGGTCGCGCACAACGGCAACCTCACCAACGCCACCTCGCTGCGCCGCGCGCTGGTACGCCGCGGCTGCCTGTTCCAGTCCACCACGGACTCGGAAGTCTTCATCCACCTGATCGCGATCAGCCTCTACTCCACCGTCGTCGACCGGCTGATCGACGCGCTGAAGCAGGTGACCGGTGCGTATTCGCTGATCGCGCTGACCAATGAGGCGCTGATCGGGGCGCGCGACCCGCTTGGCGTGCGCCCGCTGATTCTCGGCCGGCTGGAAGCCGGCGGCTGGGTGCTGGCGAGCGAGACCTGCGCGCTTGAGATCGTCGGCGCCGAGTTCGTGCGCGATGTCGAGCCCGGCGAGATCGTCGTGATCGACGATGCCGGCGTGCGCAGCATCCGTCCGTTCGAGCGTCAGCGGCCTCGATTCTGCGTGTTCGAATACATCTACTTCGCCCGCCCGGACTCGATCGTCGAGGGCACGCCGGTCTACGCCGCGCGCAAGCGCATCGGCGCGGAGCTGGCGCGCGAAAGCCATGTTCCCGCCGACGTGATCGTGCCCGTTCCCGATTCCGGCGTACCCGCGGCGATGGGCTATGCGGCCGAGAGCAACGTGCCGTTCGAGCTCGGCATCATCCGCAACCACTACATCGGCCGAACCTTCATCGAGCCGACCGACAACATCCGCCACCTGGGCGTCAAGCTGAAGCATTCGGCGAACCGCACGGTGCTGGAGGGGCGGCGCGTCGTGCTGGTGGATGACTCGATCGTGCGCGGCACCACCAGCCGCAAGATCGTGGAGATGGTGCGCGCGGCGGGAGCGGCGGAGGTGCACATGCGCATCTCTTCGCCGCCGACCACGCATTCCTGCTTCTACGGCATCGACACGCCCGAGCGCAGCAAGCTGCTCGCCGCGCGCTACAGCGTGGAGGAGATGGCGGCGCTCATCGGCGCCGACAGCCTCGCCTTCGTCTCCATCGACGGGCTCTACCGTGCGCTCGATCAGGGTGCGCGCAACGCCGCAGCACCGCAGTTTTGCGACGCGTGCTTCACCGGCGACTACCCCATCCCGCTGATGGACGCTGCCGAGAGCGATACCCGCCAGCTCTCGCTGCTGACGGAGCTTCGCTAAGCTCGTTGCCCTAGCGCTATTTTTGTGCTCTCTGGGCTTTGTTGGCTGCGGGTATTGTCGATTCCCGCAGCTGCCATCACAACCTTTTCCCCGTCGCAATCGACGGGGCATTCGGAGTGGTGCTGCTGTCAGGCCGTGACTTTTGCCATGCTTTGCCAGCCATGCTGCAACCTTTGCGGCATCCACGCATTCTGATTGCTACGTCGGTCGTTTTCGCGCTGAACGCTTTCCTCGACGGCATGAATACGACCGCGCACGAGACGGCAAATGCCGTGCTTGCATCGGCGCATATGTGACCGGGGTCACAGCACGGTTGGCATTGCCTGTAGTTTTCTTGGCCGTGCCGCTGCTGCGGCCGGCGAAGGCGGGAGAATTTGGATGGCGACGATTCGCGCGGTCAGCGAGTGCCGCACGGAAAGCGTAGCGCAGGCGCTCGATGATCTTACGCGCCTTCTCGAGGCGGCCGAGGCAGCGACGCCGCCCGAGCAGCGCGTGAAGCCGCCGCCCGCGCGGCCGGCGCGCGTGCTGTCCGTCTGGCACGTCGATCCCGAAACCGGCCTGCCGGTCTGCGACTGGTCGATGGAATAGGCGCTTAGGCAGTCCGGTCGCCGGCCGCACCCAGCGCGGCCTGCGCGGCGGCCAGGCGGGCGACCGGCACGCGATAGGGGCTGCAGGACACGTAGTCGAGGCCGACCGCCTCGCAGAACGCGATCGACGCCGGATCGCCGCCGTGTTCGCCGCAAATGCCGAGCTTCAGCGCCGGCTTCGCCCCACGCCCTTTTTCCGCCGCGATGCGCACCATCGCTCCCACGCCTTCGGTATCGAGCGAGACGAACGGGTCCTTCGGCAGGATGCCGAGTTCCACGTAGCGCGGCAGGAATTTGCCCGCGTCGTCGCGCGACAGGCCGAACACGGTCTGGGTAAGATCGTTGGTGCCGAAACTGAAGAAATCAGCGGCTTCAGCAATCGCGTCCGCGGTAATCGCGGCGCGTGGCAGCTCGATCATGGTGCCGATCACGTACTCGATCGTGGTGCCCCGCTCCTCGAACACCGCCGCGGCCACGCCCTCGATCTGGGCGCGGGTGATCTCCAGCTCGCGCTTCACGCCAACCAGCGGGATCATGATCTCCGGCACCGGCGCCCGCCCGGCCTCCTTGGCCGCGTCGACCGCGCCCTCGAAGATCGCGCGCGCCTGCATCTCGTAGATCTCGGGATAGGTCACGCCGAGCCGGCAGCCGCGATGGCCCAACATCGGGTTCGCCTCGGCAAGCTCCGTGATGCGCCGCCGCATCGCCTGGACATCGGTGCCCAGCGCCTCCGCGACCTCGGCAATTTCGGCGTCGCCATGCGGCAGGAATTCGTGCAGCGGCGGGTCGAGCAGGCGGATCGTCACCGGCAACCCGGCCATGATGCGGAACAGCTTCACGAAATCCTGGCGCTGGAACGGCAGCAGCTTCGCGAGCGCCGCGCGGCGCCCGGACTCGTCATGTGCCATGATCATCTGCCGCACGGCGCCGATGCGCTCGGGGTCGAAGAACATGTGCTCGGTGCGGCAGAGGCCGATCCCTTCGGCGCCGAATTTCCGCGCGGTTTCGGCATCCAGCGGGGTTTCCGCATTGGTGCGCACGCGCATCCGCCGCGCCGCGTCGGCCCAGGCCATCAGCGTGCCGAAATCGCCGGAGAGCGTGGGCTCCACCATCGCCACGTGGCCCACCAGCACCTCGCCGGTGCCGCCGTCGAGCGTGATGACCTCGCCCGCCCGCACGACCTTGCCGCCGGAGGCGAGGGTCTGCGCGCCGTAGTCGACGGAGATCGAGCCCGCGCCGGCGACGCAGGGCCGCCCCATGCCGCGCGCCACCACCGCCGCGTGGCTGGTCATGCCGCCGCGCGTGGTCAGGATGCCGCGCGCGGCGTGCATCCCGTGGATGTCCTCCGGGCTGGTCTCGACGCGCACCAGGATCACCGCCTCGCCCTTCTGCGCGCGGCTCTCGGCCTCGTCGGCGTTGAACACCACGGCCCCGCTGGCGGCGCCCGGGCTCGCCGGCAGGCCCTTGGCCAGCGCCACCCGATGCGCCTTGGGGTCGAGCGTCGGGTGCAGCAACTGGTCGAGCGAAGCGGGGTTCACGCGCCGTACCGCCTCGTTGCGGTCGATCAGCCCCTCGTTCGCCATCTCCACCGCGATGCGCAGCCCCGCCGCAGCGGTGCGCTTGCCGTTGCGTGTCTGCAGCATGTACAGCGTGTTCTGCTGCACGGTGAACTCGATGTCCTGCATGTCGCGATAGTGCTTCTCCAGCGTCGCGCGCACGCGCAGCAGCTCGGCGTAGGCGCCGGGCAGCGCCTGCTCCATGCTGGTCTCGCCTGCCTTGGCGCGGGCGCGGGAGAGCGGCTGCGGCGTGCGGATGCCGGCCACCACGTCCTCACCCTGCGCGTTGACCAGGAACTCGCCGTAGAACACGTTCTCGCCGGTCGAGGGATCGCGGGTGAAGCAGACGCCGGTGGCGCAGTCCTCGCCCATGTTGCCGAACACCATCGCCTGCACGTTCACCGCCGTGCCCCAGCTCGCCGGAATGTCGTGCAGGCGGCGATAGGTGTTGGCGCGCGGATTCATCCAGCTCGAGAACACGGCGCCGATCGCGCCCCACAACTGCTCCTCGGCGTCCTGCGGGAACAGTTTCCCGGTCTCGCGCCGCGTCATTTCCTTGTAGCCGTCGACCACGCGATGCCAGTCGGAGGCGGAGAGCTGCGTGTCCTCGACCGCGCCCGCATCCAGCTTCACGTGCTCAAGGATCTCCTCGAAGCGGTGGTGATCGACGCCGAGCACGACGCTGCCGTACATCTGGATAAAGCGACGATAGCTGTCCCAGGCGAAGCGCGCGTCGCCCGAGGTCTCGCCCAGTCCCTCCACCGTCGCGTCGTTCAGGCCGAGGTTCAGCACGGTGTCCATCATGCCTGGCATGGAGACGCGCGCGCCGGAACGAACGGAGACCAGCAGCGGGTGGTGCCGCTCGCCGAACTTGCGGCCGACCGCCTGCTCCACCTGCTCCAGCGCCGTGCGCACCTGCGCGGCGAGGTCGGCGGGATATTTGCGGTCATGCGCGTAGTAGTGGGTGCAGGCCTCGGTCGTGATCGTGAAGCCGGGCGGGACCGGCAGGCCGATGCTCGCCATTTCGGCAAGGTTCGCCCCCTTGCCGCCGAGCAGGTCGCGCATGCCCGCGCCGCCCTCGTTGCGACCGGCACCGAAACCGTAAACCCACTTGGTCATGCAGTCGGATTCCCTCAATGGCTGGGCGGGATGGGTGCGCGCGCCGCGCCCTCAACCCTCGATGCGCGAGAAATCGGCGGCAAGATGCATGGCCGCGCGCACCCGCGCCAGAAGACGCAGACGATTGCGGCGAAGTTCGGGCCGCGGGTCGTTCACCGTCACGCGATCGAAGAAGGCGTCCAGTTTCGGGCGCAGCGTGGCGAGGGCTTCCATGGCGGCGGAAAAACGTTCCTCACCGAGCAGCCGTGCCACGTCCGCCGCGACTGAATCGAGGGCGGCGGCGAGCGCCACCTCCTCCGGCAGTTGCAGCAGGTCCGCGTCCGGCGCCGCGTCGTACGGCCCGTCCTTGCGCTCCTCGATGCGCAGGATGTTCGCGGCGCGGCGATAGCCGACCAGCAGGTTGGCGCCGTCATCCGTGCCGAGCAGCGCCGCCACCGCGTCGGTGCGCGCGAGCAGGCGGGCAAGGTCGTCGTCGATGCCGAGGCCGAGCACCGCCGCCAGCACGTCGTGCCGCGCGCCCTCGGCCCGCAACTGCACGCGCAGGCGCTCGGCGAGGAAGCCGAGCAGCTCGTCGCCGTCGGGCCGCGCGGGCAGGCCGGCAGCCGCGGCCGCGATGATCGGGCCAAGGCGCAGCCGCAGCCCATGCTCGCGGATGATGCGGATGACGCCGAGCGCCGCGCGCCGCAGCGCGAACGGATCGCCGGAGCCGGTCGGCTTCTCGCCGATCGCGAAGAACGCCGCCAGCGTGTCGATCTTGTCGGCGAGCGCGACGGCGATGCCCACCGGCTGCGCCGGCACGTCGTCGGCGGCGCCCCGCGGTGCATAGTGGTCGCGGATCGCGTCGGCGACCTCCATCGCCTCGCGGTCGTGCAGCGCGTAGTAGCGTCCCATCACGCCCTGCAGTTCCGGAAACTCGCCGACCATGCCGGTGACGAGATCGGCCTTCGCGAGCTGCGCCGCGCGCTCGGCATGCGCGGTGTCGGCGCCGATCAGCACCGCGATCCGACCGGCGAGGCGCGTGATGCGACGCATCCGGTCGCCCTGGCTGCCGAGCCTGGCGTGGAACGTCACCGCGTCGAGCGCAGGCAGGCGGCTTTGCAGCGCGCGGGTGCGATCGGCATCCCAGAAATGCCGCGCATCGGCGAAGCGCGCGCGCAGCACGCGCTCATTGCCGGCGATGATCGCGGTGCCGCCGTCGCGCGCCGGAATGTTGGCGATGAAGGCGAACCACGGCGCCACATGGCCGGCGGCATCACGCAGCGCGAAGTAGCGTTGGTTGACCCGCATGGAGACCTGCATCACCTCGGCGGGCAGGTCCATGTACGCGGGGTCGATCCGACCCAGCAGCGGCACCGGCCACTCCACCAGCCCGGTGACTTCGTCGAGCAGGGCTGCATCTTCCACGATGTGCAGCGCGTGCGCGGCGGCGAGGTCCTGCAACTGCTTCGCGATCAGCGTGCGCCGCTCCGCCGCATCGGCGATCACATAGCGCTCGCGCAGCCCGCCGAGCCACGCCGCGGCCGAGCGCACCGCGAACGGCGCGGGCGCAAGGAAACGGTGGCCCTCGGAAAGAGCGTCGCTGGCGAGCCCATGCCCGTCATCGGCGCCGTCGCGCAGATCGAAGCGGACGACGCTGCCGTCGAGCAGGCAGAGGATGCGGCGCAGCGGCCGCACCCAGGTGAACGCGCTGGTGCCGCCCCAGCGCATGGATTTCGGCCAGGGAAAGCGCCGCAGCAACGCCGGCAGTTGGCGCGCGATCAGGTCCGCGGCGGCGATGCCGGGCGTGACTTTCTCCAAGACCCAGAAGTCGCCTTCCTCACGCAGCGCGTCGCGCGCAACGCCGTGCTTGCGCAGGAAGCCGGCGAGCGCGGCCTCGGGCGCGGTCAGACGCGGGCCACGCTCGGCGCTGCGGTTCTCGGGCACCGCCGCACCGATCCCGCAGGCGAGCGCGATGCGCCGCGGCCCGAAGAAGGTCTGGACATCAGCGGGCGCGAGCGGCGCCAGCGCCTCGGCGAGCAGGCGCGCGAGATCCTCCGCCGCGCGGGCCTGCATGCGTGCGGGAATTTCTTCGCTGAACAGTTCGAGCAGGAGTTCCGGCATGTCAGTCCTTCAACGCCGGTTCGATGTCGGTCAGCGCGAAATCGCCGCCTTTGAACAGTAATGCATCGCCCTCGGCTTTCGCGAAGCCATACGCCATGCAATCACCGTAGTTGAGCCGCGCCGGATGCCGGCCCCTGCCAAACGTCTGCCAGGCGCGTCTTGCCTCCAGCGCGTGGCTGGCCAGGAACGGGGCGATCCGAAGTCGCAGGTCCGACACAAAGCCTTCCATCCGGTCGAGAAGGGTGCTGTCGGCACGTGCGCTCGTCACGATCGCCACTTCGACCCAGTTCGGTGCCCCGATCCGCGCCTCCTCCGCATCGGCGATCGCCAGTGCGAAGCGCTCCGCGTCCGGCTCGTCGAGGATGATCGCGAGCAAAGCTGATGAATCGACGATCACACCGGCAATCCGTCCTCGCCATACAGCCAGTCGTGATCCGAGCTGGGCAGTGGCTCACGCATGTGCGACCGGATCTTCGCCGCCGCGGCAAGAATGTCGGCAGCACGGGCACGGACAGTCCGCTCGTGTTCAAGCTGTGCCCGCAAAGCGACCTTCACCGCATCCTCGACGCTTTTCCCGGTCATCGCCGCCAGCTCGGTCGCGAGCCGCACGGCCTCGTCGCTCTCCACCGTCAGGATCGCGTCCATCACGCTTCCTCTCCCGCCAGCCACGCCTCGCAACATCCCTTCGCCAGCGCGCGCACCCGCCCGATATAGGCCGCGCGCTCCGCCACGCTGATCACGCCGCGCGCGTCGAGCAGGTTGAACAGGTGGCTTGCCTTGATGCACTGGTCGTACGCGGGCAGCGCGAGATTCCGGCCGAGCAGGGCGGCGCATTCCGCCTCGGCGTCGGCGAAATGCCGCGTCAGCATCGCGGTGTCGGCGTGCTCGAAGTTGTAGGCGCTGTATTCGCGCTCGGCGCGCAGGAACACGTCGCCGTAGCGCACGCCGGCGCCGTTGAAATCGAGGTCGTAGACGTTCTCGACCCCCTGCACATACATCGCCAGCCGCTCCAGCCCGTACGTCATCTCGAAGCTGGGCAGCGCCGTCGCGATGCCGCCGACCTGCTGGAAGTAGGTGAACTGCCCCACCTCCATGCCGTCGCACCACACCTCCCACCCAAGCCCCCAGGCGCCGAGCGTGGGACTTTCCCAGTCGTCCTCGACGAAGCGGAAGTCGTGCAGCAGCGGATCGAGGCCGAGCGCGCGATAGCTTTCCAGCAGCAGCGCCTGTGCGTCCTCCGGACTCGGTTTGACGATCACCTGGTACTGATAATAGTGCTGCAGCCGGTTGGGGTTCTCGCCATAACGCCCGTCGCTCGGCCGCCGGCTCGGCTGCACATAGGCGGCGCGCCACGGCCGCCGGCCGAGGCTGCGCAGCGTCGTCGCCGGATGGAAGGTTCCCGCGCCGACTTCCATGTCGTAGGGTTGCAGGATCACGCAGCCTTGCGCCGCCCAGAACGCGTGCAGGCGCAGGATCAGGGACTGGAACGAGGCCTCCATCGGCGCTTGCGGCTCCGGTTGCGTGACGCGGCGCACCATACGGGCCGCGTCATAGCGTAACAAGGATGGCGCTTGAAGCGTTGCCCGTGTCTTGCCACATCGCGGTGAACTGACACGCATGGGATCGCCATGACCAACGAGGAACGCGACCTGATCACCCGCTTCGTGGAGCGGGTTGCCGGGGGCGCGGGTGCGGGCACGGCGGCGGGACAGCCCTTGCCGCCGATCGACCCCGAGGCCGACCGGCTGATCGCCGACCTGTTCGCCCGCAGTCCCGAGGCGCGCTATCGCATCACGCAGATGGCGTTCCTGCAGGAACACGCGCTGGTCGAGGCGCAGAACCGCATCAACCGGCTGCAATGGGAACTTCAGCAGCGCCAGGCGCCGGCGCCCGGCCCCGGCGGGTCGCCATGGGGCGCGGGCGCGCCGCCGGCGCAGCCGCGCGGCTTCCTCTCCGGGCTCTTCGGCGGCGGCCAGGCCCCGCCGCCGCCCCCGCAGCAACAATACGCGACCCCGCAATACGCGCCGCCGCCGCCGCAGTATCCGCCCGGGTACAACCCGGGGCTGTTCCAGTCCCAGGGCCCCGGCTTCTTCGGCTCGGCGCTGCGCACCGCGGCCGGGGTCGCCGGCGGGGTTCTGGCGGCCGATGCGCTGATGAACCTGTTCTCGCCGCACCAGGCGGTCGCCGGCGGCCTCGGCGGCGTGCCGCAGGCGGCGGAGAACGTGCCGGCGAGCTTCGCCAACCCGTGGGGCGCCGACGCGGGCGACTCCGGCGGCGCGCTGAAGGACCCGGCGGAGACCGACAAGTTTTCCGGACCGCCGCAGGTCGATCAGTCGGCCTGGACCCCGGCGCCCGACCAGGGCGGCGGCTGGCAGCAGGGCGACAGCGGCGGGTGGCAGGACGCCTCGGATCAGGGCGTGGCGGACCAGGGCGGCGCCGACCCGGGCGGCGCCGATCAGGGCGGCGGCTGGGATCAGGCCGCGGATGACGGCGGCGGCGACTGGGGCGGCGGGGACGATTTCCAGAACAGCTAGAGAGGGTTCTGGAATCGGAATGTCATGCTACCATGGCGCGTGGGGAAGCAAATGAGGCCGGGGGTCGCTCCCCGGGCGGGTTGACCTGATTGCTGTCGAGCAAGGCAAAGTATGCCGTGCGGGCGGTGCTGGCCATGGCGGCTGCGCGCTCGGCCGACACCTGGGTCAATGCCGGGCAGATCGCGCGCGACGAGCGCATTCCGCACAAATACCTTGAGGCGATTCTCGTCTGCCTGCGCGATGACCGCCTGATCGAAAGCCGGCGCGGCCCGGGCGGCGGGCATCGGCTGCAGGTTCCTGCCGAGGCCCTGACGGTCGCCGACATCATCCGCAGCATCGACGGGCCGCTGGCGCTGACCCCATGCGCCAGCCGCACCCGGTTTCGCGCCTGCGAGGATTGTCCGGACCTCAAGACATGCCGGCTGCGGCACCTGATGCAGCAGGCGCGCGACGCGGTGGCCACGGTGCTGGAAGGCTGCACGATCGCGGCCCTGCTCGCCGCGCCGCGGCAACTGGAGGAGGTCCTGGGCACGCCGCCGCACCGTGGCGGCGCGATGAAGGCCGGTGCCTAGGCCACCGCCTCGGGCAGCCGCATCCAGGCCGGCATCCGCGGGGTCAGCGTCGCCTCGCCGCAGGCGAGCGGCCGTGCCAGCGCGTCCAGCCGCAGCAGGGCGAGCCCTATCGCGCCGGTGGCGGAGCGCATGGTGCCGACCTCCGCGTCGCCGGCGCGGACCGGCGTGCCGGGGGCGGGCACCGGCCCGGCGATCGCCACCGGCACCAGCCGGCGCTTGACGAGGCCGCGGTATTTCGTGCGCGCGGTCAGCTCCTGGCCCATGTAGCAGCCCTTGCTCCAGGATATGCCGCCGAGCTCGTCGAATCCGGCCTCCAGCAGCACGGTCTTCTCCGGCTCCAGGTCGCGGGTGCCGTCCGGCAGGCCGAGGGCGATCCGGTGCGCGTCCCACGCGGCCGGCGCGGCGCCGCCAGGCAGCGGGCGCGCCGCGAGCACCCGCCAGCCGGCCTCCGGCAGCCGTGGGTCCGGGGCCGCCACCACGTCGGGAACGTCCGGCGTGCCGGTCCACGCCGCATGCACATGCCAGGCATCCGAGAGGTCGGCGAGGTCGACGCGCGCGCGCAGCCGGTAGCGGCCGAGGCGGCGCAGCAGGTCCGGCCCCGCGGCGCGCTCGCAGTCGAGCAGCAGCCGCGTGCCGTCATCGAGAATGAAGAAATCCGCCAGATACTTGCCCTGCGGGGTCAGCAGCGCCGCCCACACCGCGCGGCCGGGCGCGGCGGCGGCGACATCGTTCGACACCAGCCCCTGCAGGAACCCGACCCGGTCCTCGCCGCCGATCGCAATCACGCCGCGGTCGGGCAGTCGTGCAAATTCGGTCATCGCTGCCAACGTGGTTGCGTCTCCGGCAGGGCGCAAGACAGGGCCGGGGCGACGGTGCTAAGCGCAAGCCCATGTGCGGAATCGCCGGCCTGCTCGCCGCCTCCGACGCACCCGCGCCGGAGCCGACGGTCCTCGCGGCGCTGGAGGGGGCGTTGGCCCATCGCGGCCCGGACGGGTCGGGCCACACCGTGGTCGGGCGGGTCGCCCTCGTGCATACGCGCCTCGCCATCATCGACCTCGCGACCGGCGACCAGCCGCTGTTCGCGGGCTCGGCGGCGCTGGTGGGCAACGGCGAGATCTACAACTACCGCGAGCTGCGCGCCGAGATGCCACAGACGCGGTTCGCGACCGCGAGCGACAACGAAGTGCCGCTGCACCTGTGGCTGCGCGACGGGGTGGGGTTCGCGGCGCCGCTGCGGGGGATGTACGCGCTTGCCATCCACGACCGCGCGGCGCGCACGGTGACGCTGGCGCGCGACCCGTTCGGCATCAAGCCGCTCTACCTCGCGCAGACCCAAGCCGGCCTCGCCTTCGCCTCCGAGCCGCGGGCGCTGCTGGCGGCGGGGCTGGTCGGGCGCGCGGTGCGGTCGGCGGCGCGCGACGAGCTGTTGCAGATCCAGTTCACCACCGGCGCGGACACGATCTTTCCCGGCATCCGCCGCGTGCTGCCGGGCGAGACCCTGCTGTGCGGCGAGGGCCGCGTGCTGGAGCATCGCCGGCTGGCGGCGCTGCCCGACGGCGGGCCGGAGGAGATCGACGAGGCGACGGCGCTGGCGCGGCTCGACCGGGCACTGATGGAAAGCGTGGATCTGCACCAGCGCAGCGACGTGCCATACGGCATGTTCCTCTCGGGCGGCATCGACAGCTCGGCGATCCTGACGCTGATGGCGCGGCTGAACGCGGCCCCGGTGCTGGCCTTCACCGCCGGCTTCGACGCGCCGGGCGCCGCGGACGAGCGGGCGGCGGCGGGGGCGGTGGCGGCGGCGCTCGGTGCGCGGCACGAGACCCTGGAGGTGACCGAGGCGATGGTCTGGCGCCACCTGCCGGAGATCGTTGCCTGCATGGACGATCCGGCCGCCGACTACGCCATCATTCCCACCTGGTTCCTCGCGCGCCGCGCGCGGCAGGCGGTGAAGGTCGTGCTGTCGGGCGAGGGCGGGGACGAGATCTTCGCCGGCTACGGCCGCTACCGCAGCGCCGCCCGGCCCTGGTGGCGCGGCGGGCGGGTGATGCGGGCGCGGGGCACGTTTGACCGGCTGGACGTGCTGCGCACGCGCCCGGTCGCCTGGCGCGACGGGATCGCGGCGGTGGAGGCGCAGGCGGCCAATTCCGGCCGGTCGCGGCTGGCGGCGGCGCAGGCGACCGACGTTGCCGACTGGCTGCCGCACGACCTGCTGCTGAAGCTCGACCGCTGCCTGATGGCCCACGGGGTGGAGGGGCGCACGCCGTTCCTCGATCCGGGCGTCGCGGCGGCGGCGTTCCGGCTGCCGGACGGGCTCAAGGTGCGCGACGGGCTGGGCAAGTGGCTGCTGCGCCGGTGGGTGGAGAAGAACTGCCCGGCGGCGCAGCCTTTCGCACGAAAACAGGGGTTTACGGTGCCAATCGGACGTTGGATCGCAGGGGTGGGTGAGCGGCTGGGGCCGCTCGTCGCCGCCCAGCCGGGGGTGGCGGAGATCGCCGAGCCGTCGCGGGTCGTGGCCCTGTTCCGCCACGCCGCCGGCCGCCGGGCCGAGTTCGCGGCTTGGCACCTGCTGTTCTACGCCCTGTGGCACCGCGCCCACATCCTGGGGCTGGCGCCGGAGGGGGACGTGTTCGCGACCCTCGCGGCCCGATGAGCGAGCCGTTCGACCTGGTGATCCGCGGCGGCACGGCGGTGCTGCCCTGGGGCGAGGAGGCCACGGATATCGGCGTGCGCCGCGGCCAGATCGCGGCGCTGGGCGTGCCGGCCGGCGCCCCGGCCGCGGCGGTGGTGCAGGCGCGGGGGCTGCACGTGCTGCCCGGGCTGATCGACCCGCATGTGCATTTGCGCGACCCCGGCGATGCGGCGGTCGAGAGCATCGCGACCGGCACCCGGGCGGCGGTGCTGGGCGGAATCACGTCGGTATTTGATATGCCAAATACGACACCGCCGATCACAAATGCCGAGCGCCTCGCCGCCAAGCAGGCGCATGCCGAGCGGGTCGCCTGGTGCGACGTGGGGCTTTATGTCGGTGCGACGAAGGAGAACGTGGCCGACCTCGCCGCCCTCGAAACCGGCCGCGCCGTCTGCGCCATAAAAGTGTTCGCCGGCAGTTCCACCGGCGATCTGCTGGTGGAGGATGATGCGAGCCTGGAGCGCGTGATGCGCGCGGGGCGGCGGCGCATCGCCTATCACAGCGAGGACGAGTATCGGCTGCGGGCGCGGCGCGGAATGTTCAAGGCTGGCGAGCCGTATGCGCGGCATGCCGAGTGGCGCGACGAGGAATGCGCGTTCCTCGGCACGCGCCGCATCTTGGCGCTGGCGCGCGAAACCGCGCGGCCGGCGCACATCCTGCACGTCTCGACCGCCGAAGAGCTCGACTACCTCAAGGACTTCCGCGACATCGCGACCGTCGAGGTGCTGGTGAACCACCTGACGCAGATGGCCCCGGATGCGTATGAGCGGCTCGGCAGCTACGCCGTGATGAACCCGCCGATCCGCGGCCGGCGGCACTTCGAGGCGGCGTGGGCGGCGGTGCGCGACGGCACGGTGGACACGCTCGGATCGGACCACGCGCCGCATCCGCGCGCGGCGAAGGAAAAACGATGGCCCGACTGCGCCGCCGGCCTCACGGGCGTGCAGACGCTGGTGCCGGTGATGCTCGACCACGTCAATGCCGGCCGGCTGTCGCTTACGCGACTCGTCGATCTGCTTTGCGCCGGCCCGGCGCGCGTCTATGGCGTGGTCGGCAAAGGTCGTCTGGCGGCGGGCTACGATGCCGATTTCACGCTCGTCGCCTTGCGCCGCCGGCGCGTGATCGAGGAGAGCTGGATCGCCTCGCCCTGCGGCTGGACGCCGTTCGCCGGCATGCGTGTCACCGGCTGGCCGGTGGCGACGATCGTGCGCGGCACGGTGGTCATGCGTGAAGACGAGGTGCTGGGCGAACCGGGCGGGCGGCTGGTGCGGTTCGGATAGGCGCTGTCGCTCGGCTCAGATGTGTTCGATGGTCATCGGCTTCGCGGTGCTGGCGAACACGACCGTGGTGCCGTCCGACAGCGTGAAGGAATGGCCGGACGCGAGCTGCGTGGTCGCGCTGTCGGCGTCGGCCGCGGTGTAGCCCGCGAGGTAGTTGCCGCTGGCGTCCTGCGCGAAGCTCAGGTCGAACGTGTCGGTCGATTCCCAGTTGAAGACGGTGATGGTGTGGGCGCCCTCGGCCGGCGTGCCGAACTGCGAACCCGCAAACATGGCAAGCAGGTCGTTGCCGGCATTCGAGGCGGTGAGGGTGGTGTTGCCGGTGAAGTCGGTCGACGTTCCCCCGGTGCCGATATTCGCGTTCCACATGACGACGCTGTCGTGCCCGCTGGTGCTGAACAGGTTCAGGTCGTCGTTGTCGCCGAAGGCGACCGCATGGACGCTCTGCGTGCCGGATGACGGCAGGACCACGAAGTTCTCGTTCGTGTTGCCCCAGAGCGTGGCGCTGGTATTGCCGAACGTCACCGAATCGGCACCGCCGCCGCCACCGAAATAGGCTTGCGACGTGTTCGAGAGATTCCACGATCCGCTGCCGGTGTTGGCGTAGATCGTCTCCTGCGCCGCGCCGGTGAGCGTCACGTTGCTGCCGGGTCCGGCCACGAACAGGTCGCTGCCGCTGCCGCCCTGGTAGAGAAGGCCGGTAATGCCCGAATACACCGTGTCTGCGCTGCCCAGCGCGGAGAGCGAGTCCACCGCCTTGCCGCCGACGAAGGTGAGGCTGGTGTCGCCACTGGTGCTGACCGATGCAGCGGCGGTGCCGGCGAAAACGACGCCGCTGCCGCCGCTGGCCTCGACCGTGATCGGGCTGATGGGCGAGACGATGGTGCTGGCGCCGCCCGTCTGGATGATGGTGGCCGGCGCGGTGACGACGAGCAGGTTCGTGCCGGACGTCAGTGTCGTGACGCCCGCGGCGAGGGCCGCGGAGACCGTTGGCGTCAGTTGGTCGTCTTCCGGCATCGATGAAAAGCTGTGTGACGCCATCGTGCCCTCGCTCCTTCAACGGCCGTGCTGGCTACATTCAAAGACAGCACATCGAAAACAGCATATGGGCAATACGAACGCCGGGCGCACGAAAGGGTTCATCCAGCGGCGTCACTGTCACCGGCGCGCCTCGATCCCCGGTTCGTTGAGCGATTTCGGTCCGCTGACGAACGCGCTGCCGCGTAGCCAAAACCGCAGCAGGCGGTGCGCATCGCGCGAAATGCCGATCCTCACGCTCTGCCCGATGGCGGCGGCCTGACTGTCACTGCGCCCGAGCGTTGCAGGCCCGGTCCGCCGCCGCTCGCGCGGTCGGAGCTGCCGGTCGATACGGCCGCGCTCGCCCGATTGCGGATATTCGAGCACCGCGTCATCGCGCTAGAACGGGATGAGTTCGCTCGCGCTCACTCACCCCGTTCTAGCTCATTGATTTGAGAGCATGATACAGACCTCCGGCGATTCCGCCTCCGGTCATCATGCTCCAGATTGCGTGCTCCGCTTCGAAGTCGTTCGCGTCGGAGGCGGTCCAGTGTCGATCGAGCGCCGCCCGAATCTCTGTGTTGTCCATGTCCGATCCCCGGACTGTCGCCGTTGATGTTGCGCGGTCGTGTGATGCGCTGCGCCGGAGCAAGGCTAGCCCGCCGCCAGGGTGATCCGCACCGTCGTGCCCGCCCCCGGCGCGCTCTGCAATTCCGCGGTGCCGCCGGACTGGCGCGCGAACTCGCGCACCATGCTCAGGCCGAGGCCGGTGCCGCTGCCCGCAGGCTTGGTGGAGAAGAACGGCTCGAAGGCGTGTGCCGCGACCTCCGGCGGCATGCCGGGGCCGTTGTCGTGCACCGAGATCGCGGCATGCGCGAGCGCACCGTTCGCCGTGGCGGGCGCGATGTGCTCGGTGCGCAGCGTGATCGTGCCGCCCGCCGGCATCGCGTCACGCGCATTGAGGATGAGGTTGAGGAGGGCGCTTTCGAGCTGCGAGCGGTCCACCAGCCAGGGCGGCAGACGCCGGTCGTGCTGCAGCTCCAGCCGGTAGGCGCGACCGAGCATGCGGGCGGCCATGTCGCGCAGCGGGGGGAGCCACGTGCCGAGGTCGGTCGGCTCGCGCAGCGGCGGCTGCGAGCGCGCGAAGCTGAGCATGCGGCCGAGCAGTTCCTTGGCTGCGCCCACCGACCGCATCGCGGCCTCCAGCTTCGCCCGTGCGCCGCCGAGATCACCCGGCCGCTGCAAGGCGAGTTCGAGATTTGCGCTGATCACCATCAGTGCGTTGTTCAGGTCGTGCGCGATCCCGCCGGTCATCTGCCCCAGCGCGCGCAGCTTCTCGCCATGCCGCAGGGCCGTCTCGGCAAGCCGCCGCTCGGTGATGTCCTCATGCGTGGCGACATAGCCCCCATCGGGCATCGGCTGCTGCCGGATGTTCATGGCGCGGCCGTTGCGCAGCTCGACAATCCTGGCGGCCGGGGCACCGGCGCTCGCCGCCGCCTCCGACCAGGCCACGTATTCTTCGAGCGGTTGGACCGGCGTGCTGCTGACGGTCTCGCGCAGGGCGAGGATTTCGCGCAGCGTCATGCCGGGGCGGATCTGCCCCGGCGGCAACCCGTAGAGCTCGGCGTAGCGGCGGTTGCTGACGATCAGCCGGCCGGCGTGATCAAAGAAGCATAGGCCCTGCGAGATATTTTCGAGGGCGGCAATGAAGCCCAGCGTCGGGTCCCGCAGCGCCGCCGCGGGCGCCGATTCCTGCGCGGTGTTCGGCTGTTGCCCTGCCATGACCGCGTGAACACTATCACAGCAGCGCGATGCGCCCGAATGTTTTCGTGTCGTAGTTCAGAGCGCGAGCAGGCGGATGCGACGGCCCTCGACCCCCAGCCCGATCCGTCCTTCCTTCAGCGCCAGCGCGTCGGCGCCGAAAACGTCGCGCCGCCAGCCGTGCAGGGCGGGAACGTTGGGCTCTTCCTCGGCGGCGAGCCGCTCGATGTCCTCGGAGCTCGCGACCAGCCGCGCGGCGACGTGGTTCTGCTCGCACTTCGCCGCCAGCAGCACTTTCAGCAGGCTGATCAGGGCGGGTGACGGGCGGGGACCGTTGCGGCCCCGTTCGGGCATCGGCAGCACCTCCTCCGGCAGCGCCTTCGCCTCCGCGATGGCGGCGAGCAGGCTCGCGCCCACGCGGCCCTCGGCGAAGCCGCGCGAGATGCCGCGGGCGCGCGCCAGCGCCTCCGGTGTCGCGGGCATGGTCGCGGCGATTTCGAGCAGCGTCTCGTCCTTCAGCATGCGGTTGCGCGGGATGTTGGCCCGCTGCGCCTCGCGCTCGCGCCAGGCGGCGATGGCGCGCAGGACGCCGAGCATCCGCCGGTTGCCGGTGCGCGGCCGCAGCCGCTCCCACAGTGACTCTGGGTCGGGCCGATAGGTCGCCGGGTCGGCGAGGGCGGCCATCTCCTCGGCGACCCAATCGAGCCGTCCGTCGCGCTCCAGCCGGGTGCGCAGGCTCTCATAGACCCCGCGCAGATGGGTGACGTCGGCGGCGGCGTAGGTGAGCTGGTCGGGCGACAGTGGCCGCGCGGCCCAGTCGCTGAAACGATGTGCCTTGTCGATCTGCCCGCCGGCGAGGGCCGCGACGAGGGCGTCGTAACCCACCTGGTCGCCGAACCCGGCCACCATGGCGGCGATCTGGGTGTCGAACAGCGGAGTCGGAACCGCACCGAAGCGGAGCAGGAATATCTCGATGTCCTGCCGCGCGGCGTGGAACACTTTTAGGACCGCCGGGTCGGCCAGCAGCGCGCCGAGCGGCGCGAGGTCCAGCCCCGGGGCCAGCGCGTCGATCACGGCCGTCTCGGCGCTCCCCCCGACCTGGACCACGCAGAGCTCCGGCCAGAACGTCCGTTCGCGCATGAACTCGGTGTCCACGGTGACGAACGCCTCGGCGGCGAGGCGGGAACAGAGGTCGGCGAGGTCGGCGCTGCGGGCGATCAGGGCCGGGGGCGGGAACTCCGCCCGTTTCGAGCGGGGCATCCGCGGCTTCTACACGGCGGGCGCGGCGGCTGCCAACTTGACAGGCCCGAACTTGACAGCGGGGGGCCGCGTCGCTTGTCTGCCGCGCCCCCAGAACGAGAGCCCGCGCTGCCATGCACGCCTACCGCACCCACACCTGCGGCCAGCTTCGCGCCGCCGATGCCGGCCGTCCGGCCCGCCTCTCCGGCTGGGTGCACAGCAAGCGCGACCATGGCGGGCTGCTGTTCATCGACCTGCGCGACCATTTCGGCCTGACGCAATGCGTGTTCGCCGCCGGCTCGCCGGCCTTCGCGACGGCCGATGCGCTGCGGGTGGAGAGCGTGGTGACGGTGACCGGGGCGGTGGTGCGCCGCGAGGCGGGCACCGTGAACCCGAAGCTGCCGACCGGCGAGATCGAGCTGCGCGGGGCCGCGATCGCGGTGCAGTCGGCGGCGGACGTGCTGCCGATCCAGGTTGCCGGGGACGAGAAGTTCCCCGACGAGCTGCGGCTGAAATACCGGTTTCTCGATCTTCGGCGCACCCGCGTGCACGACAACATGGTGCTGCGCGCGCAGGTGATCGCCTCCATCCGCCGGCGCATGATCGAGGCCGGGTTCACCGAGTTCACGACACCGATCCTCACCGCATCCTCGCCCGAGGGCGCGCGCGACTTCTTGGTGCCGGCGCGGCTGCATCCCGGAAAGTTCTACGCGCTGCCGCAGGCGCCGCAGCAGTTCAAGCAGTTGCTGATGGTCGCGGGCTTCGACCGCTACTTTCAGATCGCGCCCTGCTTCCGCGACGAGGCGAGCCGCGCCGACCGCTCGCCGGGCGAGTTCTACCAGCTCGACTTCGAGATGAGCTTCGTGACGCAGGAAGACGTGTTCGACACGATCGAGCCCGTGATCGCCGGCGTGTTCGAGGAGTTCGCGCGCGGCCGCGGCGTGACGCCGCCGCCGTTCCCGCGCATTCCCTATGAGCAGGCGATGCTGCGCTACGGCAGCGACAAGCCCGACCTGCGCAACCCGCTGCTGGTGAGCGAGGTGAGCGAGCATTTCGCGGGCTCGGGCTTCGGCCTGTTCGCGCGCATCGTGGCCGGCGGCGGCGTGGTGCGCGCCATTCCGGCGCCGGGGACGGCGAAGAACCCGCGCAGCTTCTTCGACAAGCTGAACGAATGGGCGCGCGAGGAAGGCGGCGGCGGCCTCGGCTACATCGTCTACGACGCGGACGGGCCGAAGGGCCCGATCGCGCGCAACCTCGAACCCGAGCGGGCCGAGGCGATCCGCGCGGCCTGCGGCGTGGCGGCGGGGGATTCCGTGTTCTTCGTGGCCGGGCCGCGCGAGACGGCGGCGAAGTTCTCCGGCGCCGTGCGCACGCGGCTCGGCGCCGATCTCGGCCTGATCGCGCAGGGCGAGTTCCGCTTCTGCTGGATCACCGATTTTCCGATGTACGAGCTGAACGAGGAGACGGGGCAGATCGACTTCTCGCACAACCCGTTCAGCATGCCGCAGGGCGGGATGGAGGCGCTGAACTCACAGGACCCGCTGACGATCAAGGCGTTCCAGTACGACATCGTCTGCAACGGTGTGGAGCTCTCCTCCGGCGCGATCCGCAACCATCGGCCGGACATCATGATCCGTGCGTTCGAGATCGCCGGCTACACGGCGGCGGATGTGGAGGCGCGGTTCGGCGGCATGCTGAACGCGTTCCGCTACGGCGCGCCCCCGCATGGCGGCTCGGCGCCGGGGATCGACCGGATCGTGATGCTGCTGGCCGAGGAGCCGAACATCCGCGAGGTGATCCTGTTCCCGCTCAACCAGCAGGGCGAGGACCTGATGATGAGCGCGCCCGCCGAGATTGCGCCGGCGCGCTGGAAGGAACTGCACCTGAAGCCGGACCTGCCGCCGACGCCGCGCTAGCCACGCGCGGCCCCCTTCAGGCGTCGCTCTGCCGGGCAGGCGGCGTCGTCGCCCGCCCGGGATCGCGTGCGCCGGTCAGGCGTGGTTGTTGTGGCGTGGACGGTTGAGAGAGCCCGCCGCACGTTCCTGAAATCGTCGCGACACTTTCCTGAAATCGTCAGAACGCTGATGCCGGCATGATCTTTCGACTTGATCATGCCAGCGTCACGCGCCGCAGCGTGCTCGGCTGCTGCAAACCACGTCCGCGCCCGCGGCGGTCGAAGGTCGTGGGCGTGAACGCAGTCTGCCACGGTTCATTCGCAGCCCGTTGCCATCTGCATCTGTGGCGGTGCGCCGGAGGTACTGCCGGTCGCGGCCGCCTGGGAGTCGGGCGGTGCGCCCGTGGCGCTGCCACGCGAAGCGGCCTGGGAGTCGGGCGGCGCGCCCGTGGCGCTGCCGCGCGAAGCCGCCTGGGAGTCGGGCGGCGCTCCCGTGGCGCTGCCGCGCGAGGCGCCCTGAGCCCTGGGAGCCGCCCCGCTCGCGCCGCCGGTGGCTGACTGGCCGGGCGGGCAGGGTTTCGTGCCGGTCTTGCTCTGGGCGTAGGCCCCGCCCGAGAGCAGCAGGATCGCCGCGGCGCCGAGCGCCATCGTACGCCGAGTCATGGTGTCGTTCTCCGCTTTGAAGGGTTTCGCCAAGCCGGGGCGTCTGCGCCGATGAAACAACGAAACCGCGGCCGTTGGTTTGACCTGCGTCAAGCGCGCAGCCCCCACTATGGAGGAGCCGACCTGCCGACGCTCGCTTCGTTCGCGTTCGCCCGGCGTGCGGCGACGAAGGTTTGGAAGTTCAGCGCCGGCGCTGCCGCCTGCGCCCGCGCGAAGTCCTGGTTCAGCGCCCGCTTCGCGGCCATCCCGCGCGCCGCCACGGCACGGTTGGCGGGGGCGAGGCCAAGCCCGTCGCCGCGTTCCAGCCGCGCGACGTAGCCGGCATAGGCCGCGTCGAACGCCGCCGCCGCGCGGTCGTCATGCGCGATCGAGCCTGGCATGACGCGGTATTCGTACAGGCTCTCGGCCACCACCGGCAGCGGGCCGAGCCGGTCGATGAGCCGCAGGTTGCCGATCACGTCCTCGGCATATTCGACGCCGTCCAGCCGCGGCAGGGCGTGCTCGCGCCGCACCAGGGGCACCAGCGGCGCGGTAAGGGCCAGCAGCCCGGCGATGTCGACCCGGGCCGCCGCGGCGCGCGCGCCCATCACGCGGTACAGCGGCGCTTCCGTCGCCTCCGCGACCACCGCGAGGTTGTCGGCCGCGGCCCCATGCGTGAGGGCAAGGGGGGCGAGGGTCGCGAGGCGATCCGGGTGGAACAGGTCGTCGGCATCCAGCATGTCCACCAGCGCGCCCCGCGCCTGTGCCAGCCCGACATTGCGCGCCCGGTGGCAGCCGGTGCGTATCCCGCCGGTCGCGAGGAAGCGCAGCCGCGCATCCGCAAGCCCCTGCGCGCCGAGCAGGGCCGCGTAGTCCCGCGCGTCGTCGGCGACGATCAGCGCCTCCCATTCCTGCCAGCGCTGCGCCCGCAGGCTTGCCACCGCCTGCGGCAGCGTGGCCTCGGCGTCGCAGGCGGGAATGATGACGGAGACCAGCACGGCCACGATCCGCTCAGCCGCGCAGCGTGAGCGCGGTGTGCACCAGCATGTAGGCGGCCACGGCGAAGATCACGCCGGCGAACAGCAGCGTGAGGCTGCGCCGGTGCGAGGCGAGCCGCACCGCGACCTTCAGCCCCAGCACGCCGCCGACCGCCCCGCCGACGATGAACTCCGCGGCGAGGCGGGGGTCGATCAGGCCGGAGCGGGCATAGTTGACCGCCGTGGTCAGTCCGAACACGCCGACCGAGACCAGCGAGGACCCGATCGCGTTCAGGATCGGCATGCCGCTGCCGAGCATCAGGCCGGGGACGATCAGGAACCCGCCGCCGATGCCGAAGAAGCCGGAGACGGTGCCCGCACCCATGCCCACCGCGGCCAGCCGCGCCGCGATCGGGCCAGTGAGCCGCACCGCCGGATTGCCGCCGGAGGCGCGTGGGCGGAGCATCGCCACGCCGACTGCGATCATCACGAAGGCGAACACCAGCAGCAGGCGCTGGCCATCGACCAGCTTGCCGATGGTGGAGCCGATTGCCGCCCCGAAGCTGCCGGCGGCGGCGAACACCGCGGCGCAGCGCCATTTCACCGTCCCGGCGCGGGCGTGGCCCACCAGGTTGACGAAGGCGTTCGCGGCAACCGCGAGCGCGCTGGTGCCGATCGCGACATGCGGGCTCGGCACGCCCACGACGTAGAGCAGCAGCGGCACCGCCAGGATCGAGCCACCGCCGCCGGTCAGCGCCAGCGAGAAGCCGACCAGCGAGCCCGACAGCACCGCCAGCAGCTCATGCATGGTTCGCGCGCGCCACGGCAGCCTTCGACATGTGCGACCGAACTCCAGGAACGACTGGCTTGACGCAGATCAATGCACGCGCCGGCGGCGAGCGCGAGATGCAGCCATCATCATACGCGGAAGTCGGCGAGCGCGTCGTCGCCGCTCTCCGGCTTTCGAGCACAGGAATGAGCGATGCGCAATCTGACAACACCGATGGTCCTGGGCGCGGCGCTCGCGCTGCTGGGTGGTGCCGCTTCAGCGCAGCCGGTAGGACCGGCGGCCCCGTTCCCGGGCCCGGGGATGGCGGCGGCCACCGGCGCGGCCACTAGGCTCGCCGCCGACTGTCCGGATGCCCCTGGGGTGTTCACGGGCCACGGAATGGACCCGGCGAACACGGCGCTGCCCAAGCCGCCTGCGGGCCTGCACGCCGATGCCAACCGGTGAGCAGTGCCGCTGCGACGAGCAGCGGCAGGCAGAATCATGAACGCTGAGCGCGAAGACCTCGCCGGCGTGAGTGCGGCCGGAGCGGCAGGCGGGGCGCTCGTGGCCTACCGCGTTTGGGACGGACCCACGCGGTGGTTCCACTGGATCAACGCCGTGTCGGTCCTCGGGCTGATCCTCGTTGGATTGCTCATCCTGTTCGCGGGCGCGCTTGGCATGTCGCCGGCCGGGCGGGTGACGGTGAAGGCGATCCATGTCTGGCTCGGCTACGTGATGACCCTGAACCTGCTGTGGCGGTTCGTGTGGGCCTCGCTCGGCAACCGCTATGCGCGTTGGAGGGCGATCTTGCCGATGGGACCAGGCTACCTTCGTGCGCTGGAAGCGTATGTCTCTGCTTTCCTTGCCGGCCATCCGAGGCACTATCTGGGTCACAACCCGGTGGGCCGGCTCGCGGTCCTGGCCATTCTGGTGCTGCTCGTGATTCAGGCCGTGACGGGGCTCGTGCTCGCGGGGACGGACATTTTCTATCCGCCGTTCGGGCACTGGATCGCCCAATGGATCGCGGCCCCGAATGTGGATCCGGCGACGCTCACACCGCTGTCGAGCGATTTGTTCGACCCCGGCGCCTATGCGGCCATGCGGGCATTCCGCGGCCCCTTCAT
>JAFKFJ010000050.1 GCA_017307335.1 Alphaproteobacteria bacterium | reverse complement strand
GCCTCGGCGACCTGCCCGCGCAGATGGTGCCCATAGGCGCGAGCCAGGCGCGTCTGGCCGAGTGGCTGGTCCACGAGGCGGGCCGCGGCATCGAGTTCGTGGACCGTCAGGTGCAGCAGCACGCGCTGCACGAACAGGCTGAGATCGGCGTCCGTCGCCGCGTCCAGTGCCGCCCTGGACTCCTGCCAGCGCCCCGCGTGGCGCAGGATTTCGCCCTCGCGTGCGCGCAGCACGGCGGGCCACCCGTTGGCCGCGCCGAACGGGCGCAGGATCGCCAGCGCTGCCTCCGGCGCGTCGACTTCGAGCAGCGCGCGCGTCGCCTGCAGGACTGCCGCGGGCGCGTCGGGATGTGCCTGCATCGCCTGTCGGGCGAGGGTGAGGCAGCCGGAAAGGTCCTGTGCCAGCCGGGCGATTTCGGAAAGCCCGAGCAGCGCGCCGAGGTCGTTCGGCGCTTCCTCCAGCACCGCGCGCAACAGGAGCTCCGCCTCTTCCGGACGGCCCAGTGCCACCAGTGCTTCGGCGGCCGCGATGCGGGCGGGATGGAAGTCCGGGCCCACCCCGGAAGCGTCGACGAAATGCGCTAGTGCCGTTGCATGATCGCCGGCCTCGCGTGCCGCGTAGCCCTGCGCGAGGCGTTCACGTTGCTGCTGCATTTCGCTGCGCATTGCGCGGACCGGGGCGATGCCCGAGCGCATCGGTCTGGTTCCGAAATTCCGTGCCGCGCGACAGAGAGGTGTTCGCCAGTGGCATGTCGCTCCCTATCAGGAATGATCGCCTGGCTCCCATCCATCCCTGCCGGCAGCCCGTGGTGTCTAACGCGGCCGACAGGCCGATTGCAACCGTGAGCGTAACGGCAGTGCTTGGGCGGCTCGGGCTTGACGCCACGGACGGGATGGCCCATGTCCAGCAAACAGGACCAGTGCGGTCCGAATATATCCGTGCCGGACATCACCGACTTCCGGGATTGCGCGATGCTCAGGCTGTCCAGGCTGACCGACTATGCCGTGGTGGTGCTGATCTGCCTTGCCGAGCGCGAGCGGGCGAGCGGCGGCGAGATTGAGACTGCGCCGCGGATCGCGGTGGCGACCGGGGTGCCGGAGCCGACGGTCGCCAAGGTGCTGAAGGCGCTCGGCGCCGCGGGCCTGGTGGCCTCGCACCGCGGCGCGCGCGGGGGCTACCGGCTCGGCAGGCCGCTCGGCACCATCTCGGTCGCGGACGTGATCGCGGCCATCGACGGGCCGATCGCGCTCACCGCCTGCGTTGACGGGGGCGCCGGCGGCTGCGAGGTGGAGCGCATGTGCGCGGTCAAGGGACGGTGGGATCTGGTGAACGGCGCGATCCGCGGGGCGCTGTCCGCGATCTCGCTCGCCGAGATGCGGGTCGCCCAGGTGCCGCCCGCGCTGCGTGTGCCGGCCGCGGCGCTGCCGCAGGCCATTGCCGAATAGGACGTCGTCATGTCGCAAGTCGCCGACCCGATGCAGACCGTCGAGGCGGTCACCCAATCCGCCTACAAGTGGGGGTTTTCGACCGAGATCGAGACCGAGCTGGCGCCCAAGGGCCTCAACGAGGACATCATCCGGCTGATCTCCGCGCGCAAGGCGGAGCCGGAGTGGCTGTTGCAATGGCGCCTCACCGCCTTCGCGGCATGGCGCGGGATGGAGGAGCCGCGCTGGGCGCGCGTCGGCTATCGCCCGATCGACTACCAGGACCTGCACTACTACGCGGCGCCGAGGCGCAAGGCGGGGCCGCAGAGCCTGGACGAGGTCGACCCGGAGCTGCTGGCCACGTACGAGAAGCTGGGCATTCCGCTGCGCGAGCGCGCGATCCTGGCCGGCGTCGCGAGCGAGGAGGAGCCGGCGCAGGTCGCGGTGGACGCGGTGTTCGACAGCGTCTCGGTCGCGACCACGTTCCGCGCGACGCTGGCGAAGGCCGGCGTGATCTTCTGCCCGATCAGCGAGGCGGTGCGCGAGCACCCCGACCTCGTGCGCAAGTGGCTGGGCAGCGTGGTGCCGCAGGGCGACAATTTCTTCGCCGCGCTGAACTCGGCCGTCTTCACCGACGGCAGCTTCGTCTACGTGCCGCCCGGCGTGCGCTGCCCGATGGAGCTGTCCACCTATTTCCGCATCAATGCGCGCAACACCGGGCAGTTCGAGCGCACGCTGATCGTCGCCGACGCCGGCAGCTACGTCTCCTATCTGGAGGGCTGCACCGCGCCGATGCGCGACGAGAACCAGCTTCACGCCGCGGTGGTCGAGCTGGTGGCGCTGGATGATGCGCAGATCAAGTACAGCACGGTGCAGAACTGGTACCCCGGCGATGCCGAGGGCCGTGGCGGCATCTACAACTTCGTGACCAAGCGCGGCGCCTGCCGCGGCGCGCGCAGCAAGATAAGCTGGACGCAGGTGGAGACGGGTTCCGCGATCACCTGGAAATACCCGAGCTGCATCCTGCAGGGCGACGAGAGCGTGGGCGAGTTCTATTCGGTCGCGGTGACCGCGAACCGCCAGCAGGCGGATACCGGCACCAAGATGCTGCATATCGGGCGCAACACGACCAGCACGATCGTCAGCAAGGGCATCAGCGCCGGCCGGTCGAACAACACCTATCGCGGCCTCGTGCGCATCATGCCGAAGGCCGCCGGCGCACGGAACCACACGCAGTGCGACTCGCTGCTGATCGGGCAGGAGTGCGGCGCGCACACGGTTCCCTATATCGAGAGCCGCAATCCCACGGCGAGGGTCGAGCACGAGGCGACGACGTCGAAGATTGCTGACGATCAGTTGTTCTACTGCCGCCAGCGCGGGCTTTCGGAAGAGGATGCCGTGAACCTGATCGTCAACGGGTTCTGCAAGGAAGTGCTGAAGGAGCTGCCGATGGAGTTCGCCGTGGAGGCGCAGAAGCTGCTGGCCGTGAGTCTGGAAGGCTCGGTGGGCTGATGCTCGAGATCAGGGGCCTCACCGCCACCGTCGATGGCAAGGCGATCCTGCACGGCATCGACCTCGTCGTGCCGCAGGGCGAAGTGCATGCGGTGATGGGGCCGAACGGCTCCGGCAAGTCCACGCTTTCGTATGTGCTGTGCGGCCGGGAGGGCTACGAAGTCACCGGCGGGAGCGCGACGTTCGCCGGGCAGGACCTGCTGACGATGGAGCCGGAGGCGCGCGCGGCCGCCGGCCTGTTCCTCGCATTCCAATACCCGGTGGAGCTGCCGGGCGTCGGTAACGCCAACTTCATGCGCACGGCCCTGAACGCGGTGCGCCGCGTGCGCGGCGAGCCGGAGCTGGACGCCGTGCAGTTCCTCAAGCTCGCGCGGGCCGAGGCCAGGCGGCTGGCGATGCCTGACGACATGCTGAAGCGCAACGTGAATGTCGGCTTCTCGGGCGGCGAGAAGAAGCGCAACGAGGTACTGCAGATGGCGATCCTGCGTCCGCGCCTCGCGATCCTCGACGAGACCGACAGCGGCCTCGACATCGACGCGCTGCGCATCGTCGCCGAGGGCGTGAACGCGCTGCGCGGGCCAGATTTCTCCGCCCTCGTCATCACCCACTACCAGCGGCTGCTCGACCATATCGTTCCCGATCGCGTCCACATCCTCTCGGGCGGGCGCATCGTGCGCTCCGGCGGGCCGGAACTCGCGCATGCGCTGGAGGCGGGTGGCTATGCGGCGGTCGCGCCGGAGGCGGCATGAACGCCATCGCGCAACCCGCCTGGGCGCGCGACGGCGCGGCGGCCTTCCTGGCGCGCTATGCGGCGCTGCCGGCGTCGCTGCCGGGCGATCCCGCCATGCGTGCCGCGGCCGCGGAGGCCTTCCGCCGCCGCGGGCTGCCCGGCGCGCGGGACGAGGCATGGCACTACACAAGCCTGCGGCCGCTCGCCGAAACCCGCTTCGCGGCGCCGGTGGCGGTCGCTGCGATGCTGCCCGGCCGGCTGCCGGCGGTCGACGCGCCGCGCCTCATCTTCGTGAACGGGCGCTTCGACCGCGCCGCCTCGACGCTGCCGGCGCAGGCTGCCGTGCGCGTGGGCGCGCCCGCCTACGGCGCGCTGGCGCGGCCCGAGGCGGAGGCGATGGTGGCACTGAACACGATGCTGGCCGAGGATGGCGC
>JAFKFJ010000218.1 GCA_017307335.1 Alphaproteobacteria bacterium | reverse complement strand
AACAACGTCCTCGCCCATGTGCCCGACATCGCCGGCTTCGCGCGCGGCATCGCCCGCGTGCTCGCGCCCGATGGCGTGGCGAGCCTGGAATTTCCCCACCTGCTGCGCCTGATCGAAGGCGTGCAGTTCGACACGATCTATCATGAGCACTACGCGTATCTCTCGCTGCTGGTGGTCGAGCGGGTGCTGGCCCGGGCGGGCTTGCGGGTGTTCGACGTGGCGCCGCTTGCGACCCATGGCGGCTCGCTGCGCGTGTTCGCCTGCCATGCGGGCGCGGCGTTCGCGGCGGAACCGGGGCTCGCGGCGCTGCGTGCCGAGGAGGCGGCGGCGGGGCTGGACCGGCCGGACGGCTATGCCGGCTTCGCGCCGCGCGTGGCGGGGGTGCAGCGCGGCCTGCGCGCCTTCCTTGCCGGCGCGCGCGCCGCGGGGCGGCGCGTCGCCGCCTACGGCGCCGCCGCGAAGGGCTGCACGCTGCTGAACACGAGCGGCGTCACCGCCGACGACATCGTCCATGTCGCCGACCGCAACCCCGCCAAGCAGGGACGCCTGCTGCCCGGCTGTCGGCTGCCCGTGGTCGCGCCCGAGGCGCTATGGCAGGCGCCGCCGGACGACCTGCTGATCCTGCCGTGGAACCTCGCCGACGAGATCACGCAGGAACTCGCGCCGCTGCGGGCGGCGGGCACGCTGTTCTGGGTCGCGGTGCCGGAACTGCGGCCGGTCTGAGCGGGCGCCGCCACCCTCACCCCGACCCTCTCCCGCAGGCGGGAGATGGGGCAGGCGCTGGGAGAGCACGGCGCTATAAAGGAGCCCTCTCCCGCCTGCGGGAGAGGGTCTGGGTGAGGGTGCGGGTGCGGTTCAGCCGCGGCCGATGAACGGCATCTTGGTCGCCATCACGGTGACGAACTGCACGTTCGCCTCCGGCGGCAGGCCGGCCATGAAGACGATGGTGCGGCCCACCTCGTCGGCCGGCATCGTCGGCTCGGGTTTCATTTCGCCGTTCGCCTGCGGCACGCCCTGCGCCATGCGCGCCGTCATGGGCGTTGCCGCATTGCCGATGTCGATCTGCCCGCAGGCGATGTCGTGCTTGCGCCCGTCGAGCGAGATCGTGCGCGTGAGGCCGGTGATGGCGTGCTTGGTCGCGGTGTAGGGCGCCGAGCCGGGGCGCGGCACGTGCGCCGAGATCGAGCCGTTGTTGATGATGCGCCCGCCGCGCGGCGACTGCTCGCGCATCATGCGGTAGGCGCCGCGGGCCACCAGGAACGCGCCGGTGAGGTTGACCGCGACCACGCTCTGCCACTGTTCCACGGTGAGGTCGCCGAAATCGGTGCTCGGCGTGTTGCCGCCGGCGTTGTTGAAGACGACGTCGAGCCGGCCGAAGCGCTGCTTCACCTGGCCGAACAGCGCATCGACCGCCGCCGCGTCGGTCACGTCGGTCGGCACCACCAGCGTCCGCGCCGCGGCGGCCCCGAGGGTCGCCGTCTCCTCCAGCGCGTCCCGCCGCCGGCCGGCCAGCACGACGCTGTAGCCCTCGGCGAGCAGCGCGAGCGCCGCCGCGCGCCCGACGCCGCTGCCGGCCCCGGTCACCATCGCCACCTTGCCGCTTCCGCCCATTGCCGCTCCTCCCGCTTGCTCCCCGCCATTGTGCCACCGAACCGCCGGGGCGCCAGTAGCCGCGCGCGCATCAACCACGATCACGGGGTGATCATTCCTTGGGCAATCCGCCGGCCGGTCCCGGGGCGCTGCCGCATGCCGGGGCGATGGCATGGGGTTTGCCTGACACTGCGCAAGCGACGGCGCCGGGCGGCGGGGAGAGCGGATGGCAGAGGCAGGGGTGGAGCTGATTTCGGTGACCAAGCGCTACGGCTCGGTCACCGCGGTGGACGCCATCGATCTGCGCATCCCCGCCGGCAGTTACTGCTGCCTCATCGGGCCGTCGGGCTGCGGCAAGACCTCCACCCTGCGGATGATCGCCGGGCATGAGGAGACCAGCGCGGGGGATGTGCTGATCGACGGGCGCAACGTGACCGACCTGCCGCCCTCGGGCCGTGGCACCGCGATGATGTTCCAAAGCTATGCGCTGTTCCCGCACCTGAACTGCCTCGACAACGTCGCCTTCTCGCTGCGCATGCGCGGCGTCGGGCGCGAGGAGCGGCGGAGCCGGGCGCGCGAGATGCTGGAGCGCGTGCACCTGCCGGAGATGGCGGAGCGCCGGCCGGCGCAGCTTTCCGGCGGCCAGCAGCAGCGCGTGGCGCTGGCCCGCGCGCTGATCACCAACCCCTCCGTCCTGCTGCTCGATGAGCCGCTGTCGGCGCTCGACCCGTTCCTGCGCGGGCGGATGCGCGAGGAACTGAAGCGGCTCCAGCGCGAGCTCGGGATCACCTTCGTTCATGTCACGCATGCGCAGGACGAGGCACTGGCGCTCGCCGACCTCGTGGTGGTGATGGAGCGCGGGCGTATCCTGCAGAACGACGCGCCGCGCGCGGTGTTCGAGCGGCCGCGCACGCCCTTCGTCGCGCGCTTCCTCGGCGGACACAACATTCTGGAGGCGCAGGTCGCCACCGGCGGCGCGCTGCGCCTGCCCGACGGCAGCGCGATCACGATCACCGAAACGCCGGCCGCGGTCGACGGCACCGTGCGCCTCGCCGTGCGCAGCGACCGGATGCGCCTCGATCCGCCGCCGGAACTCGCCAACCGCCTCGCGGGCGAGGTGACGGCGGTGGAGTACCACGGCCCGTTCGTGCGCGTGGGCCTGCAGGACCAGGGCGGCGCCGACCACAGCCTGCTGCTGTCGGAGGCCGATTTCTTCGCGCGGCCGGTGGCGCTCGGCGATCGCGTCACCGCCGGGTTCGCGGCGGCCGACGCGCATATTCTCTACAATTGAGGCTTTTGGGGAGAGTGCACGAATGACCACCAGCAAGCGCGTCACGCGCAGGACCATGCTGAAGAGCGCCGCGGCGGTGGGCGGCGCGCTCGCGGGCTCGGGCGCGATCACCGGGTTTCCGACGATCTGGGCGCAGAACATCAAGGACGTGACGCTGCGCCAGTTCGGCACCGGCGTCTCGAACCTCAACGCGATCGCCGAGAAGTGCAAGCAGGACCTCGGCATCACGCTGCAGATGACGGCGCTCGACTCCGACGCGGTGACGCAGCGCGCCATCACCCAGCCGGACAGCTACGACATCGCCGATATCGAGTACTGGATCTGCAAGAAAGTCTACCCGCGCGGCGTGCTGCAGCCGATGAACACGAAGAAGCTGAAGTATTTCGAGCAGATCGTGCCGATCTTCATCACCGGCAAGCTGACGCCGGAAAGCCACATCGCGCAGGGCACCGCGCCGCACACGGTGAGCTTCGTCGAGAGCCAGAGCTCGCACAAGTTCGCCAAGCACCCGACCGAATGGTTCACGATGGTGCCGACCATCTACAACGCCGACACGCTCGGCATCCGTCCCGACCTGGTGGGCCGCAAGATCGGCAACTGGAAGGACCTCGCCGATCCCGCGTTCAACGGCAAGGCGTCGATCCTGAACATCCCCTCCATCGGGATCATGGACGCGGCCATGATGTGCGAGTCGATGGGCGTCATCAAATACGGCGACAAGGGCAACATGACGCGCCACGAGATCGACGTGACCGTTGGCGTTCTCACCGACCTCAAGAAGAAGGGGCACTGGCGCGCGTTCTGGAAGACCTTCGACGAGTCGGTGAACCTGATGGTCTCGGGCGAGGTGGTGATCCAGTCGATGTGGTCGCCGGCGGTGGCGGCGGTGCGCAGCAAGGGCGTGAAGTGCGTCTACCAGCCGCTCGCCGAGGGCTACCGCTCCTGGGGCGGCGGGCTCGGGCTCGCCAAGCATCTCAGCGGGATCCAGCTCGACGCCGCCTATGAGTACATCAACTGGTACCTCTCCGGCTGGGTCGGCGCCTACCTGAACCGGCAGGGCTACTACTCGGCCGTGCTCGACACGGCGAAGAAATACATGCAGCCGTACGAATGGGCCTTCTGGATGGAAGGCAAGCCGGCCGAGAAGGACATCCTCAGCCCCGAAGGCAAGGTGATGGAGAAGGCCGGCGCAGTGCGCGACGGCGGCAGCTTCTACGAGCGCATGGGCCATGTTGCGTGCTGGAACGCGGTGATGGACGAGGACAAGTACATGGTCCAGAAATGGAACGAGTTCATTGCCGCCTGAGGCTGTGATGCCGGGTCTGGCCGCGGCGGTCCCTGCGGGGTCCGCCGCGGCCGGGCGCCGGGCCGGACGCCGGCGCGGCTCGGCGGTGCCGTATCTGCAGTCGCTGCCGCTGTGGCTGGTGCTGGGCGTGTTCCTGCTGATCCCGATCCTCACCATCGTCATGGTGAGCTTCTGGGACGACGAGGAATACGCGCTTGTCCCGACCTTCATCCTCGACAACTACCGCGATGCGCTGTTCTCGCACGTCACCTGGTCGACCTATCTCTCCACGCTGCGCTATGCGGGGATCGTGTGGGCGGCGACGCTGATGATCGGCTTCGCCGTCGCCTACTACCTTGCCTTTCACGTGCGCACGATGCTGTGGCGGATGGTGCTGTTCCAGATCTGCACGATCCCCTTCCTGACCAGCAACGTCATCCGCATGATTTCCTGGATCCCCTTCCTGGGCCGCAACGGGCTGCTCAACCAGAGCCTGATGGATCTCGGGATCACCAGCCATCCGCTGGAATTCCTGCTGTTCTCGCCGTTCGCGGTGATCCTCGCCTTCGTGCACCTGTACACGCTGTTCATGGTCGTACCGATCTTCAACACGATGATGCGCATCGACCGCAGCCTGATCGAGGCGGCGCGCGATGCCGGCGCGGGGCCGCTCGGCGTGCTGCGGCATGTCGTGATCCCGCTGTCGCTGCCGGGCATTTCCATCGGCACGATCTTCGTCGTCACCCTGACGATGGGTGACTTCGTGACCGTGCAGATGATGAGCGGCGGGCAGAGCGCCTCGGTCGGGCTGATGATGAAGAACCAGATCAGCCTGCTGCAGTATCCCACAGCCGCGGCGCAGGCGGTGGTGCTGCTGCTGACGGTGCTGATGATCGTATGGGTGATCCTGCGGGTGGTCGATATCCGCAAGGAGCTGTGATGGAGAAGAAGGGTTTCCGCCACTGGCTGCTCACGGCGTTCTTCGGCCTGTTCGTGCTGTTCCTCTACGGCCCCACGGCGACGATCGTGATCCTCTCGTTCCAGGGGCCGGATGGCGGGCTGACCTTCCCCATGCGCGGCGTGTCGCTGCACTGGTTCATCAACCTGTTCCAGCCGCAGATGGTCGGCGATTTCGGCGGCTCGCTGCGCCGCTCGCTGGCGTTGGCGCTGATGGTGATGGGGCTCACCGTGCTGGTCGCCCTCGGCGCGGGCCTTGCCTTCCGCCGCCGCTTCTTCGGCGCGACGGCGCTGTTCTATCTGACGATCGCGAGCCTGATCGTGCCGTCGATCCTGATCAGCCTCGGCATCGGGCTGATGTTCACCGTGGCCGGCATCCAGCCGGCGTGGTGGAGTTCGGCGCTGGGCGCGCACCTGACCTGGACGCTGCCGTTCGGCGTGCTGATCATGTTCGCGGTGTTCAACCGCTTCGACCATTCACTGGAGGAGGCGGCGCGGGATCTCGGCGCCTCGCCGTGGCAGAGCTTCCTGCACGTGGTGCTGCCGCTGATCATGCCGAGCCTGATCGGCGTCGCGCTGTTCGGCTTCTCGCTGTCCTACGACGAGTTCGCGCGCACGATCATGACGGCGGGCAGCCACAACACGCTGCCGCTGGAAATCTTCGCGATGACAACGAACGTGACGACGCCCGTGCTGTACGCGCTCGGCACGCTGACGACGGTGTTCTCGCTCGGCCTCGTGCTGCTGGTGATCGTGCTGGTGCTCGGCATGCGCCGGCGGCGCGCGGCCGCCTGAGGGTCAGCGCCGCCGCAGCATGGTCGGGGCGACGACGAGAAGGACGGCGAGGCCGGTGGTGCCCAGCGCGCCGAGCGCATGCAGGGGACCGATGCGGCTGGCGAGCCAGCCGGCGAGCAGCTGGCCGAGCGGCCAGGTGCCGATCGCCATCGTCAGCAGCCCCATGACCCGCGACCGCACGGCGGCCGGCGCGTCGGTGAGCGCGATCGTGGTCTGCTGGTTGGTGTAGAGCGCCACCCCGAGCCCGGCGGCCACCAGCACGCCGAGGGCGGCCCAGAACGTGCCGATCACTGGGAACGTGGCCAGCAAGGTGAGGAAGATCGCCGACCCGCTCCACAGCCACCAGATCTGCCGGCCCGGCAGGGAGCCGATGAGCGCCATGCCGAGCCCGCCCAGCGCCGCCCCGCCCGGCTCCGCGGCGGCGAGCACGCCGACAAGGGATGCCGAGACCCCGAACACGTCGAGCCCGACCGGCGCCACCAGCGAGGTATAGGCCCAGCCGAACAGGTTCTGCGCGAGCGTAACGCCGAGCAGCGCGCTCAGCACCGGGCTGCGCCGCAGGATGAGGAACGCCTCGGCGATGTCGGTGAACATGCTCGCCAGCGAGAGCCGGCGCGGCACCTGCACGTGGTGCACGCGCGCGGCGAGCCATGCGGCGAACAGGTTCAGCGACGCGGAGAGCAGGAAGGTGCGCGGCAGCCCGAGCCACTCATACGCCGCGCCGCCGAGCAGGGGGCCGATGGCGCGGGCGGCGGAGGAAGTGAGGCTGTCGAGCGCCACCGCGCGCGGCAAAAGGCGGGGTGCGACGCATTCGCCCACCATCCGCCGCCGCGCTGAAAGCTCGGTGCCATAGACGAGGCCGCTGATGAAGCTGGACAGGAACAGGTGCCAGGGCCGAACCACACCCAGCGCCGCCAGCACCGCGATGGCGCCCGAGCAGGCGGCGCTGAGCACCATGCCGCCGATCACGATGCGGCGCCGGTCGACGGCATCGGCGAGCACGCCCGCAAACCCGCCGATCACGATGAGCGGCAGCGTCCGTGCCGCCGTGACGGCCGCAACCGCGAGCGGGGAGCCGGTGACCTCCAGCGTGAATAGCGCCGCCGCCAGCACTTCCAGCCAGCGCATCCCGTTGGCGATGCCACCGACCGCCCAGAGATGCAGGAAGTCGCGCGAGCCGAGCAGGCTCGCGCCCGGGGTGAGCGGGGGCGAAGCGGCGTGCCGGAACTGGTTCATTTCCGGCCACGATCCTGGCGCGCCCGCCCGCGCGTCGCCAGCACTAGCGAGGTCGCATGGCCCTCGCTACATGCATGGCAGTCGCGAAGGGAGGGGAGCATGCCCGAGGCCTGCATCGTCGGCTGGGCGCACACGCCGTTCGGCAAGCTGGATGCGCCGGATGTCGAGGCGCTGATCGGCAGCGTCGCCCGCGCCGCCCTGGAGGATGCCGGGATCGCACCCGCCGAGGTGGGGGCGGTGTTCGTGGGTCATTTCAACAACGGCTTCTCGCGCCAGGATTTTCCGTCGTCGCTGGTGCTGCAGAGCATCCCGGAACTACGCTTCACCCGCGCCACGCGCTATGAGAATGCCTGCGCGTCCGGCTCCGCGGCGGTGCATGGCGCGCGCGACTGGATCGCGGCCGGGCGCGGGCGCTTCGCGCTCGTGCTGGGCGCGGAGAAAATGACGGCGACGCCGGGCGAGCAGGTGGGCGACAACCTGCTGGCCGCATCCTATCGCCGCGAGGAGGGCGACATCCCGGCCGGGTTCGCCGGCGTGTTCGGGCGCATCGCGGACCTCTATTTCCAGCGTTACGGTGACCAGAGCGACGCGCTGGCGACGATCGCGGCGAAGAACCATCGCAACGGCGTGGACAACCCGTACGCCCAGTTGCGGCGCGACCTCGGCTTCGCGTTCTGCCGGGCGGTGAGCGAGAAGAACCCCTATGTCGCGCCGCCGCTGAAGCGCACCGACTGCTCGCCGGTCTCCGACGGCGCCGCGGCGCTGGTGCTGGCGGACGAGGCGACGGCGGAGACGTGCCGCAAGGCGGTGCGGTTTCGCGCCGCGGTGCAGGTGAACGACTTCCTGCCGCTCTCGCGCCGCGACCCGGTCGCGTTCGAGGGCGCGCGCGAGGCGTGGCGCCGCGCGCTGGACGCCGCGGGCGTCCGCCTCGACGACCTCTCGTTCGTCGAGACGCATGACTGCTTCACTATCGCGGAATTGATCGAATACGAGGCGATGGGGCTGACGCCGCCCGGCCAGGGCGCGCGGGCGGCGCTGGAGGGCTGGACGGCGAAGGACGGGCGGCTGCCGGTCAACCGCTCCGGCGGGCTGAAGGCGAAGGGCCACCCGATCGGCGCCACCGGCGTCTCGATGCACGCGCTGGCCGCCATGCAGCTCACCGGGCAGGCGGGCGGCATGCAGTTGCCGCGCGCCGATTTCGGCGGCGTGTTCAACATGGGTGGCGCCGCGGTCGCGAACTACGTGTCGATTCTGGAGCCGATGCGGGTGTAGCGCCGGTTCGTGACCGCCGCGCGGTGGGCTACCACGCGCACGACACCCAGGCGCCGTTGCGCGCCGCGGAGGCCATGGCGGCGTCGATGAACTTCACGCCGCGCGCGCCGTCGAGCACGGTCGGGAAGTGCAGCGCCAGCGGCTCGGGCGCCCGGCCCATCAGGCGGGCCGCCAGGACATCGGCGATATCCGAATAGATGTTGGCCCAGGATTCGAAATAGCCGTTGGCGTGGCCGGCGCCCACGCGCTGCCGATGCAGCGACAGCGGCGAAAGGCCGCGCGTGTCGCGCTCGATGACCGTCGGGCGGCCGGTGCGCGGCAGCAGCAGCAGCTCGTTCGGGCGGGACTGGTGCCATTCGAGCCCGGCCTTCTCGCCGAAGACGCGGATGCGATGGCCGTGGATCACGCCGGCGGCGACCCCGCTCGCCCACAGCGTGCCCCGCGCGCCGCTGTCGAAGCGCAGCATGACGTGCGCGTTGTCCTCCAGCGCGCGGCCGGGCACGAAGCTGTGCAGGTCGGCGGCAACCTCGCTCGCCTGCTGACCGGTGATGTAGGAGGCGAGGAAGAGGGCATGCGTGCCGATGTCGCCGAGCGCGAAGGACGGCCCCTGGATTGCCGGGTCGAGCCGCCACGTCGGCGGGGCATCGCCGGTCGCGGTCGCCGCCGCATAGCCACCATGCGCGAACTCGGTGTGCACGACGCGGATCGTGCCGAGTTCGCCCGCCGCCACCATCGCCCGCGCCTCGCGCACCAGCGGAAAACCGGTGTAGCCGTACATCACTGCGAAGAGGACGCCGCGCTCCTTCACCGCATTCACGAGCGCCACCGCATCGGCAACGCTCGTCGTCAACGGCTTCTCGCAGACGACGCTGAAGCCGGCTTCGACAAAGGCTCTGGCGATCGGGTAGTGTGTGCTATTCGGCGTGCAGATGGCGACGAGATCGCAGCGATCGTCGCGCTTTGCTTCGCCCTCCAGCATGGCCTGATACGTGTCGTAGGCCCGGTCGGGGGCCACGCCGACATCCGCCGCGAATGAGCGCCCCTGCGCCGGATCTATGTCGAAGGCGCCGGCGACGAGCGCGTAGCGGTCGTCCATGCGGCTCGCGACGCGGTGGCTGTCGCCGATCAGGCTGGTGGCGCCGCCGCCAACCATGCCCAGCCGCAGGCGGCGCCCGAGGCCCAGAGATGGAATCATAGGGGACGTTCCTTACAGGTGTTCGAGCGCATCGTGCGAGAGATGCTCGGTGAGGTCAGCCATCTCCCGGCCGCCGGCCATCATTTCCTCAAGCTCGTCGCGCGTCTTCTCGGCGCGCGTGAAGGTGCCGGGCGTGCGGCCGCGATTGAGCACGGTGAACCGGTCGCCGATCGCGTAGGCGTGGCGGACGTTGTGCGTGATAAAAATGATGCCGATCCCCTCATTGCGCAGCCGCGCCACGTAGCGCAGCACCATGGAGGTCTGCCGCACGCCGAGAGCCGAGGTCGGCTCGTCGAGGATCAGCACCCGCGCGCCGAAATAGACGGCGCGGGCGATCGCCAGCGACTGCCGCTCGCCGCCCGACATCGTGCCGATCGGCTGTTCGACATCGCGCACGTCGATGCCGATCTTCATCATCTCCTCGCGCGCGATGCGCCGCGCCTCGGACTTGCGGAACAGCTTGAACAGGACGCAGTCGATGACCGGCTCCCGCCCCATGAAGAAGTTGCGCATCACCGACATCAGAGGCACGAGGCCGAGATCCTGGTAGACGGTGGCGATGCCGAGATCGAGCGCGTCGGCGGGCGAGCGGAACGCGACCGGCTTGCCCTGGAACAGGATCTCGCCGGCCGTGGGTCTGTTGTTGCCCGCGAGCGTGCGGATCAACGTGGACTTGCCGGCGCCGTTGTCGCCGAGCAGGCAATGCACCTCACCGGCCATCAGCGTCATCGACACGTCCTGCAGCGCGACGATATTGCCGAAATGCTTTGTCAGGCCGCGAACCTCGATCACAGGGGTCGGCATCAATAGACCCCCGTGACGCGGCGGCGCACCTGCGTGTTGAACATCACGGCACCGAGCAGCACGCAGCCGAGGAAGATGCGGAACCAGTCGCCGTCGACGCCGGTGTAGAAGAAGCCCTGCGAGACGACGCCGAAGATGAGCGCGCCGACGAGCGCGCCGACCACGCTGCCGTATCCGCCGGTGAGCAGCGCGCCGCCGATCACAGCCGCGATGATGCTCTCGAACTCCTTCAGCTCGCCGCGGGAGGCGTCGGCCGAGCCGTACTCGAACACCTGCGCCGCACCGAACACCGAGGCGCAGAACGCGCTGTATACGAACAGCCGGACCTTGACGGCATCCACCGGCACGCCCACCGCGCGTGCCGCCCGGGGATCGCCGCCGGCCGAAAAGATCCAGTTGCCGAACCGCGTATGGGCCAGCACGAAGGCCGCGCCGGCGCCCAGCACGAGGCACCAGACGATGATCATCGGCAGGCCCGTCACCGTGGGCGTGCCGTTCGGCAGCTTCTCCAGCCAGCCGATGTCGGCGAGCCACCGGCAGACGCCCTGGCCGATCTGACCGCCGAAGAGTGCCGCGACGACGTCGGTGTTCTTCGCCTCGCGCATGCCGCCGACCATCGTCGAACCATTGAGCATCCGTGCCGAGACGATGGTGGCGCCGCGCAGGATGAAGAGAAATGCGAGCGTCACGATGAACGAGGGCAACCCCGACCGCACGCGGATGGTGCCGATCAGCCAGCCGAGGCACAGGCAGATCGCGATGCCGGCCAGGATGGCGGCCCATGCCGGCACCGCGGCGAAGCGGAACAGCAGCGCCATGACCATCCCGGAGAAGCCGATCATCGAGCCCACCGAAAGATCGAATTCCCCCGCGATCATCAGCAGGCACTGGCTGACGGCAATCACGCCGAGCTGCCCGGCGACCGTCAGCCAGTTCACCACCCCGCGCGCCGAGAACATCGTGGGACTGGCGGCGAGCAGGAACAGCAGGAACACCAGGACCGCGCCGGAGACCGCCCCCATCTCCGGCCGGCGCATCAGCGCGTGGAACAGACTGGTCCTGGTGAAGCGTTCGTCCTTCGGGATCGCGCTCATTGGGGTCCTCCCCCGGCGTCGTACCGCGCCGTCTCCGTCGCATGCGCAGCGAACGGGGGACGCGGCGGTCCCCCGTCCCCGGCCGGTGGTTCAGCGCACCGTGCCGGCCAGCTTTGCGACCTGGTCGGCGTTCTCCTTGGTGACGAAGCCGGGCCCGGAGAGCACGTCGTTGGCCTGCAGCAAGCCGTAGCGCTTGTAGAGGTCGAGATAGATCACCGGCAGATAGCCCTGCAGGTACTGCTGCTGGTCGATCGCGAACGCGACCCTTCCATCCTTGATCGCGGCGACGACCTCCGGGCTCAGGTCGAAGCAGGCGAGGTAGATGCTCCGCTCCTTGCCCAGGTCGTGCAGTGCCGCCAGCGCGGGCACGCAGACATGCGGGCCGGTCGCGAGCAGGGTGTCGATCGACGGGTCGGCCATCAGCGCCGCCGTGGTGCGGGCCTTGATTTCCGTCGGATCGTTGGTGGAGTCGATCATGTTGAGCTTCTGACCGAATCCGTCTGCGAAGCCCTGGCACCGCTCACGCAGCGCGATGTTCTGGGCTTCCTGGTTGAGGCACAGGTACTTCTTGCGGCCGGCGGCCTTGGCGCGTTCCCCTGCCATCTTGCCCGCCGGATACTCCGGCTGTCCGACATGCAGCAGCACGCCGAATTTGCGGGCCTCCTCGGCGCCCGAGTTGATCGAAACCACCGGGATGCCGGCGTCGACCGCGGCCTTGATCGCCGGCCCGATCACCGTCGGATCGAGAATCGAGATGATCATCCCATCCGGCTTCTGCGCGGTCGCCGCCTCGATGATCTGCGCCTCTTCGACCGCATCGACCTTGCTCGGGTGCCGGAAGATCAGTTCCGCGCCAACCTGCTTCGCCGCCGCCTGCGCTCCGTTCAGCACCACCGGCCAGAACGGATCGGTGCCGTCGGTATGATCGATCAGCACGAATTTCTCGCCCGCCATCGCCGGCAGCGCGAGGCCGGCACACAGCAGGCCCAAGAAGGCCGCGATCGTCTTGTGCATTAGGTCGTTCCTCCCTTTAGTCTTTGTATTCAATACTTCTATGCCACCGGCGGCGCCGTCGGCAACAGATTGATGTTCTGCCGGCGCTCCGGTCGCCCGACGTCGCGTGCACCGGCTCGCCTCCCTATGAAAGCACGAAACGACCGTTGTGGGACACCGTTGGGCGCCATTGCCGATGCTGCACCGCGAAAATTCGGCGCATCGGGCGCAGGAGGGCCGGCGGGCATCCATAGCATGCCAAAACCGCAGGCAAGCGCGGTATCCTACCGTCGTGTCCGCGCGTCGTGCGACCGAATATAGTGCATTTGCCTATGGCGGCGTCGAAAATGACTGCATTCCAGGCAGGATAAGCCAGTACTATCGACCGGATTTCCCCTTCTAATTGGCCGGCCGACGCGGCCGCGTCATATGCTCATGCCAACGGGTCGAAGGGGGCTTGGTTATGGATCGGGGCAAGAAAGATCAAGTAACGAGCAAGACAACGGGCGTCACTCGCCGCGAGCTTCTCGGGCGTGCCGCGGCCGCGGCGACCGGTGTAGCGGTCGGTTCCGGCGCGATCACCGGATTTCCCACGATCTGGGCGCAGGAGATCAAGGACATTACCCTTCGCCACGTCGGCGTGTCCTATTCCGTCGTGCAGGCCATCGGCGATCAGGCGGCCAAGGACCTTGGCTTCAAGGTATCGATGCAGAACCTCGATACCTCGACGGCGATCACCCGCTTCATCACCCAGCCGCAGAGCGTCGACATTCCCGACCTGGAAGGCTGGCAGGCCAAGGTCGCGGTGCCCCGCGGCATCCTGCAGGGCATCGAGGTCAAGCGCATCAAGCACTTCGACGAGATGCTGCCGATCTTCACGAAAGGCGAGTACAAGGGCAAGAAGGTCTCCCGGCAGGGTATTTCGCCGTACGAGGCGATGTATCTGCCCAGCCGCGACGCGAAGCAGATCGTCGAGGGCGTGCACGACTTCGTCTCCTTCCTGCCGCAGGTCTACAACGCGGACTCCATCGGCTATCGGCCCGACCTCATCGGCCACCCGGTGACACAGTGGAAGGAACTGTTCTCGCCTGCCTACAAGGGCAAGGCGGCGATCCTCGACGTGCCGAACATCGGCATCATGGACGCGGCCCTCGCGCTCGAGTCGCGCGGCGACCTCGTCTACAAGAACAAGGGCAACATGACGCGCGCCGAGATCGACAAGACGATCGACGCGCTCATCGCGCTGAAGAAGCAGGGGCAGTTCCGCGCCACCTGGACCACGTTCGAGCAGTCGGTGGAGCTCATGGCCGCCGGCGAGGTCGAGATCCAGTCGATGTGGTCGCCGGCGGTCACGGCGGTGCTCGCCCGCGGCATTCCCTGCATCTACGCCGCGGTGAACCAGCGCCCGGACGGCAAGGAAGGCTATCGCGGCTGGTGCAACGGCATGGGCCTGATGCGCCACCTGAAGGGCAAGAAGCTCGAAGCGGCCTATGAATATCTGAACTGGTACTACGAGGGCTGGCAGGGCGCGTTCGTGGCCCGGCACGGCTACTACAGTCCGGTCCCGGCCACCGCCGAGAAATTCATGACGCCGAACGAGTACGGCTACTGGTATCTCGGCAAGCCCGCCGTCGACGTCATCAAGGACCCGTACGGCGCGCCGATCGCGAAGCCGGGCGCGGTGCGCGACGGCGGCTCGTTCATTGAGCGGTTCAGCAACATCTCGTGCTGGAACACGGTGATGGACGAGAACCAGTACATGATCCAGCGTTGGAACGAGTTCAAGTCCGCCTGAGGCACTGAAGGGGGAGCAACGGGGGATGTCGGCAAGCGCGACACTGGTGGCGGCGGTGGGCCGCCGCCGGGAGCGGTCCTGGTCGCTCTCCTCCCTCCTGCTTGCCTTGCCGCTTGCCGCGGTTCTGGTGTGCTTCGTGGTGGCGCCGCTGATCTCGGTCGTCGCCGTCAGCGTGTTCCGCTACGACAACTTCGCCGTCATCCCGGGCTTCACGCTCGAGAACTACGCGAGCGTGCTGTCCTCCCGCCTGACGCTCTCGCTGTATCTGACGATGATCCGGCTTGCCGCGATCACCTGGGCGGTGACGCTGGTGCTGGGATTCTGCGTTGCCTATTTCCTGGTGTTCCACGTCCGCAGCAAGCTGATCGCGATCGGACTGTTCCTGGCCTGCACGGTGCCGTTCTGGACCTCCAACATCATCCGGATGATTTCGTGGCTGCCGCTGCTCGGCCGGCAGGGCATCATCAACCAGGCGCTGCTGACGACAGGCGTGATCCATCAGCCGCTCGGCTTCCTGCTGTATTCCGATTTCTCCGTGATCGTGTCCTACGTCCATCTGTTCACGATCTTCATGATCGTCCCGATCTTCAACGCGATGAGCCGCATCGACCCGGCGCTGTTCGAGGCGTCGCGCGATGCCGGCGCAAGCCGGTGGCAGACGATGCGCCTGGTGGTGCTGCCGCTGTCCAAGAGCGGGATCGTGCTCGGCTCGGTCTTTGTCATCACGCTGGTGATGGGGGATTTCTACGTCGTGAAGGTCATGAGCGGCGGCAGCCTTGCCTCCGTGGTCTCGGCGATGGTGGATGACATCTCCACCCTGCTGTTCCCGCACGCGGCGGCGAGCGCGGTCATTCTACTGGTGGTGCTGACGCTGCTCGTGGCCGGCATCATGCGGCTGGTCGATATCCGACGCGAGCTGGTGGCGGAGCGCTGAGCGATGGCGATTGTCTCCGCCCGCGGCGGGCGTCCCTGGACGTTCTACGTCCTTGCCGCGATCTTCGTCGGCTACGTGGCGTTTCTGTATGGGCCGATGCTGTGCATCTACGTCCTGTCGTTCCAGGGCCCGCAGGGCGGCCTGACGTTCCCGATGCGGGGCGCCGGGCTGCACTGGTTCAACCAGCTGCTCTCGCAGGGCGACACGGGCGACCTGATCGGCGCCATTTCGCGTTCGCTGCCGCTGGCGGTCCTGGTGATGGCAATCACCGTCATCGTCTCGTTCGCCGCCGGCATGGCGTTCCGCGCCCGGTTTCCGGGCAGCAACTGGCTGTTCTACCTCGTCGTCGCGAGCCTCGTGGCACCGGGCTATGTCCTGGGCATCGGCATCGGCCTGATGTTCCAGCTCCTGGGCTGGAACACCGACTGGTACACCTCCGCCCTGGGCGCGCAGCTTTCCTGGACGCTGCCGTTCGGCCTGCTCATCATGTTTGCGGTTTTCGGCCGCTACGACCGCGCCTATGAGGAAGCCGCGCGCGACCTCGGCGCGTTTCCCGTGCAGACGCTGCGGCTGGTGGTGGTGCCCATGCTGCTGCCGGGCGTGATTGCCGTCGCGCTGTTCGGCTTCACGCTTTCCTACGACGAGTTCGCCCGCACGCTGCAGACGGTCGGGTCCAGCAACACGGTCCCGATCGAGATCTGGAGCATGACGCAGAACGTCACGACGCCGTCCATCTACGCCCTCGGCACGCTGACGACTGCGCTCTCCTTCGTCGTCATCGGCGTCTCGCTGGGCACCATCGCGCTGATCCAGCGGCGGCGGGTGGGCATGAAGTCCCTATGAAGGCATCGGACATGGATACTGCCGCCGAAATCACGCCGTCGCCTGCGAGAACCGTCACCGGCCACGCCGGCGCGATCGAGCTGGCCGGCGTCGCGAAGCGCTTTCCGAACGGGGCGCTGGCGGTGAACGGCATCAACCTGCGGATCGCCGGCGGCAGCTATTGCTGTCTGCTGGGGCCGAGCGGCTGCGGCAAGACGACCACGCTGCGCATGATCGCGGGCCATGAGGAGCCGACAGCCGGAGAGATCCTGATCGACGGCAGCAACGTCGTCGGCCTCTCGCCGCGCGCGCGCGGCACGGCGATGATGTTCCAGAGCTACGCGCTGTTCCCGCATCTGAGCGTGCGCGACAACGTGGCCTTCAGCCTGCGCGTGCGCGGCACGCCGAGGGCCGAGCGGTACCGCGAGGCCGACCAGGTGATCGAGCAGGTGCAGCTCACCGAGTTCGCGGCGCGGCTGCCGGGCCAGCTTTCCGGTGGCCAGCAGCAGCGCGTGGCGCTGGCGCGGGCACTGATCACGCGGCCGCGCGTGCTGCTGCTCGACGAGCCGCTTTCGGCACTCGATGAGTTCCTGCGCTTGCAGATGCGCGCGGAGCTGCGCGAGATGCAGCGGCGCCTCGGCATCACGTTCGTGCATGTCACGCACACGCAGCTGGAGGCGGTCGCGGTTGCGGACCAGGTGGTGGTGATGGCGCATGGCGAGGTGCGCCAGTCCTCCAGCGCGCGGGGCATCTATGCCGAGCCGCGCAGCGCCTATGTGGCACAGTTCATGGGCGGGCAGAACGTGCTGCGCGGAACGGTGGAGTCCGTCGCCGCCGGCATCGCGACGTTGCGCGGCCCCGGCGGTGAAGGCTATGCGGTGCGGCTTGGCGCGGACAAGGCGCTGGCAGGGCAGACGGTCGAGTTCGCGGTGCGGCGCGACCGGCTTTCGCTGGCATCGTCGAGCACGGTGAACAGCATCACCGGGCGCGTACGTGCCATCGAGTACCAGGGGACGTTCGTGAAGATGACACTGACGCGCAGCGGCGCACCCGACTTCGTCGCCTATGTCGACGAGGGGGCGTATTTCCGCGCGCCGGTCGCGGTCGGGACCATGGCCAGCTTCGGTTGGGAGCTGGATGAAGCGCATTTGCTGGTATCGGAGTGAGCGCATGGACGTGGCACTGGAGGTGAACGGCGCCGCCGTCCGCCACGACATCCGGGAGAACACGCTGCTGGTCGATCTGCTGCGCGAAACGCTGGGGCTCACCGGCACGCATGTCGGCTGCGACACCAGCCAGTGCGGCGCCTGCGTGGTGCATGTCGATGGACGCGCGATCAAGAGCTGCACCGTGCTCGCGGTCGCGCTCGACGGCAGCAGCGTCACCACGATCGAGGGGCTGGCCGCGACCGCGGGCGGCGATGCGCTGCACCCGATGCAGACGGCGTTTCACGAGAAGCACGGCCTGCAATGCGGCTTCTGCACGCCGGGGATGATCATGAGCGCGGTCGACCTGGTGCGACAGAATCCGGCACCGACGGAGCGTGAGGTGCGCGCGGGCCTTGAAGGCAATCTGTGCCGCTGCACCGGCTATCAGAACATCGTGGCCGCCGTCATCGAGGGCGCGCGGGTGATGCGTGAGCGGCAGGGGGTTTGAGCATGGCCAATCCGACCGGCATCGGCGCCGCCATTCTCCGCAAGGAGGATCGCCGCTTCATCACCGGCCGCGGCAACTACGTCGCCGATCTGAAGCGGCCGGGCATGACGATGGGTGTGTTCGTGCGGTCGCCGCACGCGCATGCCATGGTGCGCGGCGTCGATGCGACGGCCGCGCTGGCGATGCCCGGGGTGCTCGCGGTGCTGACCGGGGCCGATCTTGCCGCGGACGGCGTTGGCGGCCTGCCGGTGGGCTGGGGCATCACCGGCAAGGACGGGCTGCCGATGAAGGAGCCGCCGCACCCGGCGTTGGCGGACGGGAAGGTGCGCTATGTCGGTGACGCGGTCGCATTCGTCGTGGCGGAGACGCTGGAGCTCGCGCGCCAGGCGGCCGAATCCGTCGTCGTGGACTATGACGTTCTGCCGGCGGCCGTCGGCGTGCTGGATGCGGTGCGCCCGGATGCGCCGCTGCTGTTCGACGACGTGCCGGGCAACCTGTGCTGCGACTGGGACATGGGCGACCGCGCGGCGGTCGATGCGGCGTTCGCGGGCGCCGCGCATGTCGCGCGGATCAGCCTGACCAACAACCGTCTCATCGGCAACCCGATGGAGCCGCGCGCGGCGGTTGCCGAATATGAGTCCTCGACCGACCGCACGACCCTGTGGACGACGAGCCAGTTCCCGCACGTGGTGCGGCTGCTGATGGGCAATTTCGTGCTCAAGATTCCGCAGCACAAGCTGCGCGTGGTGGCGCCGGACGTGGGCGGCGGGTTTGGCGTGAAGCAGTTCCACTACGCCGAGGAGGCGGTGCTGACCTGGGCGGCGCGGCGGATCGGCCGGCCGATCAAGTGGGTCTGCGACCGCAGCGAGGGCTTCATCTCCGACGCGCATGGCCGCGACCATGTGACCGAAGCCGAGATGGCGCTCGACGAGACCGGCAAATTCCTAGCACTGCGCGTCTCCACGCTCGCGAACATGGGCGGCTATCTGTCCACCTTCGGGCCGAACATTCCGACCAACCTGTACGCGCCGCTGCTCGCCGGGGTGTACACGACGCCCGCGATCTACTGCGAGGTGAAGTGCGTCTTCACCAATACCGTGCCGGTGGATGCCTATCGCGGCGCGGGCCGGCCGGAGGCGACGTTCCTGGTCGAGCGGCTGGTGGACATCTGTGCGGCGGAACTCGGCATGGACCGCATCGCGATCCGTCGGCGCAACATGATCCCGAAGGAAGCCTATCCTTACCAGACACCGATGGTCGTCGAATACGACAGCGGCGACCCGGTCGGCTGCATGGACCGCGCGCTGGAGGTCGCCGACTGGGCCGGCTTTGCCGCACGCAAGCAGGAATCGGCACGGCGCGGCCGCTATCGCGGCATCGGCATCAGCACCTATGTCGAAGCCTGCGGCCTCGCGCCCTCACGCCTTGCCATCCGCATGGGCGCACGCGGCGGCCTCTATGAGAGCGCGACGGTGCGCGTGCACCCGACCGGCGACGTGACCGTGCTGATCGGCACACACTCGCACGGCCAGGGCCATGAGACGACGTTCGCGCAGATCGTGTCCGAGAAGCTCGGCGTGCCGGTCGAACGCATCGACATCGTGTTCGGCGACACCGACAAGGTGCAGTTCGGCATGGGCACGTACGGCTCCCGCTCACTCGTCGTCGGCGGGTCGGCACTGTCGAAGGCAGCCGACAAGATCATCCTGAAGGGGCGCAAGATCGCGGCGCATCAGCTTGAGGCGGGTCTTGACGACGTCGTGTTCGAGAATGGCGTGTTCAGTGTCGTCGGCACGGATCGCCGCCGCAGCTTCGACGAGATCAGCCTGTCGGCGTACGTTCCCGCCGATTTTCCGCTGGAGGCGCTGGAGCCGGGGCTGGAGGAGCAGGCGTACTACGATCCGGTGAATTTCAGCTATCCGGGCGGCGCGCACATCGCCGAGGTGGAGGTCGATCGCGAGACCGGCAGCGTGGAACTGGTCGCCTATACGGCGGTGGACGACGTCGGCACCGTCATCAACCCGATCATCGTCGCGGGCCAGTTGCATGGCGGCATCACGCAGGGCGTGGGCCAGGCGCTGTGCGAGAGTGCGGTCTACGACGAGGGGAGCGGCCAGCTTCTGTCCGGCTCGTTCATGGACTACTGCATGCCGCGCGCCGACATGATGCCGCGCATGGAGATCCAGACGCACAGCACGCCATGCGCGCACACCGATCTCGGCACCAAGGGCTGCGGCGAGGTCGGCACGATCGGCTCGCCGGCCGCGGTGACGAACGCGATCGTCGATGCGCTCTCCGAGCTGGGCATCGCGCATATCGACATGCCGGCGAGCCCCAACCGCATCTGGCGGATCATGCAGAACGCCCGGCTGCCGCATGCGGCCGAGTAGGAGCGGACCATGAAGCCTTTCGCCTATCATCGCCCGACCGATCTCGCGCAGGCGGCGGCGCTGCTCGCCAGCACGCCGGACGCCGCCATCATCGGCGGCGGCATGAGCCTGCTGCCGGTGCTGAAGCTGCGGCTTGCCGAGCATGCGGCGCTGGTCGATCTCGGGCGCATCGACGGGCTGCGCAACATCACCGCCGGCAACGCCGAACTGAGCATCGGCGCCGGCGCACGGCATGCCGAGGTCGCGGCGTCGCCCGAAGTCGCACGCACCATCCCCGCGCTCGCGGCGCTCGCGGGTGGGATCGGCGATCCGCACGTGCGCAATCGCGGCACGCTCGGTGGCGTGCTCGCCAATTCGGACCCGGCGGCCGACTACCCGGCGGCGGTGCTGGCCCTTGGCGCCAGCATCCACACGAACCGGCGCAGCCTGCTCGCCGACACGTTCTTCCGGGGACTGTTCACGACCGCGCTGGAGCCGGGCGAGATCATCACCCGCGTCACCTTCCCGGTGCCGCTCGCGGCGGGCTATGCGAAGTTCCGCAGCCCGGCGTCGCGCTTCGCGATCGTGGGCGTCTTCGTCGCGCGCTTCGCAGAGGGCGTGCGCGTCGCCGCCACCGGCGCTGGCCCGTGCGTGTTCCGGGTCCGGCACATGGAGGAGGCGCTGACCGGCAGCTTCACCGGACAGGCCATCGCCGGCATGACGGTGGCGGCGGACGGGCTGAACGGCGACATCCACGCCGAGCCGTCGTATCGCGCGCATCTGGTCGGCGTCATGGCGCGGCGCGCCGTTGCGGCGGCGCTGGCGGCATGAGCGACGGCTCCGCACGCGGCAGCGGCCCGAGGCTCAGGTAATGCTGCAGATAGTCGTGCAAGGCCCCGGCCGCGGCGGATGTTGCGCCGGTGGCCTTGTACAGCAGCAGTTCCACAGTCGGCAGCGACGGAAACTCCGGCGTTTCGAGCTCGCGCATGCCGGGCCCGAGCGAGGAGCGGCCCAGGACGGTCACCGCCATTCCGGCATAGACGGCGGCCTGCAACCCGCTTGCGCTTTCGCTGATGCAGGCGATCCGCCACGGCCGGTGCTCGCGTTCCAGCGCCGCGATCGCGTGGTCGCGAAAGATGTTGCCGATGGGCAGAAGCGCCAGCGGCACCGGGCTGTCCAGATGCGCCGTCGAGCCGACTGCCGTCATCCAGACGAGCTGCTCCTGGTGGACCACACGGCCGCCGGTGAAGTCGTTCATGCGCGTGACGAGCGCGATGTCCACCTCACCGCGCTTCACCTGGCTGACCAGGGGTGTCGACAGCACGCAGCGCAATTCGACCTGGATCAGCGGGAACGCCTGGCGGAACACGCTGAGAATCGGCGGCAGGATGCTGGTCGCGTAGAGATCCGGCGTGCCCAGCACGACGTGGCCTTCGATCTTCGGCGCGGCGAGGCGGGAGAGCAGCTCGTCATGCATGCGCACGATGGACTTGGCATACGACAGCACGAGCGCGCCGTGCTCGGTCAGCACGATCCGCCGGCTGTCGAAGCGCACCAGCGGACGGCCGGTCAGGTCTTCCAGCCGCTGGATCTGCAGCGAGATCGCCGGCTGCGTGCGGCCCAGCAGTCGCGCAGTTTCCGTGATGCTGCCCGTCTCCACAACCGAGATCAGCGACCGCAGCATCCGGATTTCGAGACTGATCAGGTTCATGTGCCTGTTTCACATGCAAGGCGAATGCCGCTGGTGACAGCGGTTTTCGCCAGCACATAGGGCAAGACGATGGAATCGCCGATGCCCGGCCTGCCAGGGGTCCCGGCAGGGTGGGGGAGCCTGTCCGCGGCCGAACGTGATGCTGCCTACAACAATACGGCCGCGGTCGCCGACGTGGCGGCGCTGCACGCGGCACGGGCTGCCGCCTCCGACATCACCCGCGCGCGGCCGGAGGCGCGCCTGGACGTGCCGTACGGCGCGGGCCCCCGCAACGTCATCGACCTGTTTCCCGCCGCCGACCGCGCTGCGCCGTGCCTCGTGTTTCTGCACGGCGGATACTGGCAGATGAACAGCAAGGAGAGCTTCGCCTGCCTCGGCGACGGCGCGCGGGCGCATGGCTGGGCGGCCGCGCTGCCCGGCTACACGCTGGCGCCCGCGGCGACGCTCACCCAGATCGTGCAGGAGGTCGGGCAGGCGCTGTCGTTTCTTGCCGAGCACGGCGGCGAGCACGGCATTGCCGGGCCGCTGGTCGTCGCCGGCTGGTCGGCGGGCGGGCATCTCGCCGCGCTTGCGCTGGAGCATCCCAACGTTGCGGCGGGCCTGGCGATCTCCGGCCTGTTCGAACTGGCGCCGCTGCGCGAGACCTACCTCAACGAGCGGCTGCGGCTGACGGACGAGGAGATCGCGACACTCTCCCCCCTGCGCCGCCCCGTCGTTCCGAAGCCGCTGGCGATCACCTACGGCACCAGGGAACTGCCGGCGCTGATCCAGAACAGCCGCGCATTCCATGGATACCGGGTGCAGGGGCGGGCGCCCGGGGCGCTGATGCCGATCGAAGGCCGGAACCATTTCACGATCCTGCCGGAGCTTCAGACACCGCAGGGTGCGCTGACGCAGGCGCTGCTGAGCCTTCTTCCACCTCCGACCGGCCGGTAGCGTGGGCGGGCCAGGGCTCTTGGACGCCAGACGTGGCCCGAGGAGCGGTCGTACCCGGGCAGGAGCACGGCAGGAGACCTGGGCCGGCCGTGCCGGGTCGGCTTCAGTCAACAATGCGCGCTTATGGCAGCCGGCTATTCGCCTGCAAAACAGCGGCGACGGACCGGGACTGACGCGTGGCGCGTGCGCTCGCGACGCTGGACACTGCACGGCAAGTGGTCTTGCATCGACGGACGATGCGCCTCGGCGCCTCCGCGGTGTTCCGGCGCGAGGCGGCGGCGCGCGTCCCGCCCGGCACGCGGCGTGCCCCGCCCGGCACGCGGCGTGCAAGGGCAGGAGCGGCCGGCGCCGCCCCCCGCGAAGCACCGGCTGCGCGATCGCAAGTTTTGCGATGACGGGCCGCCCGTGCTGTAAGGAACCCTATGCCGATCACCGACCACCGCCCTGGGGATGATACGTGGCGCGTCGGCGTGCTGTTCTCGAACAGCGGCTTCATGGCGGTGATCGAGGATACGCAACTGCGCGGGACGCTGCTTGCGATCGAGGAAATAAATGGGCGCGGGGGAATAAACGGACGGGAGATCGTTCCCGTGATCTACGACCCGTGCTCCGAGCCCGTCGTGTTCGGGCACATGGCCAAGCGGCTGATGGTCGAGGACCGGGTCACCACCATCTTCGGCTGCTACACGTCCAGCAGCCGACGCGCCGTGATCCCGGTGGTGGAGCGGCTGAACGGGCTGCTCTGGTATCCCACGCTCTACGAGGGGTTCGAGTACTCGCCGAACGTGATCTACACCGGCGCCGCACCGAACCAGAACAGCGTGATCCTTTGCCGCTATCTGCTGGAGAATTACGGCCGCCGGTTCTTCTTCGTCGGGTCGGACTACATCTACCCGCGCGAATCCAACCGGATCATGAGCGAGCTGGTGCGGCGGCAGGGCGGCGAAGTGGTCGGCGAAGCCTATGTCGGCCTGCGCGCGCGGCGGCACGAGTTCCTGCCCGTCATGCGCCAGATCCGTGCCGCGAGCCCGGATGTGGTCTTCTCCACCGTGGTCGGCGACGGCACGGTCTATCTCTATCAGGCGTATGCCGATGCGGGGTTCGACCCCGCGGTGATGCCGATCGCCAGCCTGACCACGACCGAGGCGGAGATCCGCGCGATGGGGTTCGACGTCGGCGAGGGCCACATCACCGCCGCCTCGTATTTTCAGAGCATCGAGAGCTCCGGCAATGCGGGGTTCGTCTCGCGCTACCACCACCGGTTCGGCGAGGACGAGCCGACCAACGCCTGTGTCGAGGCGGCGTATTTCCAGGTGCATGTGTTCGCCAAGGCGCTGGAGAGCACGAACTCGCTCGACACCGACCTGCTGCGGCCGATGGTGCTGGGCAGCGCGTTCGAGGCGCCGCAGGGGGCGATCAGCATCAACGAGGCATCGAACCACGCCAATCTGTGGACCCGCATCGGGCGGGCCAACCGGCGCGGGCAGTTCGATGTCGTGTTCCGTTCGCCGAGCGTCGTGCCGGCCGACCCCTACTTGGTTTCGACCGGGTGGGGGCTGGCCGGCGGCCTCGCCTGAGCGGCCGTCCGCGCCCATGGCCAGCGATGCCTCGCCGATCGTGAGGGAACTCGGCCGGCTCGAGATCGTCGTCGCGGTGCCGCAGGACGAGGAGGGACGCTCCCTCAGCCGCGAGCTGCGGCGCACGCGCGCCACGGTGCACCACGTCTGGCCGCTGCCCGCAACGCTGCCCGAGATGGCGGACGTCATCTTCTGCGAACTCGCGCCCGGCCTGCCGGGGCGCCTGCCCTGGGTGCCCGGCAGCGCGCGCTCGGCCCTGGTCGGGATCCTGCCGGTGCAGTTCGGCGCCGACCTCGACCTGCTGCGCACCAGCGCGGTCGATGCCGTGCTGCATCGCCCGCTCGACGCGCGCGCGATCCTGGCGAGCCTGGTCATGGCCTGGACCCGGTTCGGCTACGAGCGCCGCCTGCGCCAGCGGATCGGCAAGCTGGAGGAAACCCTGCGCTCGGTGCGGCTGGTGGAGCGGGCGAAGGCGATCCTGGTCGCCCGGCGCCATCTGAACGA
>JAFKFJ010000049.1 GCA_017307335.1 Alphaproteobacteria bacterium | reverse complement strand
GCCTTTCGCTGATCGCGGTGTTCATCCCGCTGCTGCTGATGGGCGGGATCGTCGGGCGGCTGTTCCGCGAGTTCGCCGTAACCGTTGCGGTGGCAGTAGCGGTATCGGCGTTCGTCTCGCTGACGCTGACGCCGATGCTCTCCGCGCGCTTCCTGCATCACGACACGGCGCGCCATGGCCTCGTCTATCGCGTGATCGAAGGCTTCTTCAACGGCCTGCTCGCCTTCTACCGGGTCACGCTGGATGTCGCGCTGCGCCACCGGTTCATCACGCTGATGGCGTTCTTCGCGACCGCCGCGCTGACCGTGGCGCTCTACATCGTCATTCCGAAGGGTTTCTTCCCCGAACAGGACAACGGCATCATCTACGCGATTTCCGAGGCCGCGCAGGACGTTTCCTTCGCCGAGATGGAGCAGCGACAGCTTGCCCTGGGCCGCATCATCTCGGACGACCCCGACGTGTGCTGCTGGGGCAGCGTCATCGGCGCCGGGCAGGCCGGGCAATCGGGCAATACCGGGCGCTTCTTCATCACGCTGAAGCCGTTCGGCGAGCGCAAGGCCAGCGCGCAGCAGGTGGTGCGGCGGATCGCCGACAAGGCGCAGAGCGTGGTCGGGGCGCGGATCTACCTGCAGGCCTCGCAGGACGTCCGTGTCGGCGCGCGCATCACCCGCACCGCGTATGAATATACCTTGCAGGACGCCGATGTGGGCGAGCTTTACACGCTGGCGCCGAAGGTGCTCGCCAAGCTGCGGTCGCTGCCCCAGTTGCGCGACGTTGCCACCGACCAGCAGATGAACGGGCCGACCGCGATGGTGACGGTGGATCGCGATGCCGCCGCCCGCTTCGGCATTCTTCCGGCCGTGATCGACCAGACGCTGTACGATGCGTTCGGCCAGCAGCAGATCACGCAGTACTTCACCCAGCTCAACACCTACCACCTGATCATGGAAGTGCCGCAGGCGCAGCGTGGCGACCTGACGACGCTGAACAAGCTGTTCGTGAAGTCCGCCTCCGGCCAGCCGGTGCCGCTGTCCACCTTCGTCAAGATCGACACCAGCAAGGTGGCCCCGCTGTCGATCGCACATCAGGGGCAGTTCCCCGCGGTCACGATCACCTTCAATCTCGCCCCCGGCGTGGCGCTGGGCGATGCGGTCAACGCCGTGCAGAAGGCGGTGGCGGAGCTGGGCGTGCCGCTGTCGCTGCGCGGAAGCTTCCAGGGCACCGCGCAGGCGTTCCAGAGCTCGCTGGCCTCGCAGCCCTACCTCATCGCCGCGGCACTGATCACGGTCTACATCATCCTGGGCATGCTCTATGAGAGCTACATCCTGCCGCTGACGATCCTGTCCACGCTGCCATCGGCCGGCGTCGGCGCGCTGCTGATGCTGATGTGGGCGGGCTACGACCTCTCCGTGATCGCGCTCATCGGCGTGATCCTGCTGATCGGCATCGTCAAGAAGAACGGCATCATGATGGTGGACTTCGCCATCACCGCCGAGCGGAACGAGAATCTCACGCCGCTGGAGGCGATCCGGCAGGCCTGCCTGATGCGATTCCGCCCGATCCTGATGACGACGATGGCGGCGCTGCTGACCGGACTGCCGCTGATGCTCAGCCACGGCGCAGGCTCGGAGCTGCGCCGCCCGCTCGGCTACGCGATGGTCGGCGGGCTCGCGCTGAGCCAGGTGCTCACGCTCTACACGACGCCGGTGGTGTACTTGTACCTGGAGCGGCTGCAGCACTGGCTGGCACCGCGGCGGCGCGTGCACGTGCCGCATCTGGCGGAAAAGATGGGCGCGATCGCCGGCGACTGACGCGCTGCCGCGTCAAGTGGCGTGCGTTGCGGCTGCCGGCGGAACATCGACCGGCGGCGGCGTCACGCCGCTTCCCAGCAGCGCCGCCAGCATCACCACCGCCACGCCGAGCACGAGTTCGCACGCGATGCCGCGCAGCAGCGCAAGATGCGCCGGAGCGGTGCGATCCCGCGCCAGCCGCGGCACGAGCGCGAAGCGGTTCTCCGCGGCAAGCGCCAGAAGCGCGATGAACAGGGCCAGCTTCGCGAGGCAGATCCAGCCATAGGGGGTGCCCAGGAGGCCGGCGAGGGTGCCGACCAGCATGCGCGCCTGCCACGCGGCGCTTGCGGCGATTGCCAGCACGGCCGCCCTACCCACCGGCGAGAAACGGGCCGCAGCCCGCCCGGCCGGCTCCGCGGGCAGCGTTGCGACGACGACCAGGAGTCCCGGCAGCGCCCCCAGCCACGCCGCCGCGGCGAACACATGCACGACCTCGCTCGCGAGCAGGACGCTCGGCCCGCGCACCATTGCGAAGGCGTGCAAATGCCCGGCCTGCAGCACCACCGCGACCGCGGCCAGGGCAGTCGCGATCGCACTGCGCCCGGCGACCGCGGCGAGCGCGATCAGCACAAGCAGCGCGAGCCGCACGGCGATCAGGGTGCCGAACTCGGTGCCAGTGAGCACCGTCGGGATCATCGCAAGTGTGGCCGACCAGTCGTCCGGATCGGCCAGCGCCGCGGTCTCCGACGCCAGCCAGGCCAGAGTGGCCGCCGCCGCGACGGCGAGCGCGGCCCCCAGCATCCAGGCCAGCCGACGCCGCGCGGCCCCGCCCGCCGCGTCCGCACGCGCGAGCACCGGGCGGGCGATCACGACCCGCACCAGCAGGGTGCCGAAACCGACGAACAGGGCGCCGACCGACCCCGCCCGGGCCAACGCCAGCACCAGCGCCGACGCCGGGAGGCCGAGGGCGGCCAGCACCCCGCTCAGCATCGTCAGGGGGCGCCGGTGAAAGAGTACGCACCCTGGGTCTTGTGGGTGTCGGTCGAGGTGGCGTGCGAGTGGACCGTGTATTTGCCCGCCGCGAGCCTGGGCAGCGCGACAAGCAGGTGGGTCGCGTCCTTCGGGTCGGTGTGCGCGGGGCCGACCGCGACCGGCTTGCCGTGCGCATCCGTCAGCATGATCTTGCAGAACGCGGGCTCAACCGACTCCGAGAACTCCAGCAGCAGCGCGGCGGGCGCCGCGGCGACCGTCGCGCCGACGGCGGGCTCGGCATGCTGCAACAGCGCATGCGCGAAGGCCGGCCCGCCGGCGGTCAGCAGCGACAGGGCGGCGAACGGGATCATCAGGCGACGCATGGAAAATCTCCTGTCCACGTCAAGGGGGATGCCGACGGCGCTACTTGAGCAGCGGCGCGCCGAGCGTGTGGGGGAAGATGTCGTCGAGGAAGAAGTGCAGTTGCGCGATCACGCCGACATTGTGCCCCGCGGCACGGTTGGCCGGGATCAACGCCTCCACGCCGACCTGGAAATCGTCGGCCATGTAGATCACGCCCGGGGCAACCGTCAGCGTCATGGGGAAGCCGGTCGCAGGCGCCTGCGCCGGTGACCACCAGGTGGTCTCCACCAGCGGGATCAGGTGGTTGATGAACCGGGGCAGCCCGTAATCCTTCACCTGCGATTGCAGGTAAGGGATGCTGTACTGGACCGAGAACCCGCCTTCCCACGAGTTCGGCGCACCGTTGTTGTCGAGCGTGGAATTGAGCCGCCGGGTGGCGATGTTGTAGCTCAGCTCGCCGGTGATCGCGAGCGGGCGCAGCACGCCGATCGGCAGATCGCCGAGGCCCTTGCCGGCGTAGATGGTCGGCGAGACCCCGCCATACGCATCGCCGTCGACGTTCTGCGTCGCATAGCCCCCGTTGAACTCGTAGCTGACGCCGAGCGAGACGACGAACTCGTGCTCGGCGTTGGTGTAGGCCTGCCATTTGCCGGTGAGCACGGCATTCTCAAACCCGGTCCGGGTCTTCTCGCCGGCCGCCTGCAGCATGTCGTAGCCCTGGTTGTAGATGATCGCCGTGTTGGGCGTGATCGTCTTGTCCCACTCCCATTGCCATTGATAGACGTTCTCCGGCCCGGAATCGCGCTGCCAGACGAATTGCGGCAGCGTCACTTCATCGGCCGTGCCGGGATCGTCGAAGGTGAGCGTGACCGGGAAGACGCGCACCCCGGCGATGACGTGTGCCGCGGCGGGATGAATGGCGAGCAGGCCGGCCGCGGCCAGTGCCGCGGCGGTTTTCGAGCGCATCATGAAAGAGGCTTTCGCTTCCTGGGTCTGAA
>JAFKFJ010000217.1 GCA_017307335.1 Alphaproteobacteria bacterium | reverse complement strand
GCGCGCGACAGCGGCGCGGACATCTTCGACGGCGCGGGCGCCATTCTCGCCCCCGGGCTGGTCGATCCGCATCTGCACATCGAGAGCAGCATGATGACCGCCTGCGCCTATGCCGAGGCGGCGCTGCTCAACGGCACCACCACGATCTTTTGCGACAGTCACGAGATCGGGAATGTCTGCGACCGCGAAGGCATCGAGTGGATGCTCGCCGATGCGCGGGAGGCGCCGCTCAACATCTTCCTCACCGTGCCGAGCACGGTGCCGGCGACGGCGCCGCGCTTCGAGACGGCGGGCGGCGACCTGACGGCGGAGAAGATCGGCGCGGTCTTCGATGCGTGGCCCGAGGCGGTGGCGCTCGGCGAGAAGATGGATTTCGTGCAGGTGTGCGAAGGCGACGCGCGCAGCCACGCGATTCTCGCCGCGGCGCTGAAGCGCGGGCGGCCGGTGAGCGGGCACATCTATGGCCGGGCTTTCGTCGCCGCCTATGCCGCGAGTGGCGTCACCGACACGCACGAGGCGATCGACCGCGACATCGCCGACGACCTTCTCGAAGCCGGCCTGTGGATCTTCCTGCGCGGCGGGCCGCCGACCACGCCCTGGCACAGCCTGCCGGCGGCGATCCGCGCCATCACCGAGCTTGGCGCCAACCCGAAGCGCGTCTGCGTCTGCACCGACGACCGCGACGCCGACGACCTGTTTCTCTTCGGCCAGGACTGGGTGGTTCGCGAGGCGGTGCGGGCAGGCCTCGCGCGCGAGCAGGCGTGGAGCCTCGGCTCGCTGCATCCCGCGACGCGCTACGCGATGGACGGCGAGGTCGGCGGTCTCGGCCACGGGCGGCGCGCCGACCTCGTGCTGCTCGACGACGATCTGCGGCCGCATGCGACCTGGTACGGCGGCACGCTGGCGGTGCGCGACCGGCGGATCACGCCTGCGCTCGACCAGCAACTTGCCACCGCGCGCTACCGCTATCCGGCGGCCGCCTACCAGACGGTGCATGTGCCCGAGGCCGTGCGCCTGACGCCGGACCTGCCGCGCACGCCGGTGCGCGTGCACGCGATCCGTGTGGCACTGCCGGGCATCGTGCTGGTGCACGAGGTGATCGCGATGGCGCCGGCGGACGACTGGGCGACGCAGCTCGACCGCCACGGCCTCTGCTTCGTGGCCGTGATCGAGCGTCATGGCCGCGGCGGCGGCGTGGCGCACGGGCTGCTGAAGGATTTCGGCCTGACGTCGGGCGCGGTGGCGAGCAGCGTCGGCCACGATGCCCACAATATCATCGTTGCCGGGCGGACCGAGCAGGACATGCAGCAGGCGCTGGCCGAGGTGAAGCGCCACCAGGGCGGCGTCGCCGTGGTGCGCGACGGCGCCGTGCTGGCCGCGGTGCCGCTGCCGGTCGCCGGCCTTCTTTCCGACAAGCGCGCGCCGGAGGTGGCCGCCGAAACGGCCGCGCTCAAGCGGGCATGGACGGACCTCGGCTGCCGCCTGCCTTACATGGGCTTCAACCTGATCCCGCTTTCGGTCATCCCGGAGATCCGGCTGACCGACAAGGGGCTCGTGACGGTTCCCGAGATGCAGATGCTGCCGCTGCTGGAGGCGGCGGGCGCATAGGAGCTTGTGCCCAGGCGCGCCCGGTCAGCCCGCGGCTGGCATCAAGGGGTGTGCTTGTCGGCGCTGTTCTCGATCGCCTTGCCGGTGTTGGAGATGTCCTGGCCCATGCCGGCGGTGGTGTGACACGCGCTCAGCACGGGCGCTGCGGCCAGCAGACCCAGGAGCGCGAAGGCGGGCGCAAGCAGCTTGATCATGGTTCCGTTCTCCATTCGGTTCCGCGGCAGAACGCAGAAACGCTGGCGGAGGATGCCGCCGCGCACGCAGGACAGCGCCGACTTAACAACATGGTGAACGGCGGCCCGCGGAGCGGTCAGCGCGCCGTGGCCGGGACCGGTGGCACCGGGATCGGTGCCTGCATCCCGCTCAACGTCCAGTCATAGGCGAGGGGCGGGGTGCGGAATGTGCCGATGCGGGGTGCCCCGAGATCGAGGATGTCGACGATGACCAGGGTCCACGCCGCCGTCAGCAGTGCCGCAATCAGCCGCAGGGGTCGGCCGCGCAGGCCGAGTTGGTACCCCAGCGCGCCCATGGAGAGGAGCGCCAGCCCGAGCAGCAGCCACACCATCTGCGGCGGAAAGCGGAACCCGAAGGCGAATCGCTCGGCCGTGGTCGCGTCGAACACGTCGTTGACCGCGGCCTGCAGCGAGGCGTTGACCGGGTTGGGCTCGGCGCGGGTCAGCGCCGTCACGTGGCCCCAGATTTCGTTCTGCAAGGCGCTGACACGCTGATTGATGCGGGCAAGCGCCGCCTCGTCGTTCCCGGTGACGACATCGGTGCGCCGCAGCACGGCGTATTCCTTCAGCAGCCGCGCGATCTCATCGCCACGCGGCTGACCCACGGCCTCGGCGCGCAGCCATGCCGTGCCGATGGCGTTCGCCTCCGTAAGGGTGCCGAGACGCCGTTCTTCGAAGCGGGCGCTGGCGAACGAGAGTGTGAGCGCGAGGACGAAGGCAAGGAGAGCGAGCAGACCGCCGACCATGACCCCGACGCCCTCGGCCCGGCCGTCGCGCCTGCCGGTGCGCAGGCCGAGCCAGAACCCGCCCTCGCGCGCCAGTGTCTGCAAGACGAAGAGCAGGACGCCGAAGCCGGCTACGCTCCATGCCGCGATCAGCGCCAGATACTGCAACGCCGTCTCCCCTCGTGACAGTGCGCCACCATGTTTGGTTTACAACAGGCGGCGTCGCCGGCCCGCGCAGGGCGCGAAACCGCGGCTGGTGTGCCAGCGCCGTTATGCAGGCCCCGAATCCGGCTTGCAACGCGACGCCCCCCTGCGCGCTATGATAGAAGGGACAACGCGCTCGCGACGCGGCATGCGACGCGCGACCGCGCCGACGGGGGAGGGACGAGTGGGAGTGGTTGCGCTCGATGTGCCGGACGCGAGCGCCGTCCGGGGGGGCATGATCCGCGTGCCGGGTGGCACGTTCAGGATGGGATCCGACGATCACTATCCTGAGGAGGCGCCGTCCCACCGGGTGACCGTTGACGGTTTCTGGATCGACGCGACGCCCGTCACGAACCGGCAGTTCCGGGAGTTCGTCCGCGCCACCGGCCACGTGACCTTCGCCGAGACGGTGCCCGATCCCAGGAACTATCCCGGCGCGCTGCCGCACATGATCTTCGCCGGCTCGCTGCTCTTCACCCAGCCGAAACACCCGGTCGATCTGCGGGACTGGAGCCGGTGGTGGACGCTGTGCAAGGGCGCGGACTGGCGGCATCCGCAAGGGCCCGCGAGCAGCATTTCGGACCTCGACGATCATCCCGTCGTGCACGTGACGTTTGGCGATGCACTCGCCTATGCCGAATGGGCAGGCAAGAGCCTGCCGACCGAGGCGGAATGGGAGTTCGCGGCGCGCGGCGGGCTCGACGGCGCGGCGTTCGCCTGGGGTGACGAACTGATGCCCGGCGGCCGGGTGATGGCCAACACATGGCACGGCGACTTCCCGCACCGGCGACAGTCCCGCTTCCGGCGCACCTCGCCGGTGAAGGCGTTTCCGGCGAACGGCTACGGGCTCTACGACATGATCGGCAATGTCTGGGAATGGACGACCGACTGGTGGTCGGCGCGCCACCAGGCCGACCCTGCAAAGGCGTGCTGCATTCCGCAGAATCCGCGCGGCGGCCCGGAGGCCGACAGCTACGATCCGAGGGAGGCGGCCCGGATTGCGCGCAAGGTCATCAAGGGCGGCTCGCATCTCTGCGCCCCGAACTACTGCCGCCGCTATCGCCCCGCCGCGCGCCATGCGGAGCCGGTGGACACGTCCACCAGCCATCTCGGCTTTCGCTGCATCGTTCGGGACGAAAGGAGCGCATCATGAGCGACGGGAACAACGGTCGCGGCAACGGCGGCCTGAGCCGTCGCGGCGTGCTGCTGGGCACCACCAACGTCGCCGCCGCCACGATGCTTGCCGCCACCACCACCGGCGCCCGCGCGGCGGCGGAGATGCAGCCGGTGACGGCATCGGGTGGCAGGAAGCCGAACATCGTCATGATCATCTCCGACGATTTCGGCTGGGGCGACGCGGGCTGCTATCTGGGCGGCGAGGCCCGCGGCATGCCCACGCCGAACATCGACCGGCTGGCGGCCGAAGGCATGATGTTCACCTCCTTCTACGCCCAGCCGAGTTGCACGCCGGGTCGAGCGGCCATGCAGACCGGGCGGATTCCGAACCGCAGCGGCATGACCACGGTGGCCTTCCAGGGCCAGGGCGGCGGCCTGCCGGCGGCCGAATGGACGCTGGCCTCGGTCCTGAAGACCGCCGGCTACAAGACCTTCTTCACCGGCAAATGGCATCTCGGCGAGGCCGACTACGCGCTGCCCAACGCGCAGGGCTACGACGAGATGAAGTATTGCGGCCTCTACCATCTCAACGCCTACACCTACGGCGATCCGAACTGGTTCCCGGACATGGACCCGGCGCTGCGGGAGATGTTCCAGAAGGTGACGAAGGGGGCGCTGTCCGGCAAAGCCGGCGAGGCGGCGCACGAGGACTTCAAGATCAACGGCGAATACGTCGACACGCCGGACAAGGGCGTGGTCGGCATCCCGTTCTTCGACGGCTACGTGGAGAAGGCGGCGCTGGAATATCTCGATGCGAACGGCAAGTCCGATGCGCCCTTCTTCATGAGCGTCAACTTCATGAAGGTGCACCAGCCGAACCTGCCGGCGCCGGAGTTCGTGCACAAGTCGCTCTCGAAGTCCAAATACGCCGACTCCGTCGTCGAGAACGACACCCGCATCGGGCGGATCATGGACAAGATCCGCGCGCTCGGCCTCGACAAGAACACCTACGTGTTCTGGACCAGCGACAACGGCGCCTGGCAGGACGTGTATCCGGATGCCGGCTACACGCCGTTCCGCGGTACCAAGGGCACCGACCGCGAAGGCGGCTCGCGCGTGCCCTCCATCGCCTGGGGGCCTGGGATCAAGGCGGGCAGCAGGAACGCCGAAATCCTCGGCGGGCTCGACTTCATGGCGACGTTCGCGGCACTCGGCGGTGCCAGGCTTCCGGAGAACGACCGGGAGGGCAAGCCGATCATCTTCGACAGCCATGACCTCTCGCCGGTGCTGTTCGGCACCGGGGCGTCGCCGCGCACGTCGTGGTTCTATTTCACCGAGAACGAGCTGACGCCGGGTGCGGCGCGCGTCGGCCACTACAAGGCGGTGTTCAACCTGCGCGGCGCGGATGGCGAGAAGACCGGCGGCCTTGCTGTCGATTCGAACCTCGGCTGGAAAGGCGCCGAGGAATATGTGGCCACCGTCCCGCAGGTCTTCGATCTCTGGCAGGACCCGCAGGAACGCTATGACATCTTCATGAACAACTATACCGAGCACACCTGGGTGCTGGTGACGATCAACCACGCGATCAGGGACCTGATGAAGACCTACATCAAGTACCCGCCGCGCAAGCCGCAGAGCGAGTCCTACACCGGACCGATCACCCTCTCGCAATACGAACGCTTCAAGTTCGTGCGCGAGCAGCTCGAGAAGAACGGGTTCCAGCTTCCGCTGCCAACCGGCAACTGACCGGCGCGCTGCGCCATGCTGCCGGTATCGGCCTTGTGACATCCGGTCCGGCGGAAGGCGCGTATGGGCTGGCGGCGCTTCGCCTCGCAGGCGGTGAAATGGGCAGCCAGCGGATCCCGGCGATCAGGCCTGCGGCCGAACCGCGCATGGCCTCATTGGTTGCCGCCGCGGCGACAGCCGGCCGATCGCGCATGCGTGCGCCGCCGCCGCTCACGGTCCGACGGGCGCCGGCCGTGCGCGGGGGACGAAACAGCGCGCAGGAAAAGATCGGCGGCGATGCGGCGCACCTCGTCGCGCAAAGCGGTGCGCGCGGCACGCTCCCGCCAGCCGCGCGGGCGCGGCTTGAAGTCGCCACAGGACATTCCTTCGCGCACGTCGCGGTGCACGACGATCCCGCCGCCCACCGCGCGGCCGACCTCGTCGGCGCGCGCGCATTTGCGCTCGGGCGGGATCTCTATTTCGGCCGCAACCAGTATGCTCCCTCGACCCCGGACGGAATGCGCCTGCTTGCCCATGAGGCGGCGCATACGCTTCAGCAGGACCGCGCGGCCGTTGCCCCGGCGATCGGGGTTGCCGTCGGGCCTGCCGCGGATCGGCTGGAGCACGAAGCCGACCAATTCGCCGCGGCAATCATGGCCGGCGCACCGCCGCCGCGCTTGTCCAGCGGCAGCGACCTCCGGGTCCAGCGCGCGGTGAGCTTCACGCACGGCAACCACAGCCTGGCAATGACGCCGCTCGACGCCCGCGACGTTCCGGGGGGACCGTTCCCTCCCGGAGCGCGCGGGCTCCAGATTTCCCCCGGCGAGGAGAACCAGGGCGCGCAAGGCAGTTTCTTCGAGTGGCAGGCCGATGTGACCGCCCACGGTGCCGCAACCGACCCGTTTGGCAACTATGAGGCCGGTATCCTGCAGGTCCTGAGAGGCGTTCTGGTCTACGTGCGTTGGGGGGACGGAACGCCCTACGACGCGCAATTGATGGCGTCGGGGCCCGTGCCGATCCGGGACGCGTACACCGCTGCGGATACCTGGGTTACCGGCTACGAGCCAAGCGTCACGCCCCCGTTCGCGGCGGATGGCGACGTGCGTACGCCGGCGATCTGGGACCGGGGCTATCAACTCCTGCCGCTGTCCAACCCGGTTCATCCCGGCAAGACGCATGTCGGCGAATTCCGCTACGGCGCGCAGTTCACGACCTACCTCGCGGTTCGCGACACCAGCGTGCAGCCGGTGGCCAAGCCTGCCTTTCAGGTACTGGCCCACGTTGACTGGCAGGACAGCATCAGCGGCGCGTGGGATGAGCAGCGCCCGCCCGGGGCCAAGGTTCAGCTCACGGTGCCGCCGGCACAAAGCAGCAGCGGCGTCATCGACGGCGACAGCACCGCGGTTCCGGCGATCATCGGCGGCCCCGTGGCCAACGAGGCGATCCGCGAGCCGTTCTGGTCCTACCCGATCGGTCCCACCAACCGTTGAAGGCATGCGGCCGGCACCTCGCCGACCCGTCGCCAGCCTCGGAAAAAGAAAGCCCCGCCGGATCAGGGATCGGGCGGGGCAAGGATACAGGGAGGCTTCACGTCTGGGAGACGAGGAGGCCCGCAGGCCCCCTGGGCCTGCCCGCGGGCAGGACCGGGACTCAACGTATGGTGCGGTGCGGTGGTGTGCTACCCGGACCCGTCCGGGGCCGCCATGCCGCATGCGCATGGCGCAAGCACTTGCAAGCCGGTCTCGCGGTACGGTCTCAGCCGCGCTGGGCCAGCCGCGCCAGCAGGAAGTCCCGGAACACCGCGACGCGCTTGGAGGTCCGCAGCTCCTCCGGGTAGACGAAATACACGTCCACCTTCGGCGCCTTCAGCTCGGTCAGCAGCCGCACGCTGCGCTGCGCGCCCTCTTCCTCGGCCGCCATGTAGTCGGGCAGGGCGGCGAGGCCGATGCCGGAACGCACCGCCATGACCATCGCCTGCAGGCTGTTCACTTCCAGCAGCGCGCGGCGCGGATTGCCCGGACGGCGCCCGATCTCGGCGAGCCAGTTGATGTCGGGAACCGGCGCGCGATAGTCGCCGAACAGGATCAACCGGTGCGAATCGAGGTCCTCGGGCGTCGCGGGCGTGCCGTGCTTGCGCAGGTAGTCGGGGCTCGCGCAGACGTGCCACTCCATCGTCATCAGGTGGCGCTGCACGAGGTCGGGCTGCTTCGGCGCGTGCATGCGGATCGCCACATCGGCCTCGCGCATCGCCAGGTCGAGGTCGGCGTCGTCCAGGATCAGGCTCATCGTCACGTCGGGATACTGATCGAGGAATTGCTGCACGCGGGGTGCGAGCCAGGTCGCCCCGAACCCGACCGTGGTCGTGACCTTCAGCCGGCCGGCGGGCTTCTCCTTGCTCTCGGTCAGCAGTGCCTCGGTCATCGCGAGCTTCGCGAACACCTCGCGCACCGTGCGGTTAAGGCTCTCGCCCTGCTCGGTGAGGATCAGGCCGCGGGCATGGCGGTGGAACAGCGGCACCTGCAGCGCCTCCTCCAGCGCCGAGATCTGCCGCGAGACCGCCGACTGGCTCAGGTTCAGCGTGTCGCCGGCATGCGTGAAACTGCCCGCCTCGGCGACCGCGTGAAAGACCCGCAGCTTGTCCCAGTCCATGGTGAACACATCCCCTTCGCCGCGGCGTCCGGCGACGCCCCGTGCGTCATTCACGCCGCCGCCAGCGCGGAGTCGGCACCCTGCGCTGCCAGCCACTTTTCGGCTTCCAGCGCCGCCATGCAACCGGTTCCCGCCGCCGTCACCGCCTGACGCCAAATTTTGTCCTGCACGTCGCCCGCCGCGAACACGCCATCGACCGAGGTGCGCGTGCTGCCCGGCGCGGTCAGGATGTAGCCCTCCGGGTCCATCGCCACCTGGCCCGCGAACGGCGCCGTGTTGGGCGTGTGCCCGATCGCCACGAACACTCCATCGACATCCAGCCGGCTCCGCTCGCCGCTGTGCACGTTGCGCAGCGTGAGCCCATGCACCGTCGCCGGCTTCTCGGGCCCCAGGATTTCCTCCACCACGCTGTCCCAGATCACCCGCACCTTCGGCTCGGCGAACAGCCGGCGCTGGAGAATCTTCTCCGCCCGCAGCGAGTCGCGCCGATGGACCAGCGTCACGCTCTCGGCGTGGTGGGTCAGGTACAGGGCCTCCTCGACCGCCGTGTTGCCGCCGCCGATGACGGCCACGCGCTTGCCGCGGAAGAAGAACCCGTCACAGGTGGCGCAGGCGGAGACGCCGAAGCCCTGCAGCCGCCGCTCGCTCGGCAGACCGAGCCAGCGGGCCGCCGCGCCGGTCGCGACGATGACCGACTCGGCCTCATACGAATCGCCGCCATCGCCCACTGCCCGGAACGGGCGCTCGGCGAAATCGGTGCTCACGATGATGTCGTCGACGATGCGGGTGCCGACGTGCCGCGCCTGTGCCGCCATCTGCTCCATCAGCCATGGCCCCTGCACGGCCGCGGCGAAGCCCGGATAGTTCTCGACGTCGGTGGTGATGGTGAGCTGCCCGCCCGGCTGCATCCCCGCCACCAGCAGCGGCTCCAGCGCCGCGCGGGCGGCGTAGATCGCCGCGGTGTAGCCGGCCGGCCCGGCGCCGATGATCAGCAACCGGGTGCGATGTGTCTGCGGCATGGCTGCTCCGTCGTTCGCTCCGGAACAACATATCGGCCTCGGCGGGACCAGAACAAGGAACCGAAGCAAAGTGGTCTTGCCCGGCGGGATACGTGCAATAAGATTTCGCGGCGAGCCCAGGCGGAGGGGCCACCCGGATGAAGCCTCAAACCAGCGACGTGCCCGTGCTCGACGCGATCGACCGGCGCATCCTGGCGGAGCTGCAGGCGGACGGGCGGATGACCAACGTGGAGCTGGCCCGCCGCGCCGGCATCTCCGCCCCGCCCTGTCTGCGCCGCGTGCGGCGGCTGGAGGAGGCCGGGATCATCCGCGGCTACCACGCCGACACCGACCCGCAGCGCCTGGGGTGGGAGATCACGTTTTTCGCGGTCGTCGGGCTCGAGAGCCAGAAGGAAAGCGTGCTCGCCGCCTTCGAGTCGATGGTGGCCGCCTGGCCGGAGGTGCGCGAGTGCCACATGATCCGCGGCGGCGGCGACTTCCTGCTCAAGGTCGTGGCGCGCGACACGGCGCATGAGAACCAGCTCACCCAGCGGCTGACCGGGGCGACGCATGTGAGCCGGGTGCAGACGCTGCAGACCATCCGCACCAGCCGGGCGCTGGCCGGCGTTCCGCTCTGATCGGCGCGCTCGCGGCGCTCGCGGGGCTCACCGTCCTGCGCCTGATCGTGGCCGCCGCGACGCCGCTGGCGCCGGACGAGGCCTATTACTGGGTCTGGTCGCGTGTGCTGGCGCCGGGCTTCCTCGACCATCCGCCGATGGTGGCGCTGTGGATCCGGATCGGCACCGCGCTCGCCGGCGACGGCGCGCTCGGCGTGCGGCTGCTGGCCCCGGTGGCGACGGCGCTCGGCAGCGTGCTGGTGGTCCAGGCCGGGCGCGACCTGCTCGGCACGCGGGCGCTGGGCGTGCGGGCGGCCGGGCTGCTGAACGCGACGCTGCTGTTCGGCGCCGGCGGGGTCACGATGACCCCGGACACACCGCTGCTGTTCTTCTGGACCGCGACCCTGTGGGCGCTGGCGCGGCTGTGGGCGACCGGCAACGGCGCGTGGTGGCTCCTGGCCGGGCTGGCGGCCGGGCTGGCGGCGGATAGCAAGTACACGGCCTTCCTGCTGGCCCCCGCGATGCTGCTCTGGGTGCTCTGGGTGCCCGGGTTGCACCTCTGGCTCCGACGGGTGCAACCCGCCCTGGGTGTGCTGCTCGGCGCGGCGGCCTTCCTGCCGGTGCTGCTGTGGAACGCGACGCATGACTGGGTGAGCTTCATCCGCCAGGGCGGCCGCGTCGGCGACTGGGCGCCGGTGCGCGCGCTGCAGTTCCTGGGCGAGCTGGTCGCCGGCCAGATCGGGCTTGCGACGCCGCTGCTCGCGGTGCTGTTCGCCGCCGGCATTGCACGCGCGGCGCAGGGCGCGGCGCGGCGCGAGGCCGTGTGGTCGCTGCTCGCGGCGCTGACGGTCATTCCCGCGGCGGTGTTCGTGCAGCATGCGCTCGGCGACCGCGTGCAGGCGAATTGGCCGGCAGTCATCTATCCCGCCGCGGCGCTCGCCGCCGCCCCGCTGCTGCGCCGCTGGCAGGCGCCGGCGATGGCGCTGGGCTTCGCCCTCACCGCGGTGGTCTATCTCCAGGCGACGCTGGCGCCGCTGCGGCTGTCGCCCTGGCTCGATCCGACCCTGGCGCAGCTCGGCGGCTGGCCCGGGCTCTCGGCGGAGGTCGCCGGCATCGCGGCGCGCGCCGGGGCCGGCTACGTCGCCGCCGACAACTATGGGCTCGCGGCGGAGCTGGCGCGCGGCCTGCCGGCCACGCTGCCGGTGCTCGGCGCCGATCCCCGCTGGGCCTACTTCGCCCTGCGGCCACCCCGCCCGGCGGAGACCGATCGTCCCGGCCTGCTGCTGCGGCCGGCCGGGCGCGGCGATGGAGGCTGGCCGGGTGCGCATCTTGTGGGCGAGGTGGTGCGGGCGCGGGACGGGCTGGTCGCGGCGCGCTACAGCCTCTATGTCGTCACCGGCCTGCCCGACACGCCCGCTGTCGTGCTGCCGCGCCCCCGCTGACCACGAGTCGCCATGGACCTGCCCACCTACGAGGACGTTGCCGCTGCCCACGCCCGCATCGCCCTGCATATCGTGCGCACGCCGATGCTGCGCAGCCCGGCGCTCGATGCGCTGACCGGCGGCACGATTCTTCTCAAGCCCGAGCCCTTGCAGCGCACCGGCAGCTTCAAGCTGCGCGGGGCGACCAACGCGCTGCGCCAGCTCGGCCCGGCCGCGCGGCGGGCGGGGGTGGTCACGCACTCCTCCGGCAATCACGGCCAGGCCGTGGCCTGTGCCGCGGCGGCGCTGGAGGTGGCGGCGACGGTGTTCATGCCGGCCGACGCGCCGGCCATCAAGCGTGACAGCACGGCGCGCTGGGGGGCGACCATCCGCGCCTATGACCGCCTGCGCGACAGCCGCGAGGCGCTCAGCGCCGGCTTCGCCGCCGAGACCGGCGCCACGCTCATCCCCCCCTACGACCATCCGCACGTCATGGCGGGGCAGGGCACCGCCGCGCTGGAACTCGCGCAGGACGCGGCGGCGGCCGGGCTCACTCTGGACGCCCTGCTGGTCTGCACCGGCGGCGGCGGGCTGGTCGCGGGCAGCGCGCTGGCCATGGAAGGCGCCGCCCCCGCCACCCGCGTCTTCTGCGTCGAGCCGGAGGGCTGGGACGACACCACCCGCTCGCTCGCGGCCGGGGAGCGGGTGGCCAACGCGCCCGGCGGCCCGATGCTCTGCGACGCGCTGCTGGCGCCGATCCCGGGGGAGCTGACCTTCGCCGTCAATCGCCGCCGCCTTGCCGGCGGGGTGGTGGTGCAGGAGGGCGACGTGCTGGCCGCGATGCGCTTCGCCTTCGCCCAGCTCAAGCTGGTGGTGGAACCGGGGGGCGTCGTGGCACTCGCGGCGCTGCTCGCGGGGCGGTTCGACGCGCGGGGCAAGGTGGTGGGCGCCGTGATCTCCGGCGGCAACGTCGATCCCGCCCTGTTCGCCCGCGTGCTGGCCGCCTGATCCCGCGGGGTTAGCCGCCGGTTAAGCAACCCGTCGCAGGCTTGGCCCGGGTTGCGCGGATCGGCCGCGCGCGGGCAGGGGCGCATGGCGAAGAAGGGCGGGCGCAGGAACGATCACGGCGACATCATCATCCGCAAGGAGGAGGTGGTGGAGGGCGGCCACCACGGCGGCGCGTGGAAGGTGGCCTACGCCGATTTCGTGACAGCGATGATGGCCTTCTTCCTGCTGATGTGGCTGCTCAACGCGACCACGGAGGAGCAGCGGGGGGGGCTTGCCGACTATTTCACCCCGCTGAACGCCCTGAGCCGCAACTCCTCCGGCTCCGGCGCCCCGTTCGGCGGCCATACGCCGTACGACCAGGGCTCGATGGTCTCCGACCGCGGGGCGCAGACGGTGATCGAGGGCAAGGCCCCGGTGGTGCCCGACGACAACGCGGACGCGAAGCTCACCACCCCGGCGTCGACGACCGACGCTGATGACAACCGCTCGCCGCGCGGCGAGCGGCGCAACGCGACCGGCAACGCCACCAGGGCGGTCGATCAGGACGGGGAGCACGCGCCCGGCGGCGGCGTCGCGCCTGTGCAGGCGAGCAGCCCCAGCAAGGCCGAGTTCCTCGCCAATGCCGGCGCCGGCACGCTGCCCAGGGCCCAGGCGCAGCAGAGCGCCGCCGCAGCCGCTGCCGCGGCCGCGCAGGAGCAGGCGACTTTCCGCGCCGCGGCGCAGCAGATTCGCGATGCGATCGCCGCCGACCCGTCGCTCGCCCAGCTCGCACGCCAGCTCGCCATCGACATCACGCCGGACGGGCTGCGCATCCAGTTGCTCGACGAAGACGGCAAGCCGATGTTCGCGTCCGGCTCGATCGAGCCGAACCAGCGTGCCAAGCTTCTGCTGGACAAGATCGCGCCGGTCTTGGAGCGGCTGACGGAGCCGGTCTCGATCACCGGCCATACCGATGCCGCGCCGTTCAAGGGCGGCGGGCGCAGCAACTGGGACCTTTCCACCGAGCGGGCCAATGCCACGCGCCGGCTGCTGGCCGAGGCGGGCGTGCCGGACGGGCGGTTTGCGGAAGTCAGCGGCCGTGCCGACCGCGAGCCGCTGCTGCCCGCCGATCCGCTCGCCGCGGCCAACCGGCGCATCGCGATCGTCGTGCGCAGCAGCCTGAAGCCCCCCGACAAGTCCTGATGACGCGCCCCGATCCCCGCACGCCGCGCCGGGGGCATGCCCGCGCATGACGACGATCGGCGGGCTTGTCTTCCTGCTGGCGTGCGTGTTCGGCAGCTATCTCGCCTCGGGCGGCAGCATGGGGCCGCTGATCGAGGCGGTGCCGTTCGAGATGCTGACCATCGGCGGCGCCGCCACCGGCACCTTCATCATGGCCAACAGCATCCACGACGTGAAACACACGCTCGGCGGCTTCGGCAAGATCCTGAAGGGCGCGCTGTTCAAGAAGGCGGACTACGTCGATCTGCTCAGCCTGCTGTATTTCCTGGTGCGGCTGGCGAGCACGAAGGGCGCGATGGCGCTGGAGCCGCATATCGAGAAGCCCGAGGAGAGCGCAGCCTTCCAGAAGTTCCCGAAAATCCTGAAAAACCGCCACGCCAGCGGCATGATCTGCGACTACCTGCGCATGGTCGGCATGAACGCGGACGATCCCAACCAGATCGAGGACGTGATGGCGCGGGAGCTGAAGAAGACGCTGAACGAGGAACTGCACGCGGCGCATGCGCTGCAGACGATGGCCGACGGCCTGCCGGCGCTCGGCATCGTCGCCGCGGTGCTCGGCGTGATCAAGACCATGGCGCACATCAACGAGCCGCCGGCGGTGCTGGGGGCGATGATCGGCGGCGCGCTGACCGGCACCTTTCTCGGCGTGCTGCTCGCCTACGGCATGGTCGGCCCGTTCGCCAGCCGGCTGCGCGCCGTGGTGGAGGAGGAGGCGAAATACCTGGAAGTCGTCCGCGCCGTGCTGGTGGCGCACCTGCACGGCAACGCGCCGCAGGTGAGCGTGGAGACCGGGCGCAAGATGGCGCCAAACGAGCACATGCCGAGCTTTCAGGAACTGGAAGGCGCGCTGCAGAACCTGCAGATCGCATGACGCGCCTGCAGCCTTGCGCCGCACCGCCCGGAGGGCGCGGTGCGGCGCGCGGCTTGCGTGATCAGGTCATCGGCGCCGGCGCGGCATCGACGAAGCCGGTGACCGTGTCGGCGCGGCCATCGGCGCCAAGCACCACGAAATCGGTGCCGGCGAGGTAGAGCGGCGCCTCCTCCGTGCCGCCGGCGGCCCAACTGAACCGGATGCGGCCGTTGTGTGCCTCCACCTTGCTGACGAGACGCAGCCGGTAGCCGGGAAACTGTGCCTGCGCCGCAGCGATCATCGTGTCGATGCCGGCGTGGCCCTCGCCACGGCGATGCGCGTCGACATACACGCCGCGTTCGCCCCAGGTGCGGGCGATGATTTCCCCGCGCCGCCGCGCGTCGCGCTCGTTCCAGGCGGCGAGGTAGTTGACGACGATTTCGTTGGCGTTGCTCATTCGCTGTCTCCTGCTCGTGTCGAGGCCGTTCGGCGGTGCCGCTGCCGCCTGCCGCGTGGCGAGGCAGGCCAGCACCGCGGCGAGTCCGGCGAGTTCGCGTCTGCCCAGCATGGGGCGATCCCCTCTCTGTCTGTCGGACCCCGGCCGGCGACTGCCGCCGACCCGCGCAGCATCAAGCCGCGCCGGCGGCGGCGGGTCGATTACCTGCGAGGTAGCGATCCTTGCGCGGCGGGAGGGGCCGGTGCCTACGCCAGCGGCCGCCCGGGGATGGCCTGCGCGCCGTATCGCGCGTCCCAATCGTCCTGCACCGATTGCAGCACCCGCATCGCGGGCAGCACGCTCGGCCCCGCCGCGAGCGGCGCGCGCCCGGTCTTCACCGCGTCGAGGAAATCGAGCGTCACCCGCGCGCAGTTGTCCTGCTCGCCCTCGATCGCGACGGTGCCGGATTCGGTGCGCAGCGTGCCGCCGAGGATGTCGAACAGATAGGTGTCGCGGTCGGTGACGATGAGCTTGTCGTAGAGCCGCCACGTCGCGTGGTAGGAGCCGTGCACGAGCAGGGTCTGATCGGCCTCGGTCTCAACCAGAACCGTGCATTCCATCGGAATGCCGGTCGTGGCGTGCAGCGTGCCGAGATGCCCCTGCACGCGGCGCACCGGCACGAAGTCGAACAGGAACATGCCGAGATCGACGAAGTGGCAGAAATGGTGCCACAGGATGTTGTCGCTCCAGCTTCGCCGGTAGCCGGTGGCGCCGATGTTCACCAGCCGCTTGATGAAGAAACGGCCGGCGATGTGGCGGATATGCTCCTCGCCCGCCTGCACCCGCGCGCGCAGCGCCTCGCGCTCCCGGCGGAAGCGCATCGGGTGGCAAAGGCCGTAGATGCGTCCGCTGCGTTCGCCCGCCGCCACCACGCGCTCGGCACCGGCGAGCGACATCGCGATCGGGATCTCGATCAGCGTGTGCTTGCCGGCCTGCAGGCACGCGATCGCCTGCGCCTCGTGCTGCTCGCTGGGGCTCGCAAGAATCACCACGTCGATCGCCGGGTCGGCGAGGGCCGCGCCGAGCGAGGTGCCGGAGCGGCGATAGCCGTAGCGTTGCGCGAACTCGGCGGCGGCGTCGGCGCGGCGGCCGATGACGGTGTGCAGCACGGCATCGGTGCGGCGCAGCGCCTCGGTGTGCCACACCCCCATCATGCCGTAGCCGACCATGCAGATGTTGAGCGGCATGGCGTCAGGCGAAGCGATTGATGAGGTTTTCCAGGAACTCCTGCCGCCCGGACCGCGGCTGCGGCGCCGGCGCGTCGTGTGCCCGCTGCGCGATCTGCTCCAGCGTGAGCTGGCCGGCGAGGATGTCGGCGCCGAACCCGCTGCCCCAGCCGGCGTAGCGGTCACTCACGAAGCGATCGAGTTCCCCGTCCTCGATGATCGCCGCCGCGGCGAGCAGCGCGCGGGCGCAGACATCCATGGCGCCGACATGGCCGTGGAACAGATCCACCGCGTCGATCGACTGCCGCCGCACCTTGGCGTCGAAGTTGAAGCCGCCGCTGCCGAGGCCGCCCGCGCGCAGGATTTCCAGCATTGCCAGCGTCCAGTCGGCGACGGAGTTCGGGAACTGGTCGGTGTCCCAGCCGTTCTGCGCGTCTCCGCGGTTGACGTCGATGCTGCCGAGCAGGCCCTGCGACGCCGCGTAGGCCAGCTCATGCTCGAACGTGTGGCCGGCGAGCGTCGCGTGATTCACCTCGAGGTTCAGCTTCACCTCGCGCTCCAGCCCGAACTTGCGCAGCAGTGCCGTGACCGCGGCGGCGTCGAAATCGTACTGGTGCTTGGTCGGCTCGCACGGCTTCGGCTCGATCAGGATCGTGCCGGTGAAGCCGATCCTGTGCTTGTGCTCCACGACCAGTGCCAGGAAGCGGCCGAGCTGGTCCAGCTCCTGGCCGATGCGCGTGTTGAGCAGCGTGTCGTAGCCCTCGCGCCCGCCCCACAGCACGTAGTTCTCGCCGCCCAGCCGGTGCGTGACTTCCAGAACCTTCTTCACTTGGCCGGCGGCATAGGCGAACACGGCGGGATCGGGATTGGTGGCGGCGCCCGCCATGTAGCGCGGATGGCTGAACAGGTTGGCCGTGCCCCACAGCAGCCTGACGCCGCTCGCCTGCATTTTGGCGGCCATGCGGTCCGCCATGCGGTCGAGATTGCTCCAGCCTTCACGCAGGCTTTCGCCGAGCGGGACGACATCGACGTCGTGGAAGCAGAAATACGGCGCGCCGAGTTTCGTGAAGAACGCGAAGGCGGCATCGAGCTTGCGCTCCGCCATCTCCACCGTGTCGGCCGCCTGCCACGGCCGGCGGAAGGTGCCGACGCCGAACATGTCGGCGCCGGGCCAGCAGAACGAGTGCCAGTAGCAGACCGCGAAGCGGAAATGCTCGGCCATCGTCTTGCCCAGCACCACGCGCGACGGGTCGTAGTGGCGGAACGCGAGCGGGTTGCGGCTCGGCGGCCCTTCGTAGCGGATCGGCGGGATGTCCGCGAAATCGTCGCTCATGGTGGTCCTACAGATCGGTCCAGACGCCGCCGTTGCGGCTGGAGGCGACGGCGGCGGTGATGAAGCGCATGCCGCGCACGCCCGCCTCGATCCCCGGCACCAGCATGCAGCCCGCATCCGGCGTGCGCCCGGCGATATGGGCGGTGAGCTGGTCGGCGAGGTCGCGATAGAGCTGCGCGAACGCTTCGATATAACCCTCGGGGTGTCCGGCCGGGATGCGGCTCGCCTGCGCCGCGACGGCGGAGGCGCCGGCCCCCGCGCGGCGGATCAGCCGCGGCGGTTCGCCGTAGGGCGTGAAGGTCAGCGCGTTCGGCTGCTCCTGCGCCCATTCGAGTGCCGCCTTGTCGCCGTAGAGGCGCAGGCGCAGCGCGTTCTCGCTGCCCACCGCCACCTGGCTCGCCCACAGCACGCCGCGCGCGCCGCCGGCGAAGCGCAGCAGCACGGCGGCGTTGTCGTCCAGCGCACGGCCCGGCACGAACGTCGTCAGCTCGGCGGCCAGCCGCTCCACCGCGAGGTCGCTGACGAACTCGGCGAGGTTGAAGGCGTGGGTGCCGATGTCGCCGACACAGCCGGCGGCGCCGCTCTGCGCGGGGTCGGTGCGCCACGCGGCCTGCTTCTGGCCGCTGTCCTCCAGCTTCGTCGTGAGCCAGTCCTGCGCGTACTCCACCTGCACCACGCGCAGCGCCCCGAGCGCGCCATCGACCACCATCTCGCGCGCCTGTCGCACCAGCGGATGGCCGGTGTAGTTGTGCGTGAGGCCGAAGATGAGGCCGCTCTCGCGCACCGCCTTCTCCAGCGCCAGCGCGTCGGCAAGCGTGCTGGCCAGCGGCTTGTCGCAGATCACGCTGATCCCGGCTTCAAGGAACGCGCGCGCGGCGGCGTAGTGCAGGTGATTCGGCGTGACGATCGCGACCACGTCGATGCCGTCCGGACGGCCCGCTTCCTTCCGCGCCATTTCGCTGAAGCTCGGATAGCTGCGGTCCGGGGCAATGTGCAGGTCGGCGGCCGAGGCGTGCGCGCGCTGCGCGTCGGAGGAGAGGGCGCCGGCGACGAGCTCATAGCGGTCGTCGAGGCGTGCGGCCATGCGATGCACCGCGCCGATGAACGCGCCGCGCCCGCCGCCCACCATGCCGAGCCGGAGCCGCCGTTCGGCGATTCCGCTCGCGCTGCCCTCGATGGCCATGGCTCAGCCGATCCCCAGGATCCGGCGGTTCGCCGCCTCGTCGGTGCCGCTCGCGGCGAAATCGTCGAAGGCGCGGCCGGCCGCCCTGATGAGGTGCCGGGCGATGAACGGGGCACCCTCGGCGGCGCCCTGGTCGCTGTCCTTGATGCAGCACTCCCACTCCAGCACCGCCCAGCCGTCGAAGTCGTACTGGGTGAGCTTGGAGAAGATCGCGGAGAAATCGACCTGCCCGTCGCCCAGCGAGCGGAACCGCCCGGCGCGCCCGATCCAGGGCTGGAAGCCGCCATACACGCCGCTGCGCCCGCTCGGCCGCAGTTCCGCGTCCTTCACGTGGAACATGCGGATGCGCTCGTGATAGAGGTCGATGTATTCGAGGTAGTCGAGATGTTGCAGCAGCAGGTGGCTCGGGTCGTACAGCAGGCACGCGCGCTTGTGATGACCGACCTTGTCGAGGAAGAGTTCCCAGGTATCGCCGTCGTGGATGTCCTCGCTGGGGTGTACTTCATAGCAGACGTCGACGCCGGCATCGTCGAACGCATCCAGAATCGGGCGCCAGCGCCGCGCCAGCTCGGTGAAGCCGCTCTCCACCAGCCCGGCCGGGCGCTGCGGGAACGGGTAGAGGAACGGCCAGACCAGCGCGCCGGGAAACGTGGCATGCGCGGTGAGGCCCAGATTGCGGGAGGCGCGCGCGGCGAGCAGGAGCTGCTGCACCGCCCATTCCTGCCGTGCCTTCGGCTTGCCGCGCACGTGTGGGGCCGCGAACCCGTCCATCAGTTCGTCATACACCGGATGAACGGCGACGAGCTGGCCCTGCAGGTGCGTTGAAAGTTCGGTAATCTCCACTCCGGCGGCGGCGCAGGCGCCACGCACCTCGTCACAATAAGCGGCGCTCTCGGCGGCACGGGCGAGGTTGAACAGCCGGCCGTCCCAGGAGGGGATCTGCACGCCGCGATAGCCATGGCCGGCGGCCCAGCGGGCGATGTCGGCGAGCGAGTTGTAGGGGGCCGCGTCGGCGGCGAACTGCGCGAGGAAGATCGCCGGACCCCGGATCGTCTTCATGCCCGTTTCTCCCTGCGGCCGGCGGTGTGCCTTCAACCCGCGTTCACATTTGCCGGCATCCTTTTGCTCAACTGTACGAAAGTCAAGCGCGGCGCGGGTCTGCGGCGCTTGCGAGGCCGCGAGGCGGCCGGTAGCTTCGGCCCGCCGCCCCTGCAACGGTGCGGGCGGTTTCACGATCAGGGAGCGTTTCGATGGCGAGGGCTGGCGGGCTGGCCCTTCTGGCAGGCGTTGTGACCCTCGCGCTCGCCGGCACCGCGGGCGCGCAGGAGAGTCGCACCGCCGCGAAGTTCGTCGACCTGAACCTCCTCACTCAGGACCTGCTGAACCATGCCGACGGCGACGGCAACAACTTCCTGCTCGCCAACGGCAGCTACCAGCAGACACGCTACTACCCCAACCGGCAGATCGACGTCAGCAACGTGTCGGGGCTGCATCCGGCCTGGGTCTTTCAGATGGACGTCATGGACTCGCTGGAGACGACGCCGATCGTGAACAACGGCGTCATGTACGTAACCTCCGCCTACAACCACGTCTACGCGCTCGATGCGCGCACGGGCGCGGAGTTCTGGCACTACAAGCATCGCATGAGCTCGGTCACCGGCTATTGCTGCGGGCCGAACAACCGCGGCGTCGCCGTCTATGGCGAGCGGGTCTATTTCGGCACGCTCGATGCGAAGCTGGTGGCGCTCGAGGCCAAGACCGGCAAGCTCATCTGGCAGACGCAGATCGCCGATCCGCAGCTCGGTTATTCCGTCACCGCCGCACCGACCGTGGTGAACGGCAAGATCCTGATCGGTGTCAGCGGTGGCCAGTACGGCATCCGCGGCTTCGTCAAGGCGTTCGACGCGATCAACGGCAGGCTGCTGTGGACGTTCAACACCACCCCCGAGAACTCGCAGGGCGTGTGGGCCACCACCGATGCCACCGGGCACGACCTGCATCGCGACATCGCCGCCGAGAAGGCTGCCTATGCGAAGTCCGGCGACCCGTACCGGGTGCTCGGCGGCGGCGTGTGGCAGACCCCGGCGGTCGATCTGGCCGCCAACCGGGTATACTTCGTCGTCGGCAATCCGTCGCCGCCCTACGATGGCTCCGTCCGGCCTGGCGACAACCTCTACACCGACAGCCTGGTGGCGGTGGACCTGGAGACCGGCAAGTACATCTGCCACTTCCAGTACGTGCCGCATGACCTTTGGAACCTGGAGCCGGCGAGTGCGCCGGTGCTCGCCGACGTCAAGGACAAGGACGGCAAGACCGTCCCGGCGGTGCTGGAGGCGGGCAAGACCGGAAACCTCTATGTCAACAGCCGCAAGGATTGCAGCCTGATCCGCGTGTCGGACCCGATGGTGCCGCAGGACGGCATGTGGACCGTGCCGACGAAGGACGGCGTGCCGATGCAGCCGGGCGCCAATGGCGGCGTCGCGTGGTCGCCGATTGCGCTCAACCCGAAGCTGGGCCTTGCCTACGCGCTCAACATCCACCAGCCGATGACCTACTTCACCGACAGCACGCCCTATCCGGGCGGGCGGCTGTGGCTCGGCGGTGGGGTGAAGGCGATTCCCGGCGCGCCGCAATGGGGCAACATATCCGCCGTGGACTACGACACCGGCAAGATCCGCTGGCAGGTGCGTACCGCGCGGCCGATGGTGGGCGGCGTGCTGGCGACCGCTGGCGGGCTTCTCTTCACCGGGGACGGGGATGGCACGTTCAAGGCGTACGACGCGCAGGACGGCCGCGTGCTGTGGCAGTTCTATGTCGGCGCCGGCGTCAACGCGCCGCCGATCTCCTACAGCATCGCCGGCCAGCAATACGTGGTGGTTGCGGCGGGCGGCAACGCGCAGCTCAACTATCGCCGCGGCAACGTGGTCATTGCCTTTACGCTCAACTGATCCCGCAAGCACGGCACCCCGGCAAGACACCAGGCGACCATGACCAGAACCGGAACCCTCCTCGCCCTCGCGCTGCTCGCCGCGGTCGCGGCGCCTGCGCGCGCGCAGGAGCCGCCGGAGAAGGCGGCGCTCTGCGCCGCCTGCCACGGCGCGGCGGGCGTGCCCATCAATCCGGAAACGCCGGTCATCTGGGGTCAGAACGCCGGCTACATCTACATCCAGTTGCGCGACTTCAAGGCGGGCCACCGGCGCAACCCGCAGATGAGCCCGATCGCGGAATCGCTCGACAAGCAGGAGATGAAGGACCTGGCGATGTATTTCGCCGACCAGCCGTGGCCCAACCTGCAGCAGCCGCTGCCGCCGCGCGACGACATCACCCGCGCCGACAGCGTCAACAACCAGGCGGCGTGCAAGAGCTGTCATCTCGACGACTGGCACGGCGACAGCGGCACGCCGCGGCTCGCCGGCCAGAGCAGCACCTATCTGAAGGCCACGATGCAGGCCTTCCGCAGCGGCGCGCGCACCAACAACCCCTCGATGGCGGCGCTGCTGGGCAGCTACAGCGACCGGGACATCGAGGCGGTCGCGCGCTTCCTCGCGAGCCAGTAGCGCCGCGCGTCGCTTACCTCCCAGGTCATTGGTCCGCGCCGGCACCGGCGTTAGGTTCTGCCCATGTCACTCGCGGTGCGCCCGGTCGGAGAATTGCTGCGTGTCTGGCGCACGCGTCGGCGGCTGAGCCAGCTCGACCTCGCGACCGAGGCGGAGGTGTCCGCCCGGCACCTCAGCTTCGTGGAATCCGGCCGCGCCCGGCCCAGCCGGGACATGCTGCTCAACCTCGCTGAGCGGATGGAGGTGCCGCTGCGCGACCGCAACCTGCTGCTGCTCGCCGGCGGGTTCGCGCCGGCTTTCGCCGAGACGGCGTTCGACGCGCCGGCGCTCGCCAGCGCGCGGGCGGCGGTGGATCAGGTGCTGGCGGGGCACGAGCCATACCCGGCGCTGGCGATCGACCGCGGCTGGACGATGCTCGCCGCCAACCGCGCGGTGGCGCCGCTGATCGGCACGGTGGCGCCGGAGCTGCTGCGCCCGCCGGTCAACGTGCTGCGCCTCAGCCTGCATCCGGCGGGGCTCGCGCCGCGCATTCTCAATCTGGGCGAGTGGCGGGAGCATCTGCTGGCCCGGCTGCGGCGCGCGCTCGATCTCACCGCCGATCCGCGCCTGGCGGCGCTGCTGCGCGAGGTGGCCGGCTATCCGGCTCCGCCGGAGGCCCCGCGGCCGCGTCCCCTCGCGGCCACGGAACTGGCGCTGCCGATGCGCCTCGCAACGGCGTCGGGGGAGCTTTCGCTCATCAGCACCGTCACGGTGTTCGGCACGCCGCTGGATGTCACGTTGTCGGAGCTCGCGCTGGAATGCTTCTACCCCGCCGATGCCGCCAGCGCCGCGCTGCTGCGCCGGCTCGCGGAAGCGCGTGCCTGAAGGGGCGGCCGCATCGCCTTTTCTGTGGATGTTACGCCCGCGACGCCGAACCGACGGATCGCGCGGACGTTGCTGCGGGCGGGACGAGGGACATGCACCGGAACGTCCGCGCCGTTCGCATCGTGGCTTTGGCTTTGGCGGCGCCGGCCGGGGTCGCGCTCGCGCATGCAACGCCCGCCACCGACGCCGCAACGGATCCCGGCGCGTTCATCAGCGTGCCGCATGACGACGGCCTGAGCAGCCTCGATCTCGTCGAGGCGCGGCTGGCCGTGGAGCATGCGGAGGCGGTCGCGGAGCCGTTGGAGAATGCCGCGATCGCCGCGGAGCGGCGCGTGGCCGAAGCCGAACAGCAATACCGGCAGGGCAGGGCTACGCGCGCCGCAGTGCTGGCCCGGCGTGCGGCCGCCTCGGACGCAGATTCGGCCGCGCGCAGCGCCGCGGCGACCCTGCATGTTGCGCGCCAGCGGCTCGATCAGGTTCTCGGCGCGCACCGCTGAGGCGTGCTACGCTCACGTCATGACGCGCAACGACTATGCCGCCGGCGAGAGCGATCGCCGTCCCTGGGGTGACTGGACGGTGCTCGACGTGGGGCCGGGGTATGCGGTCAAGCGCATTCGCGTGGTGCCCGGCGGCGTGCTCTCCTTGCAGCGCCATCAGCACCGCGCCGAGCAGTGGACGATTGTCACCGGCACCGCCCGCATCACCCGCAACGCCGAGACGATCGAGCTGATGGCCGGCGAGTCCATCGGCATCGGTCGCGGCGACATCCACCGGATCAGCAACCCCGGTGCCGCCGACATGGTGTTCATCGAGGTGCAGACCGGCGCCGAGCTGCGCGAGGACGACATCGAGCGGCTCGAGGATCACTACGGCCGGAGCTGAGCGGCGTCGAGCGCGGCGAGCACCTCCGCCGCCGCGGCCTCCGAGGGACGGCCCTGCGGCGGGGCGAGGCTCGCCAGCACACCCCGGAATGCCCGCTGCTGCGCCTCCCGCGCCGCCGCGTCGTCCAGCAGCTCCGCGAGCGTGGCGGCCAGCCGGTCGGGGCGGCATGCCTCCTGCAGCAGTTCCGGCACCACCGCGCGGCCGGCGAGCAGGTTCACCATCGCCACGTGCGGCACCCGGATCAGCGCGCGCGCCGCGGTCGCGGTCAGCGGGTTCACGCGATATGTCACCGCCATCGGCACCCCCGCGAGCGCGAGTTCGAGCGTGGAAGTGCCGGACTTGGTGAGGGCGGCCGCGGCCGCGGCGTAGGCGTCGTGCTTCTCGCCAATGTCGGTCACGATCAGCGGCCGCACCGGCCATGCCTCGGTCGCAAGCCGCACCGTTGCGGCCACCGCGGTCGGGGCCGGCACGACCGGGACGAGGCCCGGGAACCGTGCGGCGAGCAGGGCCAGCGTCGCGCCGTAGACCGGCAGCAGCCGCGTCGCCTCGCCCGGACGGCTGCCCGGCATCAGCACCAGCATCCGCGCCGCCGGGTCGAGCCCGTGCCGTGCCCGGAACCGCGCCGCGTCGCCCTGGTCGGCGCCCGATTCCAGCACCGGATGGCCGACGAAATGCGCCGGCAGGCCATGCCGCGCGAAGAACGCCGGCTCGAACGGCAGCAGGCACAGCAGCCGCTCCCACAGCCCGGGAAAGCGCCGCACGCGCCCCTCGCGCCACGCCCAGGCCTGCGGCGCCACGTAGTGCACGCGCGGCACGCCGAGGCCGCTCACGCGGCGCAGCAGGCGCAAGGCGAAGCCGGGGCTGTCGATCGTGACCAGCACGCCGGGGCGCCGTGCCGCGATGTCGGCGGCGGTCTCGGCGAGCCGGGCGCGCAGCCGGCGGAGCTGCGGCAGCACTTCGAGCAGCCCCATGACCGCGAGGTCCTGCATGGGGAACAGGCTGGACAGCCCCTCCGCCCGCATGCGCGGCCCGCCGACGCCGGCGAAGGTGAGGTCGGGGCGCGCCGCCCGCAACGCCGCGATCAGCCGCGCGCCGAGCACGTCGCCGCTGTGCTCCCCGGCCAGCAGATAGACCGGCGTCATTCCGGGCGCAGCACGCGGCAGGGCGGTGGCGGCGCGGGCCAGGCGCGATGGTTGCGCACCGCGCCGTCCCGCCGCACCGCCTCCAGCCGCGCC
>JAFKFJ010000048.1 GCA_017307335.1 Alphaproteobacteria bacterium | reverse complement strand
GGCCGAAGCGCATATCGACAGCTCGTTCGACGGGATGTTCAACTTCCTGCTCGGCGGCAGCACCGCGCTGGAGCGGCTGGCGCCGGGCGTGGTCGCGGGCGACCTCTCGGGCATCGCCGCGGCGGACGTGCCGTTCTGGGCGCGCCCGCGCATGTTTCCGCCGCAGCGCGAGGCGCTGATCGAGGACTGGGAGCGCAAGATCGCGACCCTGGCGCCGCGCTCGCTCGCCGCCAGCATCACCAGCATTTCCGGAACCCCGAGCTGGCTGCTGCTGTTTTTCGATCTGCTGGGGAAGTTGCATCCGGGCAAGCGGCTCGGCGCGCTGTATCCGGCGCTGGAGCTGGTGGTGCATGGCGGCGTTGGGTTCGCGCCGTATCGTGCCGCCTTCGCCGAATGGCTGGCGGACAGCCATGCCGAGACGCGCGAGGTGTATCCCGCGAGCGAAGGCTTCGTCGCCATCGCGGACCGTGGCGACGGCGAGGGACTGCGGCTCATTCTCGACAACGGGCTGTTCTACGAGTTTGTCGAACCGGCGGCTCTCGGCGACCCTGCGGCCGAGCGCAAGTGGATCGCCGATGCCACGCTCGGTGTGGAATACGCGCTCGTGCTGTCCAGCAATGCCGGCCTGTGGGCCTATGTGCTCGGCGACACGGTGACGCTGATCGCGCGCGATCCGCCGCGCCTGCGCGTCACCGGACGCACGAGCTGGTCGCTTTCGGTCGCGGGGGAGCATCTGGTCGGGGCGGAACTGGACGCGGCGATCGCGGCGGCGGCGCGCGCCGTGGGCGGCACCGTCACCGACTATGCGGCGGCGGCACTGGCGCCGAGCCACGCTGACGCGCGCGGCGGGCATTGCTTCATCGTCGAACTCGACGGCGCGGCAGGCGTGGCAGCGGCGGCGTTCGCAGCGGCGCTCGACGCCGAGCTTGCGGAGCAGAACGCTGACTACGCCGCGCATCGGGCGGGCGGCTTTGGCCTGCGCCCGCCGCAGGTCACGCTGGCGCGGCCGGGAACGTTCGAGGCATGGATGCGCGCGCGCGGCAAGCTCGGCGGCCAGAACAAGGTGCCGCGCGTCATCGCCGATACGGCCCTGCTTTCGGAGCTACAACGTTTCGTGAATACGTATGGTTGAGCGCGGCTTGTATCCGGGCGGCGGTTCTGGCAGCAACCGTGCCGCCATCGCGACGGAGCATGCGGGCGTGGCCGCAACCCACACCGACCGAAGTCTGATGACACCGGAGCGCCCGGCCAGGCACGGGCCGGAGCTCGCCGTGATCGTGCCGACGTTGAATGAGCGGGCGAACGTTCCGCTGCTCATCGAGCGGCTGCATCGCGTGCTGGCCGGCATTGCGTGGGAAGCCGTGTTCGTCGACGATGACTCCACCGACGGCACCGCCGCCGCAGTGCGCGCGATCGCGCAGGTCGACACGCGGGTGCGCTGCGTGCAGCGTATCGGCCGGCGCGGACTGGCGAGCGCGTGCATCGAGGGCGTGCTGGCGAGCTCCGCGCCGTTTCTCGCGATCATGGATGCCGACCTGCAGCACGACGAGGCGCTGCTGCCGGTGATGTTCGCTGCCGTGCGCGATGAGGCGATCGACGTCGCCATCGCCAGCCGGTACGTGGCCGGCGGCAGCCTCGGCGCCTGGGGCGGCGCGCGGGCGCGCGGCAGCGACCTCGCGACGCGCATCAGCCGGCTGATCCTGCGCGCCGACATCGCCGACCCGATGAGCGGCTTCTTCCTGATCCGGCGCGATGCGTTCGACGCCGCGGTGCGCAACCTCTCCGGCCAGGGCTTCAAGATCCTGCTCGACCTGCTGGCGTCCTCGCCACGGCCGCTGCGCGCGCGCGAGTTCCCCTACACCTTCCGCCCCCGCCAGTTCGGCGAGAGCAAGCTCGACGCGATGGTGGTGTGGGAATTCTTCATGCTGATCGCCGACAAGCTGATCGGCCGCGCGGTACCGGTGCGCTTCGTGCTGTTCGCGCTGATCGGCGGGTTCGGCGTGCTCGTCAACCTCGCGGTGCTGCGCGCGGGCCTGCTCGGCGGCCTGCGCTTCGCCGCGGCCGAGGCGCTGGCGACGCTGGCTGCCATGGTCTCGAACTTCCTGCTCAACAACCAGTTCACCTATCGCGACCGACGGCTGCACGGGTGGCGCATGCTGCGCGGTCTCGCCGTGTTCTGCGTCGGCTGCAGCGTGGGCGCCATCGCCAATATCGGTATCGCGGCGGAGGTGTTCGGCGACGGCAGTAGCTGGTGGCTCGCCGGCCTTTCCGGCGCGCTGATCGGCGCGGTGTGGAACTACGCCATCGCCTCCACCTACACCTGGGGCCGCGCCCGGTAGGCGGCTTACGTGAGCGCCCCGGCCAGCGCCTCGACATCGGCGGCGGCCGGGGCGGCGGGATGGCGGGTGAGCAGCGGCGTCTGGTGGCGGATCGCATCACTCACCCGCTCGTCGCGGCGGATGATCGCCGCACAGGGCGGCGTGCGGCCGAGGAACGCGGCGCAGGCGCGCGCGAGCGTGGCGTAGGTCCGCTCACCGGCGGCGCGGCTCGACGCCTGGTTCACGACCACCCGCGCCGCCCCCCCGCCATCGGCCGCGTGCAGCTTCAGGACCGCGTAGGCGTCGGTGAGGCTCGTCGGCTCGGCGGTCGCCACCACCAGCAGCAGGTCGGCGACGGCGGCGAGGCGGCGCACCGTGGGCTCCACGCCCGCGCCGAGGTCCAGCACGACGTCGGAGTAGCCGCGCGCGACCTCGCGCAGGGCGCGCAGCACGGCCTCCAGCGCCGGCGCGTCGAGGGCCGCGAGCGCGCCGGAGCCGGAGCAGCCGGGCAGCACGTCGAACCCGGCATCGTGGCGCAGCAGCACGCGCTCCAGCGGCAGCCGGCCCGCGACGACGGCGCCGAGATCCCCCTCCGGCACCAGGCCGAGCTGGATGTCCACGTTGGCGAGGCCGAGATCGGCGTCGAACAGCAGCACCCGCCGGCCGGCGCGGGCCAGCGCGTGGCTGAGCGTGACCGCCAGCCACGTCTTGCCCACACCCCCCTTGCCGGAGGCGACCGCGATCAGGCGGCCGGCCCGCGCGGTGCGGGGACGGAGCAGCGTCGGTTGGGCGGCGTCGGTCATGGCATGCGGTCCGGGAGCGCGTCCTGAGGGGTCTTGCGGGCGAGCCAGGCGGCGAGGAGGTCGGCGCTGGCCGGCAGCAGGCCGTCGGCGGCCCCCGGCCCTACCCCGATCTCGGCGAGCGGCAGTGCCGTCGCCGCTGTCAGCACGCCGCCGAGGCGGCGGGCGCAGTCGAGCCGGGTCGCGACCAGCAGGGCGGCGCCGGCCTCGCGATAGGCGGCGGCGAGCTCGGCCGCCTCCAGCGCGTCGAGCGCCGCCGGCAGCACGGCGACCACCGCCGCGCCGATGGCACCGGCGAGCGCCGCGATCTCCTGCCGCTCGGTCTCCTGGAACGGGTCGCCGCCCGCGAGGTCGATCAGCGCCGGCCCGCCGCGCCGCCGCCCCGCGACCGCGCGCGCCACCGCCACCGGATGCTCGGCGACCGCGAGTTCGAGGCCGAGCAGCCGCGTGTAGGCGGCGAGCTGCTCGGTCGCCCCGGCCCGGCGCGCGTCGGCGGTGACGACGAGCGGCAGCGCGCCCGCCATCACCTGCCGGGTGGCGAGGCGGGCGATGGTGAGCGTCTTGCCGGCCCCGGGCGGACCGGCGAACAGCAGCGGCCGGCGCTCGATGGGCAACGGCTCGAACCGCAGCGCGCCGGCGGCGGCCGCGGCGAGGTCGGCGCCGCGCAGCCGCGCCGGCAGCCCCGGCGGCACGCCGTGCCACGCGAGCGCCCCGCGCAATGACGGGCTGGCGGCCGCGGCGGGCGGTGGCGGCGGCTCGGGTTCCAGCGCGGCGGTGACCTCCACCCCGTCGCCGACATGGCGAGTGGCGAGGATCAGCGCGTCCGGCCCCAGCTCCGCCCGCACCCGCCCCATCGCCAGTGCCGCCGTCGCGGCGCGGTAGAGCTTCAGCCGCATCAGATCGTGCCGACGGTACGAATGCGCGCGCGCGGCGAGATCTCGGCCTGCGCGAGCACGGGCGTCGTCGGCCGGATGCGCTCCACCACCGCGCGGACATGGAAGCGGATCGGGCCGCTGGTCAGCAGCACCGCCGTCTCACCGGCC
>JAFKFJ010000216.1 GCA_017307335.1 Alphaproteobacteria bacterium | reverse complement strand
CCCGCGATGCAGCCGGCGCCCGGCCGCCCGATCACCTGCACCGGGCCAGGGGCCGGCCCCTGCGGCGGTCCCTGGGGGCTGGCGGCGAGCAGGAGCGGCAGGAGGACGAGGGGGGCCAGCGCGCGGCGCATGACCCTCCCTCGCCCCGCCGGGCGCGCGCGTCAATACGGCGCGGCGGGTGCCGGGATGGCGAGGTAGGCGAGCCGCTTCATCTCCTTCCGCCCGCGCGCCACGGACTCGAGGATCAGCCCGCAGGAGAACGACAGGAACGACAGCAGCACGAGCCCGGTCGCCAGCACCGCCGTCGGCAGGCGCGGCACCAGGCCGGTATGCAGGAACTCCACGATCACCGGCACGCCGAGCGCCACGCCGGCCGCCAGCAGCAGCAGGCCGGCGAGCGCGAAGAACTGCAGCGGCCGCTCCTGCTTCACCAGCACCAGGATGGTGCGCAGGATGCGCAGGCCATCGCTGACCGTGTGCAGCTTCGAGCGGCTGCCCGCCGGACGGTCGCGGTACCGCGCGGCGACCTCGGCCACCGGCATCGCGAGTTCCAGCGCGTGCACGGTAACCTCGGTCTCGATCTCGAAGCCCGCCGAGAGGGCGGGGAAGGATTTCACGAAGCGGCGCGAGAAGACGCGATAGCCCGACAGCATGTCGGTCACGCGGCTGCCGAACGTGTAGGAGACGAGCCGGGTGAGCAGCCGGTTGCCGAAACGGTGGCCGCGCCGGTAGCCCGCGGGCCAGTCGGCGATCCGCGTCGCGGTGACCATGTCGAGCTGCTCTTCGACCAGCCGCCGCACCATCCCCGGCGCCGCCGCGGCGTCGTAGGTGTCGTCGCCATCCACCAGGACATAGACGTCGGCCTCGACATCGGCGAAGGCACGGCGGATGACGTAGCCCTTGCCTTGCAGCATCTCCCGCCGCACCACCGCGCCTGCCGCCTGCGCCGCCGCCACGGTCGCGTCGGTGGAGTTGTTGTCGTACACGAACACCCGCGCGCCAGGCAGGGCGGCGCGGAAATCGGCAACGACCGTCGCGATGGCGATCGCCTCATTGTGGCACGGGATCAGCACGGCGACGCGAAGCTCCGCCGACCCCGCTGCGCCGGGGAGCAGCGTGCCTGCCTGCTCGACCGAAGTATCCATCTCAGCGTCCGGCCACATCGCCGCCGGTGAACACCAGGCGGCGGGAGAGGTTGAAGTTCGCCAACATTCCGGTGAGCGATCCGGCGGCGACGGCGATCACCGGATGGTCGGCGCAGACTTGTGAGACGGTCACGAGCCCGAAGTAGGCGCCGCGGTTCAGCACGAACCCGAGCGCATTCGCCCCCAGGAAGCGTGCCCACTCGCGATGCGCCGGGCCGCTGCTCTGGCCGCGGAACGTCCAGAGCCGGTTCAGGATCCAGTTGCCCGTCGCCGCGACCAGATAGGCGAGCAGGCCCGCGCCGTACAGCCCCAGCGCGCCGCGCGTGGCATAGACGGTCGCGGTATCCATCAGGAAGCCGACGCCGCCCACGGCGCCGAAGCGCAGGAACTGGGCAAGCACGGCTAACCGGGCCGGGTGAGCGAAGCGGGCGAGGAGCGCGGGCATGACCGGCGGCTTACGCATGCTGGGGCCGGGAAGGAAAGCCAAGAGTTGATCATCGGCACCGCGGGCCATGTCGATCACGGCAAGACCGCGCTGGTGCGGGCGCTGACCGGCGTGCCCGGCGACCGGCTGCCGGAGGAGCGGCGGCGGGGCATGACCATCGACCTCGGTTACGCCTATGCCGGCGACTGGGGGTTCATCGACGTGCCGGGGCACGAGCGGCTGGTCGCCACCATGCTCGCCGGCGCGGGCGGGATCGACGCGGCGCTGCTGGTGGTGGCGGCCGACGAGGGGGTGATGCCGCAGACCGTGGAGCACGCCCGGATTCTCGACCTGCTCGGGATCGACCGGGGCGTGGTCGCGCTGACCCGCATCGACCTGCCCGGCGCGGCGCAGGCGGCCGTGGAAGCCGAGGTGCGGGCGCTGCTGGCGGGGACCGGGCTCGCGCAGGCGCCGGTGCTGCCGGTCTCGTCCACGACCGGGGCGGGGGTGGCGGCTTTGCGCGCCGCGCTGGCGGCGATCGGGGCACGGCCGCGCGACGCCGCGGGCTACCCGCGCCTCGCGGTGGATCGCGCGTTCACCGTCGCCGGCGCAGGACTGGTCGTGACCGGTACCCTGGTCGCGGGCGCGATGACATCCGGCGACCGGCTGATGCTCTCCCCCGCCGGGATCGCGGTGCGGGTGCGCGGCCTGCATGCCCACAACCGCCCTGCCGAGGCCGCCACGGCCGGGGCGCGGGTGGCGCTGAACATCACCGGCGCGGAGAGGGCGCAGGTGGTTCGTGGCGACTGGGTGCTGCATCCCGAGATCCACGCGCCCACCGCGATGCTCGACGCCGCGTTGCGCCTGCTGCCGGGGGCGCCGGTGCCGGCGCCGGGCGCGGGGCTCGCGGTGCACCTCCATCTCGCGGCGGCGCACGTGACTGCGCGGTTGGTGCCGCTGGCGCCGGGCCTGGCGCGGCTGCACCTCGACCGCGCGATCGGCGCGCTGGCGGGCGACCGGTTCGTGCTGCGCGACGCGGCGGCGGCGCGCACGATCGGCGGCGGCGTGGTGCTGGACCCGTTCCCGCCGCGTCGCGGCGCCCGGACACCGGGGCGGTTGCACCTGCTCGCGGCACAGGTGCAACCCGCGCTGCCGGCGTTGGCGGCGATGCTGGCCGAAGGGCCGGTCGCGCTGGCACCGTTCTGCCGCGCCCGCAACCTCCGGCCCGAGGCGCAGCCGGACCTGCTGCGCGGTGCAGGCGCGGTGGCCCTCGGCGGGTTCGCGATGCACGAAAGCGGGCTGGCGGCGCTGCGCCGCGACCTGCTCGCCGCCCTCGGGGCGCATCACGCCGCCCATCCCGACGAGCCGGGCCTGCCGCCGGCGCGGCTGCGCGGGCGCCTGCCGCCGCCGCTCTTCGCCGCCCTGCTGACCGCGGCGCTGCGCCGGGGCGAGATCGAGCAGGATGGGCCGTGGCTGCGGCTGCCGGCGCATCGCGTGGTGCTCTCGCCGGCGGAGGAGCGGCGGTGGGCGGAGTTGCGATCGCGCATCGCCGCCGAGCGGTTCCGCCCGCCGCGCACCCGCGACCTCGCGGCCGCGCTCGGCATGCCTGAGGGCGCGTTGCGCACGCTGCTCAAACGGCTCACCCGGCTCGGCCGGTTGGTCGAGGTGGCGCACGACCATTTCTTCCTGCCCGCGACGCTCGCCGAGATCGTGGCGATCGCGGCAGGGATCGAGAGGGCGAGCGGGCACGTCACCGCCGCGGCACTGCGCGACGCGCTCGACAACGGGCGCAAGGTGGCGATTCAGATCCTCGAATTTCTGGACGCCGCCGGGCTCACCCGACGCGCCGGCGACCTGCGCCGGCTGCGGCCTGAGCGGCTGCATCGCTTCGGCCCGCCACCTGCTTGACCGCCCGCAGGCGGGGTGCCAACACTCGTGGCGGCGCGACGGCAAGGGAGGGATGCATGCCCCGGGTGAGCCTGACGGTGAACGGCAAGGCGACATCGGTGGACGTCGAGGGGCGTACGCTCCTGGTGGAACTGCTGCGCGAAAAGCTCGGTCTCACCGGCACGCATATCGGCTGCGACACCAGCCAGTGCGGCGCCTGCGTGGTGCATGTCGACGGCCGCGCGGTCAAGTCGTGCACGATGCTCGCGCTGCAGGCCGACGGCGCCAGCGTCACCACCATCGAGGGACTGGCCGCTGCGGACGGGACGCTGCATCCGATGCAGGAGATGTTCCGCGAACATCATGCGCTGCAGTGCGGGTTCTGCACGCCGGGCATGGTGATGGCAGCGGTCGACCTGGTGCAGACGCATCCCGACGGGCTGAGCGAAGAGCAGATCCGCCACGGGCTGGAAGGCAATCTGTGCCGCTGCACCGGCTACCATAACATCGTCAAGGCGATCGCCGCCGCCTGGCCGCTGATGCACGGCGCAAGCATGAAAGCGGCCGCGGAGTAACCGCGCCGCGACGAGGGAGGACGCGATGGCACCGCCGTTCGAGGGCATCGGCGCGTCGGTTCGGCGCACCGAGGATCTGCGCTTCATCTCCGGCCGCGGGCACTATACCGACGACATCAATCGTCCCGGCCAGCTCTACGCCTATATCCGGCGCAGCGACCGGCCGCATGCGCGTATCGCGTCGCTGGATACAACGGCAGCGAAGTCCGCGCCAGGGGTCGTGGCGGTGTACACGAGCGCCGACCTTGCCGCGATCGGCGGGCTGCCCTGTGGCTGGCTGATCCACAACAAGGACGGCAGCCCGATGGCCGAGCCCAAGCACCCGGTGCTGGCCGAGGAGAAGGTGCGGCATGTCGGCGACCCGATTGCGGTGGTGATCGCCGAGACCCGGCAGCAGGCGAAGGACGCCGCCGAACTTCTCAACATCGACCTGCAGGATCTGCCCGCGGTCGCGAGCGTGACCGACGCGGCGAAGCCCGGTGCGCCGCTGGTGCATGACAGCGTCGCGGGCAATATCTGCTACGACTGGCATCTCGGCGACAAGGCGGCGGTCGATGCCGCGTTCGCCACGGCGGCGCGGGTGGTGAAGCTCGATCTCACCAACAACCGGCTGATCCCGAACGCGATGGAGCCGCGTGCGGCGCTCGGCGACTTCGACCCGACCAGCGGCGAGCACACGCTCTACACCACCAGCCAGAACCCGCATGTGATCCGGCTGCTGATGGGCGCGTTCGTGCTGCAGATCCCGGAGCACAAGCTGCGCGTGGTCGCCCCGGACGTGGGCGGCGGGTTCGGCAGCAAGATCTACCACTACGCCGAGGAGGCGATCGTCACCTGGGCGGCGGCGCAGTTGAAGCGGCCGGTGAAGTGGACCGCCGAGCGCAGCGAGAGCTTCGTGTCCGACGCGCATGGCCGCGACCATGTCACCAGCGCCGAGCTGGCGCTGGACGCGCAGGGCAACTTCCTGGCGCTGAAGACCAGCACGCTCGCCAACATGGGCGCCTATCTCTCGACCTTCGCCACCTCGATCCCGACCTATCTGCACGCGACGCTGCTCGCGGGCGTGTACAAGACGCCGGCGATCTATGCCGAGGTGAAGGCGGTGTTCACCAACACCGTGCCGGTCGACGCCTATCGCGGCGCCGGGCGGCCGGAGGCGACGTTCCTGCTGGAACGGCTGGTGGATGCGGCGGCGCAGGAGGCGGGCATCGACCGCATCGAGCTGCGGCGGCGCAACTTCATTCCCGCCAATGCCTTCCCCTACCAGACGCCGGTCGCGCTGCAATACGACAGCGGCAACTACGAGGTGACGCTCGCGACCGCGCTGAAGAACGCCGACTGGGCGGGCTTTCCGGCGCGGCGGGCGGAGGCGGCGAAGCGCGGCAGGCTGCGCGGCATCGGCGTCTCCACCTATGTCGAAGCCTGCGGCATCGCGCCCTCGGCCGTCGCCGGGGCGCTGGGCGCGCGCGCGGGCCTGTATGAAGTGGGCGGCATCCGGGTCAACCCGACCGGCAGCGTGACCGTGCTCACCGGCTCGCACAGCCACGGCCAGGGGCATGAGACGACGTTCGCGCAGCTCGTCGCCGATACGCTGAGCATTCCCTTCGCGAGCGTCGAAGTCGTGCATGGCGACACCGCGAAAATCCCGTTCGGCATGGGCACCTACGGCAGCCGCAGCCTCGCGGTGGGCGGGGCGGCGCTGTTCAAGGCGATGGACAAGGTGATCGCGAAGGGCAAGAAGATCGCGGCGCACCTGCTCGAAGCCTCGGTGAACGACATCGAGTTCAAGGACGGCAAGTTCACCGTCAGCGGCACCGACAGGTCCAAGGCGTTCGGCGAGATCGCGCTCACCGCCTATGTGCCGCACAACTACCCGATCGAGGAGCTGGAGCCCGGGCTCGAGGAGACCGCGTTCTACGATCCGAAGAACTTCACCTTCCCCGGCGGCTGCCATGTCTGCGAGGTGGAGATCGACCCCGACACCGGCGCTGTCCATGTGGTGAACTTCGCCGCCGTGGACGATGTCGGCCGGGTGATCAACCCGATGATCGTGGAGGGCCAGGTGCAGGGCGGCGTGGCGCAGGGCATCGGCCAGGCGCTGCTGGAGAACGCGGCCTATGACGCCGAGGGGCAGCTCCTGTCCGGCTCCTTCATGGACTATACCATGCCGCGCGCCGACGACCTGCCGAGCTTCTCGGTCGCGACCGAGAACACGCTCTGCACCACCAATCCGCTCGGCGTGAAGGGCTGCGGCGAGGTGGGCGCGATCGGCTCGCCGCCGGCGGTGATCAACGCGGTGGTCGATGCGCTGCGCGACTACGGCGTGCGGCATCTCGACATGCCGGCGAGTGCGCCGAGAATCTGGTCGATCATTCAGTCCGGCCGCGCGAAGCAGGCCGCCGAGTAAAGGGAACCGCGCGATGTACGATTTCGCCTTTCAGAAGCCCACGAGCGTGCCCGAGGCGGTGAAGCTGCTGGCCGATCCGGAGGCGAAGGCGCTGGCCGGCGGGCAGACGCTGATCCCGGTGCTGAAGCAGCGGCTGAACAAGCCCTCGACCGTCGTCGATCTCTCCAAGCTCGGGCTCGCCGGCATCACCGTCGCCGGCGGCGTGCTGACAGTCGGGGCGATGACGACGCACGTCACCGTTGCGACCTCGGCGGACGTGAAGAAGGCGCTGCCGGCACTCGCCGCGCTCGCCAGCAACATCGGCGACCGAGCGGTGCGCTATCGCGGCACGATCGGCGGCTCGCTCGCCAACAACGACCCGACCGCCGACTATCCCGCGGCCGTGCTGGCGCTGGGGGCGACCATCAAGACCGACAGGCGCAGCATCGCCGCCGACGACTATTTCCAGGGCATGTTCACGACCGCGCTGGACACGGCGGAACTGATCACGGCGGTGGAGTTCCCGATCCCGGAGAAGGCGGCCTACGTGAAGTTCGCCAACCCGGCCTCGCGCTACGCCATGGTCGGCGTGTTCGTGGCCAAGGGGCCGAAGGGCGTGCGCGTGGCCGTGACCGGCGCCGGGCAGGGCGGCGTGTTCCGCCATACGGCGTTCGAACAGGCGCTGGCCAAGTCGTTCACGCCGGATGCGCTGAACGGCATCGCGACCCCGGCCGACACGATGAACGCCGACATCCACGGCAGCGCCGAATACCGCGCCCATCTCGTCGGCGTGATCGCCAAGCGCGCGGTGGCCGCCGCCGGCTGAGCCAGCCGCCGCGCCCCTTCCCTCGCGGGGGGGGGGGCGCGGCCGCTCAGGCCGCCTTGCTGTGCCCCGGCCGCTGCCGCGCCGCCGGCGGCAGCCAGTAGCGTGCGCCCGCCGCCATGATCTTGATCCGCAGCCGCGTCGCCGCAGGCCGTGGCTCAAGCGCCAGCCGCGCGTCGCCGTCGGACCAGCGCCAGGCGGCGGTGTCGTCCGGCGCGTAGAACCCGGCGGCAAACGCCGCCTCGGCAAGCGGCACGCCGTCGAGCCAGACCGCGATCGCCGCGCCGAGCCGCCGCGGGTCCTGGTGGCCGGCATCGAGATGCTGGGGCACGAAGCTGCGCGAGCGCAGATGCACCATGCGCGTGCCCCCCGGCACCACGAATTCGAGCCCGTCGGCGTCCGCCATCGGCACCAGCGGCGCCGACGCCGCGTCGGCGGTGAGCGTGAGCGCCGCGTCGTCCGTCAACTGCCAGCCGAGCCCACAGGCGCGCATGAGCAGGCGCCAATGCGCCCGCTGCACGTCCTCGCCGCCGTGCACCAGCGGCGCGCAGCCCAGCGCCGCATAGGCCGCGATCGCGGCCTTCAGCGGCTCGGTGCTGGCGTCCGGAAACAGCGGCCGCACGCCGCACTCGCGGTCGAACTGCCCGCGATTGCCGGTATCGAGATAGCTCTCCGCCGCGAGCCCTTCGGCACGCAGCAGGTCGTGGCGGTCGAGCTCGACATGCACATACGTGAGCGCGCTCCGTCCGGTCTCGGCGCGGATCGTGGCGCCGTTGATCAGCTTGTGCGCGGGGATCAGGATGTCTCCCACCAGCACGGCATGATCCGCGGAGAGCAGCAGGTCGCGCCGCGGAGCGCCGGGCGCGAACGCGTCGGCCAGAATGCGCACCGGCGCCGGGATGCCGGAGGCGGACCGGCGTGCGAGCGTCACGCTGCGCTGCCCCATCCATTTCACCGGCGCCAGCCGGCCGCGTTCGGTGCGCACCATGTCGCCGGGCCGAAGCATCTCGACCGGCACCTCGCCGGACGCGGTTTCGACCAGGGTGCCGGCGACGAAGCAGGGCGCCGCGAGCGTGATGCCGGTCGGCGAATAGACATGCCCGGTGCCAGTGACGCCGCCGCCGGCCGACGGGTACTCGTTGGTGAAATGGTCGTCCACGAGCACGTTGTTGCCGCCCAGAACGAGCGCACCGCCGTGCTGTGACGCTGCGTCGTACTCGATCGTGAGGGTGGCGAAGCGGCCGGTCAGCGGGGCGGCATAGAAGTGCTCGGCCTGCTCGGAGTCCTCCACCGGGTCGGGGTCCATCGTCGAGACGCCGAGGTAGTAGCCGCGCGAGATGTCGAGCGTCGCATCGACGCCGATATCCGCCGTGCCGGCCTGCACGGCCGTCGCGCCTTCCAGCGTGAGCGTGGCACCGGTGCCCAGCGCCAGCGTGCCGGCGGAATAGGTGGCGCCGCCGGGAACCGGCCAGAACGAGACGCTGGCGCCGGGGGCGATGCTGATCGTGCCGACGTCGCTGCCGCCCTGCACGCTGGCATTGCCGGTGAAGCTGGCGGTATCGTTCTTGCCGGGGGAGCGCGTCGCAGGTGCATTGTTCGTGACGTCGAACCAATTCTCCGCCGTGCCCCAGACATCGCCGTTGGCACCCCCAACCCAGAGGAACGTGTCGCCCATGCGTGCACCCCATCAGTTGTGCTAGTGACAACGAGCGCGATAATGGGCTGAGGTTTTCTCGCGTGCTGCACACGAGGGTGTGAGGCAATTCGAAACTTAATAGTCTGGATCAACAGAAACGAGAAAAATGCTGAGCGGTTTCCGCGCATCGCGTGCATGTCGGCCGCGCGCAATCGCCGATTGTCCGGGCCTTGCGGCTCGGCGAGACTGGCCGCAGCGAGGGGGAGTTGAAGAATGAGCGAATTTCCGTTCAAGCGCGCTGATCTCGAAGTGCTGCGGCAATGGGACACGCCGACGATCTGCAACGGGCTTGAGCTGGTGGTGCCGGAGCGGCGTGCGCTCGGCTATACCGTCGAGCCGGTGGTCGCCGCCGACCGCAAGCTGCCGCCGATCATCGGGCTTGCGCGCACCGGCCTCATTCGCGCCAAGGAGAGGCCGCGCGGCCCGATTCCGCCGCGCGAGGACTGGTATGAGTACGTCGCGGCGACGGGCGACCTGCCGACGATCGCGGTGATCCAGGACATCGACGACCGGCCCGGCTTCGGCGCGTTCTGGGGCGAGGTGCAATCCACCGTGCATCACGCGCTCGGCGTCGCCGGCTGCGTCACCAACGGGTCATTTCGCGATCTTGATGTGCTGGCGCCGGGCTTCCAGCTCCTCGGCGGGCGCGTGGGGCCCAGCCACGCACACGTGCACATGGTCCAGATGCGCTGCGACGTGAACGTCTTCGGCATGCTGTGCAATCATGACGACGTGATCCACGCCGACTATCACGGCGCGGTGGTGATCCCGGCCGAGGCGGTGACGAAGCTGCCGGCGGCAATCGAGCTGATCGCGCGGCGCGAGAAGGTGATCATCGACATGGCGCGCACGCCGGGGTTCACGTCCGCGAAGATGCGCGAGGCGCTGCGGCGGGCGGGGGAAATCCACTAGAACGGGATGAGTTCGCTCGCGCTCACTCACCCCGTTCCAGCTCTTTGATTTGAGAGCATGATTCAGGCCTCCGGCGATCCCGCCTCCGGTCATCATGCTCTAGTCGATCCCGCCGCTTCAACGCACCCTCACCCCGGCCCTCTTCCGCAAGCGGGAGAGGTGACGTGCCGCGCGTTGCCTCTCTGGCCCGCTTGCGTGGTCGAGCTGCGAAGCAGATCGACGGGGCGCGAAGCGCCGGGCGAGCGCAACGCGCCGCTCAGTGCGCTCCAGGCAGGCGCTGCGTACGGTCGACCAGCGCGACACCGAGGGCCGAGGCCACGAACACCAGATGCACGCCGGCCAGCACCATCAGCCGCTGCCCCGGCTCCCCGGCCATGAATGCGCGCAGCAGGTGGATCATGGAGATCATCGTGACACCCACTGCGACCTTGACCTTCACGTTGCTCAGGTCGAGCTTGCCGAGCCACTCGGGCCGGTCGAGCGTCTCGACGGCGATGCGCGAGATGAAGCTTTCGTAGGACGAGACCGCGACCATCACCAGCAGGTTGGCGACCAGAACCAGGTCGAGCACGGCGCAGAGCAGCAGCACGAGGTCGGAATCGCTCACCGATCCCAGATGCGCCGCGAGGTCGAACAACTCGCGTCCGACCATGACGTAGATCGTCAGCACCGCGAGGAACAGCGCCAGATACAGCGGCAGCAGCATCCAGCGCAGGCCGAGCAGCATCGATTCGATCAGGCGTTCCATGCCATCGTCCCACCAGGCGCGTCCGCGGTTGGTAGCCGATCTGCGCGGTGGCGCAAACCGCGCCGCCGGGCATTGTGCGGGCGCGCCGGCCGGCGCAGGATGCCGCCGTCCGATGTTCCAGATCCTCGCCCCCCGGCTCAGCCTGATCGGCGGCGGCTGCATCGCCGAACTGCCGGCGGTGCTGCGCCGTCTTGGCCTCGCGCACCCGCTGGTCGTCACCGATCCGTTCATGGTCAGTTCGGGGATGGTGCGCCGCTGCCTCGATCCGCTCGCCGCCGCCTCGGTCGCGGCGGACGTGTTCAGCGACACGGTCTCCGACCCCACCGACACGGTGGTCGCCGCGGGCGTCGCGCGGCTGCGCGCGGGCGACTACGACTGCCTGATCGGCTTCGGTGGCGGCTCGCCCATCGACACCGCGAAGGCGATGGCGTTGCTGGCCCTGGGCGAGGCGCCGCTGCGGGCGATGAAGGTGCCGGCGTCACCCGATCGTGCGGCACTGCCCGTGGTCGCGATCCCCACCACCGCCGGCACCGGCAGCGAGGCGACGCGCGCGACCGTCATCACCGACACGGCGCATGACGAGAAGATGCTCATCATGGGCCTCGGCTGCATGCCGGCCGCGGCCATCGTCGACTACGAGCTCACGCTGTCGCTGCCGCCGCGCATCACCGCCGACACCGGCGTCGACAGTTTCACCCATGCGCTGGAGGCCTATGTCTCGCGCCGCGCCAATCCGGTCAGCGACGGCTGGGCGCTGTCCGCGATGGCGCTGATCGGCGCCAACCTGCGCACCGCCTATCGCGAGCCGGGCAATGCCGCTGCGCGCGAGGCGATGATGCTCGGCGCGATGCTCGGCGGGCTCGCGTTCAGCAATGCGTCGGTCGCCCTGGTGCACGGCATGTCCCGCCCGATCGGCGCGCATTTCCACGTGCCGCACGGTCTTTCCAACGCGATGCTGTTGCCCGCCGTGACGCGCTTCTCACTCGCGCACGCGCCGGCGCGCTACGCGCAGGCGGCGCGGCAAAGCGGGTTCGCCGCCGCCACCGATGACGACGAGACCGCGTGCGCACGCCTCGCCGACGGGCTTGCGGGACTGAACGCGGACCTCGCGGTGCCGAGCCCGCGCGCCTATGGCATCGACGCCGCGGCGTGGGAGGCGAAGCTGCCGTTGATGGCCGGGCAGGCGCTCGCATCGGGCAGCCCGGGCAACAATCCGCGGGTGCCCGACGCGGCGGAGATCGTGGCCCTCTATCGCGCGGTCTATGCCGCCAACGCCTGACGCTACAGCGCGTTGAACAGGTCGCCCACGGTGCCGAAGCCGGCGCGGTGGTGGCGGGTCGGGCCGAGCTGCAGCAGCGCCGTCCGGTGCAGCGTGGTGGCATAGCCGGCGTTGTGCTCCCACCCATAGCCGGGCCAGCGCGTGGCAAGGCGCGCCATCGTGCGGTCGCGCAGCACCTTGGCGACAATCGAGGCGGCCGCGATGGAAAGCGAGAGCGCATCGCCGTCGACCACGCAGCGGAGCGGGCAGCGCAGCGGCGGCGGCTGGTTGCCGTCGACCAGCGCGAGGTCGGGCGGCGCCGGCAGCCGCGTGACCGCCCGCGCCATCGCGAGCAGCGCGGCATGCAGGATGTTCAGGCGCGCAATCTCCGGCACCGAAGCGGCGCCGACGCCGATCTCCACCATGCCCGCCGCGCGCGCCGCGAGCAGTGCGGCGAATGCCTCTGCACGCTTGTCGGCGCTCAGCTTTTTCGAGTCGTCGATCAGCCGCGCGAGCGCGCGCGGAACGCGACGCGGCAGCACCACGGCGGCCGCGAACACCGGCCCCGCGAGCGGTCCGCGTCCCGCCTCGTCCACCCCCGCCACGCGGCCCGCCGCCGCCCGCTCCAGCATCGAATCCGGCATGGCCGAAGGCTAGCCGAGTCTGCCGCGTCGCGAGAAGTCGCGCGTGGGGTCAGGAGCAGGCCTTGCCGTGGTCGGGGCGATACCCCTTGGCCTGCGCGTCGACCTCGGAGAGGTAGGTCCCCGCCTTCGTCTTCCCGTACCAGGTCGTGCCGGGGCAGTGGTACACCTTGCTGTTGGTATTGACCCAGACCTGACCCGTTCCCGCGTGCGGCTTGGCCGGCGCCGGTGTTGCCGTGGCGGTGCGTGTCTTGGACGGTGCTGGCGTCGCCGGGGTGGCGGTCGCAGACTTCGTGCCCGCCGCCGTGTCGTTGCCCCATGCCTGCACGCCGCCATGGCCATGGCATGCGCCGCGACGCGTCGTGCCGCTGAAGCTCGTCCCATCCTTGCAGGTTGCGGTGACGCTCGGCGGCGTCTGGGCTTGTACGCCAAGCGTAAGGAAGAGTGCCACAGCAATAGCTGTGGCGACCGTCAGCGTTCGCATGTGAATCCTCACAAAGAATTCGCGCCCTGAAGACCCTTTCAGAAGCCATTTAATGTTAGGCGCGGCGGGATCGTCCAATCACCTGCAATGAAAGCTATTCAGTTGGTAATGTTTCAAATTCATGTGACTGAATGGCTCTCAGACAACGGCCTCTGCCATTGTCAAACCGCCCGGCCTTCCAATCAAAATCGCCGGTTGATCTGCAATGGAGAAATTCAATGAGCGGACTACTTGGTCAGGTCATGGGCATGCTGGGCGGCCAGGGTGGACAGGCGTCCGCGCTTTCCGGTGTCCTGCAGCAGCTCTTGGTGGCCGGTGACGGCCAGCAGACCGGGCTGGCGGGCCTCGTGACGCGGTTTCAGAGCGCCGGCTTCGGTCAGCAGGTGGAGTCATGGATCGGGACCGGCAGCAACATGCCGCTTTCGCCCGATCAGGTCGGCCAGGTGTTCTCGGCCGACCAGTTGCGGGATTGGGCCGCCAGGGCCGGCACCACGCCGGAGGCGCTGCAGGGCGTGCTGGCGCAGGCGATTCCGCATGTGGTCGACCACATGACCCCGCAGGGCCAGATGCCGGCGCAGGGGCAGGCGCAGGGGCAGATGCCCGACCTCGCGGGCCTGCTCGGCAAGCTGCTGGGCGGCGGCGAGGGTCCGCGCGCGGCCTGACGCGCGCCGCGCTCAGGCGCTGCGGTGCATCGGCGCGTCCGGCGGCGCCGCGCGTGCCCACGCCGCCTGCGCCCCGATCACGTGCAGGTCGAGGGCGGTGAGGTTGCCGGGCACGGCGGGCAGCCGCGCGTGCCCATCGGTCCAGCGCCACAGGGTTCCGCCCCGGCCCTCGGGAGGATGGAATCCCTCGGTCAGCGTCGCGTCCGCGGCCGGCAGCTCGCGCCAGCGGTCGCCGATGCGCAGGGCGAGCGCGCCGAGCTTCACGCCCAGCCGGCGCCGGTCTTCGGAATCCGGGTCGGTCTCGGCCGGCACGCCGGCGCGGCTGACGATGCGGAGATCAGCCGTGCCCGGCGGAATCGCGAACCGGTAGATCGACCCCGCGAGCCCGGTGGGATTGAGCCGCGTGCCATCGGCCAGGAGATGCAGGTCCGGCGCGCGGGTCAGCGCATGGCCCAGATGCCGCGCGCGGGTAAGCAGCGCGCGCCGTGCCTCCCGCACCGCCGGCCCGGCGGAGGCCCGCGGCCGCGGATCGGCCGCGTCGGCGGGCGGGTCGGCGAAACCGGGGTGCAGCATGAGCACCGCAGCACCCTCGAACGCCTCGGTCGCGCCGGCGGCCGGGAAACTCTCCGCCGGCGCCGCCTCGGCCAGCAGCACGTCCGGCGCGTCGAGCGCGACGTGGACATACTCCACCCGCGCCCAGCCGAGATCGGCAATCACCGTCGCCCCGTTGATCAGCGCCCGCGCCGGGATCAGCGTCTCGTTCAGCATGAGGGCGTGATCCGGCGACACAAGAAGGTCGCGGGAGGGGATGCCGTTGCCGATCGCGCCGCGGCTGATCCGCACCGGGGACGCCACATGCGGGCGGGGGTGGCGGGCGAGATCGAGCCGGCGGTGGCCGACCCAGGTCACGCGCCGGCGCACGCCGCTGACGGTGATGACGATCGCGCCCGGCACCAGCTCCTCCACTGGCATCTCGCCGGCCGGCGTCAGAATGCGCGTGCCACGCACGAAGCAGGGCGCACCGGGCGTGCCGGGTCGGGAGTCGCGCAGCATGGCTCTGTCTGCCTTGTTCCGCGGTGGGCGTTCCAAAAGGAGCATAACGCCAACCGTGCCCGCGCGGATGTCGCGGGTGCGCGTGTCGCGCAGGCGTGATACAAGTCGCGTGGCGAAACCATTCCCGTCCGCGGCCTTCACCGGCCCGCCTTCACCGGCGCGGTCGGGCGGGGTATGCCGCTGGCACGCACGGAGGCCAGCGCATGACCGAATATCCTGCCGACACCATCCCGACCCTGCTCGCCCGCGCGGCCTCCACCGCGCCCGCCATCGGCGCGCCGGAGCGCGCGTGGCTGAGCCATGGCGAGCTGCAGGCGCTCAGCCAGCGCACCGTGCAGGCGCTGAACGGCATGGGCATCGGGCGCAACGACCGCGTGGCCATCGTGGTGCCGAACGGGCCGGAAATGGCGGCGTCCTTCATCGCCATCGCCGCGGGCGCCACCACCGCCCCGCTCAATCCGGCGTACAAGGCGGAGGAGTTCGACTTCTATCTCGGCGACCTCAACGCCCGTGCGCTGGTGGTGCTGGAGGGCATGGAGACGCCGGCGCGGGCGGTGGCGGCGGCGCGCGGCATCCCCGTGCTGTCGCTGGTGCCCGAGGGCGCCGCGGGCGGGTTCGTGCTCCGCGCCGAGACGCCGCTGACCGGCACGCCCGCGCAGGGCGGGCCTGCGCAGGCGCAGGACGTGGCGCTCGTGCTGCACACCTCGGGCACCACCTCGCGACCGAAGATCGTGCCGCTGCGGCACGCGAACGTGACCGCCTCCGCACACCACATCGCCCGGGCGCTCGCGCTCACGGCCGACGATCGGTGCCTCAACATCATGCCGCTGTTCCACATCCACGGCCTGATCGCGGCGACGCTGTCCTCGCTCGGTGCCGGCGGCAGCGTGTTCTGCACGCCGGGCTTCAACGCTTTCCGTTTCTTCGGCTGGTTTGAGAGCGCGCAGCCGACCTGGGTGACGGCGGTGCCGACGATGTACCAGGCGCTCCTGCCCTATGCCGAGCGCAACCGCGAGATCATCGCGCGCGGCCGCCTGCGGCTGCTGCGCTCCTCCTCCGCGTCGCTGCCGCCGCAGGTGATGACCGCGCTGGAGGCGGCGTTCGGCGTGCCGGTGATCGAGAGCTACGGGATGACCGAGGCGTCGCACCAGATGGCGAGCAACCCGCTGCCGCCCGCGCGGCGCCATCCGGGCTCGGTCGGCATCGCCGCGGGGCCGGAGGTCGCGATCATGGACGAGGCGGGCCGGCTGCTGCCGCAGGGCGAGACCGGCGAGGTGGTCATCCGCGGCCGCAACGTCACCGCAGGCTACGAGGCGAATCCCGAGGCCAACGCGAAGGCGTTCCACGATGGCTGGTTCCGCACCGGCGACGAGGGCTGGCTCGATCCGGCCGGCTATCTGCGCCTCTCCGGCCGGCTCAAGGAGATCATCAATCGCGGCGGGGAGAAGGTGAGCCCGCTGGAAGTGGACGACGTGCTGATGGACCATCCGGCGGTGCAGCAGGTCGTCACCTTCGCCATGCCGCACGACAAGCTCGGCGAGGAGGTGGCGGCGGCCGTGGTGCTGCGCGCCGGCGCGAGCGTGGACGAGGCCGGCCTGCGTGACTTCGCAGCCGGCCGGCTGGCAGCGTTCAAGGTGCCGCGCAAGGTCGTCTTCCTCGACGAGATCCCGAAGGGGGCCACCGGCAAGCTGCAGCGCATCGGGCTCGCGGCACGGCTCGGCCTGGGCGCGTGAGGCCGGGCGCATGAGGATCGGCATCTTCGGCGCCGGCGCCATCGGCGGGCTGCTCGCCGCGCGGCTCATGCAGGCCGGCGCCGAGGTGACGGTCGTCGCGCGCGGCCCGCACCTCGCGGCGATGCAGGCGCACGGGCTGCGGCTGATCAGCGGCGGCGAGACGATCACGACGCATCCGCGCTGCGCCGCCGATGCCGAGGCGGCGGGCGAGCAGGATTTCGTCGTCGTCACGCTGAAGGCGCACGCACTGCCCGGCGCCGCGCCCGCCATCGCGCGCATGCTGGGCCGGGAGGGCACGCTCGTCACCGGGGTGAACGGGATTCCCTATTGGTACTTTTACGGCGCCGCTGGTCCGCTCCGTGACCGGACACTCGAGAGCGTCGATCCCGGCGGCGTGCTCTGGCGTACGCTGCCGCCCGCGCAGGCGCTCGGCTGCGTGGTCTATCCGGCGGCCGAGGTGATCGAGCCCGGCGTGGTCGCGCACACCTACAGCGACCGCTTCACGCTCGGCGAGCCCGACGGCAGCCGCAGCGCGCGCGCCGAAACCTTCGCGCAGGCGCTGCAATCGGCGGGATTCAAAGCACCGATCCGGCCGCGCATCCGTGACGAGATCTGGGTGAAGCTGTGGGGCAACATGGCGTTCAACCCGCTCTCGGCCCTCACCGGTGCCACGCTCGACCGCATCACCGGCCGGCCGGATCTGCGTGCCGCGGCGCGGACGATGATGGTGGAAGGGCAGCAGGTCGCCGAGGCGCTCGGCGTGCGCTTCCCGATCGGCGTCGACAAGCGCATCGAGGGCGCGGCCGAGGTCGGCGCGCATCGCACGTCGATGCTTCAGGATCTCGAACGCGGCCGGCCGATGGAGATCGACGCACTGCTCGGCGCCGTCGTGGAGCTTGCACACCTCACGAACGTTGCAGTCCCCGCTTGCGAACTTGTGTTGGCATTGCTGCGGGAGCGCGGGCGTCAGTCCGGCTGCTACGCCGGCTGATCTCTGCCGCGCCGCACAATGGCGGCGCGCGCGCAAGGCGTCGTGTGCATTTTCGCAGTGCTGCCGTTGAAGCACGCGCAATTGCAACTTGCAACGCGCGCGGGCGTTGCCGGATAGTGTGGCAAACCGTGTTGAGGGAGCGCCGCCGTGTCGGGCCAGACGAACTTCGTGGCGACGGATCAGGCCAGCCTGGCCGCGGCGATTTCCGCGATCGACATTTCGGGTGCCGCGTCGGCGCCGAACACCAGCTATACCATCTCGTTGCTGCCGGGCACGGCTGGCGCGATTCAGCTCACCAGCGATCTGCCGGCGATCAACCTCGCCAGCGGCTCGACGCTGACGATCGAGGGCAACGGCTCGACGCTCCTGGGCAACGGCAATGAGCGCGGCCTTTTCGTCTATTCCGGCAATGTCGCGATTGCCAACCTGACGATCAGCAACGTCGCCGCGATCGGCGGGGCCGGCGGCAGCGCGTATGAGGGCGGCGGCGGCGGCGCAGGGCTCGGCGGCGGTCTGTTCGTGGGCAGCACCGGCGTGGTCGGCCTGTTCAACGTCAACTTCGCGAGCGATGCCGCCATTGGCGGTGCCGGCGGCGGCGGCGGCGGATACGGGCTCGGCGGCGGCGGGGGCCTCGGCGGCCCGGGCGGCGCCGGTACCGGCCTGAGCGGCGGCGGTGGTGTCGGGCGCGGCGCGAACGGCGCCGGGCCGGGCGCGGCGGGCGCGGGCATCGTCCAGGGTGCCCCGGCGTACACGTCCGGGCGCTACTCGCTCGCCTCGGGCGGCGGTGGCGGCGGCTACTACTCCGGCGGCGGCGTCGGCTTCGCGGGCCAGAACGGCGGCTTCGGCGGCGGCGGCGGCGCGTACGGCTCGGGCGGCTTCGGCGGCGGCGCCGGGGCGTTCGGCGCCGCCGGCGGGTTCGGCGGCGGCGGCAGCGGCGGCGCGTTCGGCGGCGCGGCCGGGTTTGGCGGCGGTGGCGGGCAGGGCGCCGGCTACGTCTACAACTACTACGGCTATCGCCTGCCGGCACCCGCCAATGGCGGCGGCGGGCTCGGCGCGGGGGCCGATATCTTCGTCCAGCAGGGCGGCGTGGTGAATATCGGAGCTGGCAACCTGGGCCCCGGCAACGCGGCCGGAGGCGCGGCGGGCGGGCCGGGCGCGGGCGGTGGCGCCGGGCTGGGCGGCAGCCTGTTCATCCAGGGCAACCAGCCGCTCTATCTGGCCCCGCCCACCGGCCAGACGCTCACCATCGTTGGCTCGATCGTCGACCAGACGGGGTCGGGCCTCAATCGCGGCGTGATCCAGCTCGGCACGCTGGTGGTGGACGGGGCGGGATCGGTCGTCCTGCAGGCGGCCAATTCCTACGGCGGCGGCACCGTCGTCGCGGGCGGCACCCTGGTGCTCGCCAACAATCTCTCGGCCGGCACGGGCGCCATCGTGTTCGATTCCGCGACCCGGGACACGGTGCTGATCCAGGGTGCCAACCCCGCCAACCCGTTCGCGAACTTCCAGCCCGGCGACACGATCGAGCTCGCATCCCGCCCGGCCGGCGCGGAGTATGTGCCCTCGCAGCACACGGTCTGGTTCTACGGCGGCAGCTCGCTGCTGTTCGACGCCGCCAGCGCGCCGGCCGCCGTCGACTACGATCCCACCACCGGCGCACTGACCGTGCCCTGCTTCGCCGAGGGCACGCCGATCGAGACCGCGCATGGCCCGGTCGCCGTGCAGCATCTGGGCCTTGGCACGCGCGTGCGGCTCGCCGATGGCGGCCTCGGTGACGTCACGTGGCTCGGCCACCGCCGCGTCGCCTGCGCGCGCCATCCGCGGCCCGAGGATGTCTGGCCGATCGTGATCGCCCCGCACGCCTTCGGCCTCGACCGGCCGCGGCGCGCCGTGCGGCTCTCGCCCGACCATGCGGTGTTCGTGGACGGCGTGCTGATCCCGGTGCGCTACCTGCTCAACGGCGCCACGCTGCGGCAGGAGCCGGTGGCGCGCATCACCTATTGGCATGTGGAGCTGGCCCGGCATGGGGTGCTGCTGGCCGACGGGCTGTCGGCCGAGAGCTACCTGGACACCGGCAACCGCGCCGCCTTCGCCAATGGCGGCAAGACGGCGATGGCGCACCCCGATTTCGCCCGCGCGGTCTGGAGCCGCGGCGGCTGCGCGCCGCTGGTCACGGCGGGGGCGGTGCGCGATGCCGTGTTCCGGCGCCTGATCGCGCAGGCGGTCGCGCTCGGCTGGTGCGCCGAGGATGTCGGCGCGGGCGCCGTCCGCTGGCGTGCGCCGGTTCAGACCACGCGCAGGCCGGCGGGAATGCGTGCCGGATCGCGCCAGAAACTGTCGGGCTCGTAGCGCGCGAACAGGTCGGGCGGCAGCAGGCTGCGCCGCGTCTCCCGCCGCACCACCGGCCCCACGTCGTGCAAGCCGGGCGTGCCGAGGCGCGCGTCGAACTCCCGCGCCTCGTCGTAGGCGACATGCGTGAAGTCATGCGTGAACGGCGGCAGCCCGAGGAAATCGTAGACCGCGGCCAGTGCGCGCGCCGGCTCGTCGCACAGCGTCTCGTAGGTCAGCAGCAGCAGCCGGTCCGCATGCTCGCCGAAGCACGCCTCGCGCAGCGCGTTCCACGCGAAGCCGACGAGGCCGGTACCGCCGCTCAGCGCCTCGCAGCGCGCATATACGGTCCCGCCAGGCTCGAACTTGAACAGGCCGGACGGCTCGAAGCGGTTGCGGCGGATCAGCCGTTCGACCGAATTGATGATCCACGGCACGTCGCGCACGCAGGCGACGACGCGCGCGTCAGGAAACAGCGCCGTGAGCGCGGGCAGGCGCGCGCACCAGACGCGGTTGGTGTCGAGCACCGTCCTCGTGCGATGCACGCGCGCGTAGTAGGCGTCGAACACGCCGCGCAGGATTGCGGCGCGCTGCGCGTCGTCGATGAACACGGCGGCCTCGTTGGCCTGGCTCATCTCGCGCAGCAGCGCCCCGAACAGCCCGCCGACCGGGCTCGTCATCCCCGCATGCAGCCGCGGGTTCTGCCGCAGGATCGCCGCCAGCAGCGTCGAGCCGGCGCGGGGCAGGCCGGAGATGAAGTGAATGCCGTGATCCACGGGCGATGCCTAGCACAGCCCCTCCTGCCGCGGCAGGTGTTCGTGGGCGAGGGCCTTTCCAGCATCACACCGGCTGCACCGTGCCGCCGTACCGCGCCAGCACGGGATCGGCCGTGAGCAGCGCGATGCCTTCGACCAACGACTGCGCCACCAGGATGCGATCGAACGGATCCTTGTGGATCGGCGGAAGAGTCTCGAGCGCCACCGCATGCGCGCTGGTGACCGGCAGTTCCTGGTACTGACTGTCCAGCAGCCCCCGGCGCAGCAGCCGCGGATCGACCCGGAAATCGTCGCGCCCGAGCCCGCGCTTGATCGCCACTTCCCACACGCTGGCAGCACTGAACAGCAACACATGCGCCGGATCGCCCAGCAACGCGCGCGCGGCGGGCGGGAGCCGTTCGGGCGCGCCGGCCGCCCAGAGCAGCAGGTGCGTGTCGAGCAGCAGCTTCATGCGCCGCGGCCGCCGAACAGCGCCTCGATCTCCGCGCTGCCCATGCGGTCGAAATCGTCGGGGACCGCGATCTGTCCCGCCAGGAAGCCGAGCCGGCGGGCCGCGCCTTCGGCCGGCGCGCCGATCGGCACGACCTTGACCATCGGCTTGCCGGCCTTGGCGATCACGAACGGCTCGCCCTTGGCGGCCTGCTCGATCAGGCGCGACAGATGGGTTTTCGCCTCGTGGATGTTGACGGTTCGCACGGGGCCCTCGCTGGACTAGGTCCGGTGGACTTAGTCTGCCAGGGCCGCCGCTGCAAGGAGCGCCCGCCCGCCGTCACCCGCCGCTGATCGCCGTCATCACGAACACCTCCGCCCCGGGCCGCAGCGGCGTCGCCAGCGTCGCGCGCTCGCCGTCGACGAAGACGCGCATGTGGCGGCGGATGTCAAGGCGCGAGTCGCAGATCCGGTCGCGCATGCCCGGCCAGCGCGCGCCGATCGCGTCGATCGCCTCGGCGCCCGTCCCGGCGGCGACTTCCACCCGCCGCACCGAGCCCGGAAACAGCGCCACCAGCGCCGCGGGCAGCTCGACCACGACCGCGTCAGGCATCGACTTCCAGCGTCTCCACCGAAAGCACCGTCGGCAGATGCTGCGCGATGCAGCGCCAGCTTTCGCCCTCGTCGGCGCTCGCGAACACCATGCCGCTGCTGGTGCCGAAATAGACGCCGGCCGGGGCCATCCGGTCCGTGGCCATCGCCTGGCGCAGCACGCCGAAGAACGCGTTCTCCTGCGGCAGGCCCGTGCGCAGGGCCTGCCAGCTGGCGCCGCCGTCGCGCGTGCGCCACACCGCCGTCCTGCCCTCCGGCACATAGCGGCCGGCGGTGTCGCCATTCAGCGGCAGCAGGAACAGCGTGTCCGGGTCGTGCGGATGGGCGGCGGCGGGGAAGCCGAAGGTGGAGGGCAGGCCGGCCTCGATGCTGCGCCACTGCCGCCCGCCGTCGTCGCTGCGGTACATGCCGCAGTGGTTCTGCTGATAGAGGCGGTCGGACTCTCCAGGCGCCAGCACGACGCAATGCACGCACTGCCCGAACTCCGGGTATTTCTGGCCCTCCGGGTTGTAGTCGGCGCGCGTGCCGCGGTTGCGCGGCTCCCAGCTCGCGCCACCATCCTCGCTCGCGAACACGCCGGCGGCGGAGATGCCGACCCAGAGCCGGCGCGCATCCTGCGGGTGCGGCACCAGCGAGTGCAGGATCAGGCCCGCGCCGCCCGGCTGCCACTCCGGCCGCGTCGGGTGGTCGCGCAACCCTTCCACGTGCTGCCAGGATGTTCCGCCATCCGCGCTGCGGAACAGGCCCGCGGGCTCGACCCCGGCATAGACCGCGCCGCCGCCGGCCGCCACGCTCCAGACCGACTTGATCGGCGTCTCCCCCGCCGCATAGGCGAGGCCCTCGCTGGAATGCGTCCAGCTCCGGCCAAGGTCTTCCGATTTCCATACCGCCGGGCCGAACCACTCGTTGCCGCCGCCGCCATAGATCGCGCCCGTCGCGGCGTCGCCGATCACGTGGTTCATCGGCCAGGTCTCGCAGAACGGGCCGCGCAGCGCCCAGTTGCGGCGCGCGCTATCTCCTTCCAGGATGAACGCGCCCTTCTTGGTCCCGAGCAGCACGAGCAGTTTCTTCGCCATCGCCACGGTCCCCTCCGCCACGCGCTTGACAGGCGCGGAACGCTGCCGGCGGTGTGGCGTTGCACGCAACCGCCCAGGAACAGCATGGCCGCCCGCGCGCTGATGTTGCAAGGCACCGGATCGAGCGTCGGCAAGTCGCTGCTGCTTGCCGGCCTCGCGCGCGCGTGCCGTGCGCGCGGGCTGCGGGCGCTGCCCTTCAAGCCACAGAACATGGCCAACAACGCCGCCGTGACGGCGGATGGCGGCGAGATCGGGCGCGCGCAGGCGTTGCAGGCGCGCGCTGCCGGCGTGGCGCCGTCGGTGCACATGAACCCGGTGCTGCTGAAGCCGCAGAGCGAGGTGGGCGCGCAGGTCGTCGTGCAGGGCCGCGTGTTCGCGACCGCAAACGCCCGCGACTATCAGGCGCTGAAGCCGCACCTGCTGCCGCGCGTGCTGGAAAGCTTCTCACATCTGCGGGGTGATGCCGACCTGGTGTTGGTCGAGGGCGCGGGCAGCGCGTCGGAAGTGAACCTGCGCGCGCATGACATCGCCAACATGGGTTTTGCGCGCGCGACCGAAACGCCGGTGGTGCTGATCGGGGACATCGACCGCGGCGGCGTGATCGCCTCGCTGGTGGGCACGCGCGCGGTGCTGGACCCGGCGGATGCGGCGCTGATCCGCGGCTTCATCGTCAACCGCATGCGCGGCGATGCGTCGCTGTTCGCGGAGGGCATGCGCTTCATCGCGGAGGCAACCGGCTGGGTGCCCCTCGGCCTCGTCCCACACCTGCCGGCGGCGGCGGCGCTGCCGGCGGAGGATGCGCAGGAGCTCGCGGCGATCGCGCGGGAGCGGCGGGCGGGCGGGCGGCTGCGCGTCGCCGTGCCGCTTCTGCCGCACGTCGCCAATTTCGACGACCTCGATCCGCTGCGTGCCGAGCCGGACATCGAACTCCTGCTGCTGCGCCCGGGGGAGCCGATTCCGGCCCCGTGCGATCTGGTGATCCTTGCCGGCGCCAAGGCGACCCTCGCCGATCTGGCGGCGCTGCGCGCGGCGGGCTGGGATATCGACATTCTCGCCCATCGTCGCCGCGGCGGGCGCGTGCTCGGGCTCTGCGGCGGCTATCAGATGCTGGGCCGGACCATCGCCGACCCGCAGGGGATCGAAGGGCCGCCGGGGGAAGCGGCCGGGCTCGGGTTGCTGGACGTGACGACCGTGCTGGCGGGCGCGAAGCGGCTGCGCGGGGTGCAAGGCGTGCTCACGCAGAACGGCGTGCCGTTCGCGGGCTACGAGATGCACGTGGGCCACACCGAAGGTCCCGACACGGCACGGCCCTTCGCGCGCGTCGATGGCCGGCCCGACGGCGCGGTTGCGCCCGACGGGCGCGTGGCGGGGACCTATGTGCATGGGCTGTTCGCGCACGATGCCGCCCGCGCCGCCGTGCTCGGGCACGCGAGCGAACTGTCCTACGAGGCCGGGGTGGAGGCGGCGCTGGACGCGCTGGCCGCGCATCTGGAGGCGCATCTCGGCATCGAGCGCCTGCTCAGGCTCGCGCGCTGAGCGACGCGGGTCCTGGCCGCGCCGGGCTCAGGCCCGGGGCCGGCTGCGCCGCGCGGCGACGCCGAGGCCCAGCAGCGCCGTTGCGAACAGCGCGATCTCTGCCGGCTCCGGCACCGGCGTGAGCGAGCCCGTCTGCAGCGGGTCGGAGCCTCCGCCCGGGTGCTGGACGCCGGACGTGCTGCCCGTGGGCGAAGGGCCGCTCTGGGAATCGATCGTCCCGCCGCCATAGCCGACGAGGGACACGGCGCTCAGGAGCAGGTCGAGGTCATCCCCCAGCGGCCCGGTCGAGAAGCCGAGAAGGTATCCCTGATAGTCGGGGATGTAGCCCGAGGTCAGGAACGCCTTGGTCGCGAAGGCGAGGTCGTCCGGGCTGCCCACCGCGAGATCGACCGCCGCGACGGTGCCGGTGGTGGCGTCGATCGTCAGCGTTCCATCCAGGCTCGCGCCGGAAAGGAATTTCCCGGCAGCCTGGAAGGTCGCGAAGACGTCCGCCCGTGCGTCGCCCATCCCGATGCACGCGAGGACCGCCGCTGCGGCGATGATCTTCAAACTCTTGGGCATTTTCCCACATCCAGAACCATCTCGGTTTCGTAGCAGAGTTGATTTGGGAAGGAAACTGAAATCGCAGCTAAACAGCCATGCGCCGGCCGGCGCCGGATCAGCGGCTCACCGCGACCAGCAGCGCCGCGACCGCGATCTGCACCGCGCAGGCCCGGCGATAGAGCATGAGCGCGCGCGCAAGGTCGGCCGGCGTGGCGGCGGCGCGGCCCTCGCCCATCCAGGCATCCGCCACGCGCGTCGCCCCGTAGATGCGCGGGCCGGCCAGCCGCAGGCCGAGTGCCCCGGCCATCGCCGCCTCCGGCCAGCCGGCGTTGGGCGAGCGGTGCCGGCCGGCGTCCCGCCACACCGCCCGCCACGCCCCCCGGATGTCGGCGCCGCGCAGGCTCGCCGCGGCTAGCACCAGCCACAGCGCCGCCAGCCGCGCGGCGGGCAGGTTCACGAGATCGTCCAGCCGCGCCGCCGCCCAGCCGAACGCGGCATGGCGCGGCGTGCGGTGGCCGATCATGGAATCCGCCGTGTTCAGCGCCTTGTAGGCGGCGATGCCGGGCAGGCCGAACAGCGCGCACCAGAAGGCGGGC
>JAFKFJ010000047.1 GCA_017307335.1 Alphaproteobacteria bacterium | reverse complement strand
CATCGCGGCGTTGCTCGCCCCCGCGCGCAGCCGCATGCCGCCCCGCGTGCGCTCGATCAGCAGCCACAGCAGCGCCGCCACCGCCAGCCCGGCGCCGAGCACCGCGAGCCGGTAGGTGCCGTAACGCAGCCCGTCCGGCAGGGTCACGCTGCCAGCCAGCAGCGCCGGCGGGGAGAGGCTCAGGGGCGCCGGCCCCCAGGCCCATTTCACGCCCTCCTCCGCCAGCAGGATCAGGCCGAAGGTCATCAGCACCTGATCGAGATGGCCGGCGCCGACCAGATGGCGGAACAGCAGCCGCTCCAGCACCGTGCCGATGGCGAGGCAGGCGGCGGCGGCGAGCGCCAACGCCGCCCATAAGCTGCCGGTCCAGGCGGCGAAGCTCACCGCGAGATAGGCGCCCAGCATGTACTGCACGCCATGCGCCAGGTTGACCACGTCCATCACGCCGAACACGAGCGTGAGCCCGGCCGCGATCAGGAACAGCAGCATGCCGAGCTCGAGCCCGTTCAGGCCCTGCACCAGCACGAGCCCGAGCGACATGCGCGCCTCAGCCCCGCGCGCGCCTCACTTCAACGGGCAGTCCTTCGCGAAGCTGTCGGCGTAGTCTGCGAAGATCCGCTCCACGATCTCGGTCTGGAAAAGCCCATCCGGCCGTTTCGCCGCCTTGACGAGATAGAAGTCCTGGATCGGATAGCCGTTCGTGTTGAAGCGGAACGCGCCGCGCGGCGAGGCGAAATCGGCGGCGTGCAGGGCCGCGTGCAGCTTCGCCTTGTCCGAGGTGTCGCCACCGGTCTTGGTCAGGGCGCTGTCGATGAGCTGCGCCGCATCGTACGCCTGCATGGCGTACGAGCCGGGAACTGCGTGGTAGGCGGCGAGGTAGCCTTCGACGAATTTGTGGTTCGCCGCGTTGTTCATGTCCGGCGCCCAGGTCATCGCGCCGAACAGGCCCAGCGCCGCATCCTTCTCGGCAGGCAGCGTCGATTCATCGACGGTGAAGGCGGAGAGGAAAGGGATGTGCTCGGCGAGGCCCGATGCATGGAACTGCTTGACCAGTGCCACGCCGAGGCCGCCGGGCATGAAGGTGAAGATCACGTCGGGCTTGGCGTCGGCGATGCGGGCGAGATCGGCCTGGAAGTCGATCTGATTCAGCGGCACGTAGTCCTCGCCGACCACGTCGCCCTTGAAGCGGCTCTTGAACCCCGCAACGGCATCCTTGCCGGCCTGGTAGTTCGGCGCGAGCAGGAAGGCGCGCTTGTAGCCCTTGCGCTGCGCGTATTCGCCGAGCACCGCGTGCACCTGGTTGTTCTCGTAGCTGGTGACGAAGAAATCCGGGCTGCACTGCCTGCCCGCGAACACCGAGGAGCCGGCGTTGGGGCTGATGAGGATCGCGCCGCCCTGCGTCACCGGGCGGAAGATCGCGCCCAGGATGTTGGAGAAGATGGGGCCGACGACGAAATCGACCTTGTCGCTCTCGATCAGCCGCCGCGCGCGGCTGGCGGCGACATCCGGCTTCAGTTCGTCGTCCACCACGACGACCTCGGCCGGGCGACCGCCGAGCTTGTTGCCGCGCTGCTTCAGCGCCAGCATGAACCCGTCGCGCACCTGCCCGCCCAGCACCGCGCCGGGGCCGGAGAGCGTGACCAGCAGGCCGATCTTCACCGGTGCCTGCGCCCGGGCGGGCGCCACTGCCGCCAACACGACGGCCAGCAACGCCGCCGCCAATCGGAACCGCATCCCCGCCTCCCCGACCTGTTGCCCGCATTAAGCGTGCAAGCCGGCATTTCGGGCAGGGGCGACCGCGCCGGCCGGGGATCAGCCGTGCGGCGCGCTGAATACCTGCTGGAGAAACGCGCCGAAATCGTGGTTCGAGCGTGCGCGCACCGCGTCGTCGCGCCCGATCGGGTAGGGCCGGCTGCCGGTGCAGAGGCCCAGAATGACCTTGCGCAGAAACGGGCCCGACATCGGCAGATACGTGGCCTGGTCGCGCACGGTGCCGCTGCGCTCCACCCTGAAGCGGCAACCGGCGAGCTGGCGGCCGATCAGCCGCCGCGACATGCCGCCATCCCATTGATGCACCGCGCCAGGGTAGGCGATGGTCTCCACGCGGCTGCCGCCCTGCCGCAGGTCGGCCGCGACCTCGGCGCAGCGGGTGGGGCGGATCAGCTCGTCCTCTGCGCCGTACAGCATGAGCAACGGCGCGCCGGTGGTGCGGCTGTCGGCGAAGCGGGCGATGCAGGGGGCGTAGAATGCGACATGGCCGGCGAAATACGGGCCGCTTGGCGCGAAGGCGTGCGCGATCTGCGCATACATGGCGTATTCCGTCGCCATCCCGCCGTAGCTGAATCCCGCGAGCGCCACGCGCCCGGCGTCGATCTCCGGCCTGGCGGCGAGATAGCGCAGCGCCCCGTAGGCATCGGCGACGAACATGGTTTCGGTGATATGCAGCACGCGCTCGATGAAGGTGGTCGCGAGGTCGCGGCGGCTGTCATAGGTCTCGACCAGCAGCACCGCGATGCCCATGGCGGCAAGCTGCGGACCGTAGATGGCGCGGTCGCCGATCATGCCGGCGGCACCGTGCAGCATGACCACGGCCGGGGTGGCATGATTGGGCGCCGCGTCGGCCGGCAGGAACAGCAGGGCGCTGACGCTGCGGCGTGGGGCGTGGCCGATATCGGCGGGCGCGAACGGATCGCTGCTGGGAAACGCCACCACCTCGCGCCGCACGCCCTGAACCTGTGCCGCATCGGGCCACGGATCGGTGATGCGGAACGCGAGCGCGGGCGAGGCCACGGCGAGGATCAGCAGGAGCGCGAACAGCAGGGCGCGCGGCGTCACGGGTCGATCAGCACGCCCGGGTTCAGCATGCCGTGCGGATCGAGCGCCTGCTTGCCCGCCCGCAGCGCGGCGGCGAACAGCGGCGGGCGCTGGCGGTCGTACCAGGGCCGATGCTCGCGCCCGACCGCATGGTGATGCGTGATCGTCCCACCGGCCGCGATCAGCGCATCGCTCGCCGCCGTCTTGATCGCGTGCCACTGATCGAGCAGCGCGCCGTGGCGCCCGAGCGCGTGGAACGTGAAATACGGCGCCGGGCCGTCGGGATAGATGTGCGTGAAGCGGCACGTCACCTGCCCCGGCCTGCCGGTGACGTCGCGGATCGCGCCCGCCGTCGCCTGCATGACCGCGGCATGGAACGCCTCGAACCGGTCCCAGGTGATCGCCGTCTCGAACGTGTCGGTGATGATGGCGCGCGGTACCATGCGCTCACGCGCATAGGGCATGCGAATGAAGGCGGTGCGCCAGCGCCCGGCCTCGCCGTCATCCGCAGCACCCGCGGCGCCGCCGTGATCCGCGCAGCATTCCAGCGCCCGCTGCAGCCACGCATCGAGCGGATGGTCGGCGGACTCGAACGCGAGCACCATGACCGCGGACGCCCCGTCGCTCGCGCCGGTGTTACGCGCCTCCTGCGGATCGAGGATGCGGCAGTTGGAGGGATAGAGGCCCGCCTGGCTGATCGCGCGGACGGCGCGCGCGGCGGCGTGGAAGTCCGGGAACAGCACGGCGCGGCCGGCGCGGAATTTCGGGCGGTCCTGCAGGCGCATCCAGGCTTCCGTGATCACGCCGAGGATGCCTTCGGAGCCGATGAACATGCGGTCCGGGCTCGGCCCGGCGCCCGAGCCCGGCAGGCGCCGCGTCTCGAGCACGCCGGCGGGCGTGACGACGCGCAGGCTTTCCACGAAGTCGTCAATGTGGGTGTAGAGGCTTGCGAAATGGCCGCCGGAGCGGGTGGCGATCCAGCCGCCCAGCGTCGAATACTCGAAGCTCTGCGGAAAGTGCCGCAGCGTGAGGCCGTGCGGGCGCAATTGCGCCTCCAGCGCCGGGCCGAACACGCCGCCCTCGATCCGTGCCGCGCGCGAGGCGCGATCCACGGTGCGCACCCGGTCCAGGGCGCGCAGGTCGAGCGTGACCAGCGGCCGCTCGCGCGCGGCCATCAGCGTGACGCCGCCGACGACCGAGCTGCCGCCCCCGAACGGGACCAGCGCCGCGCCCGCGCCGCCGGCCCAGTCCATGACGGCGCGCACCTGTGCCTCATCCGCCGGATAGGCGACGACATCGGGCGCGCTCGCATAGTCGCCGAGCATGCCGAGCACCGTGTCCTGGTAGGATTTTCCGAATGCATGCGCCGCGCGGTGATAGGGTTGC
>JAFKFJ010000215.1 GCA_017307335.1 Alphaproteobacteria bacterium | reverse complement strand
CCGCCCAGGCCCGCGCCGGCCGGCCAGAGCAGGCGCTGGCCATGCCAGTTCGGCACCGCCGCCAGCACCGCCCCCAGCGCGGGCAGGCCGGCGAGCAGCGCCACCACCCGCAGCGGCAGGCTGCTCAGTCCCCGGTGCGAGCCGATTCGCCACGCCCAGGCAAGGAAGGCGAAGCCGGGCAGCAGCCCGGCCACGCCGAACCCCTGCAGCAGGATGTCCGCCGCCGCCGCGCCCGGGCGGCCGGCGAGGTTGCCGACGCCGCCGGCGGTCGCGGTGTCCAGCGAGGGGTCGCCCGGATGATACGAGCCGAGAGCAACCAGAAGGGCGATACCGGCCACGGCCAGCCCCAGCGCCGCAATCTCCGCCAGCCGCCGCCGCGCGAGGGAGCGCAGCGCCGGCGAGGCAAGGCGGCGGGAGTCGACGGCAACGGCCATGACGTTCTCCGGCGCGGACATTCCTCGCGCGACCACGGAAGTCTAGCTCGGAAGGCCCGATTCAAGCTCAAAAAAATACCTTTGAACTGCGGCATTGCAACCGGTGTGCTTATTCCGTGTTGCGCATGTGACTGTGGCAGCGAGGTGTGCATGAGCGAGGCTCTGGCAAGCCGGACGGGCTGGCGCAGCCGCAGTCCCAGGCTGCTCGCGTTCCGTGCCCTTTGCGCCTTCGGGGTGCTCTGCACCGCGCATGTCGCGGCGCAGCTCTTGCAGGAGCCGCATTCCGGCGTCACGGCCGCGCTGGTCGGGATTCCGCTCGCGCTGCTCACCGCCGCCGGCGTGCGCGCCGCGCCCGCCTCGTTCCAGAGCTGTGCCGCCCGGCCGCGGCTGGCGGTCGCTCCTCATCCGGTGCTGTTGCTGACGGGCTGCCTGGCGCTCGGATTGGTCGTCCTCTGGCCGGCCCTGTCGGCGTGGTTGATGCCGTTCGACGACAGCATCAACCACCTCGCCCGGATCTACGTCATGGTCCATGGCGCAGCCGATCCGCTGCTCTCGCGATTTTACGCGATCGAGTGGCACGTGCTCCCGAACCTCGGCCTGGAGCTGACGCTGCCGTGGCTCGTCGCCGCGACCGACATCTATACCGCCGGCAAGCTGTTCACGGTTGCGACATTGGCGCTGATGCTCGCGGGACCGTTCGCAGTCCACCGGGCGCTCTACCGGCAATGGTCGCTCGGTCCACTGGTCGCCGCGGTGTTCCTGTACAACGGTGTCACCCGGTACGGGATGCTCAACTACCAGTTGGGCATCGGGCTCATGCTGCTTGCGATCGCGAGCTGGATCGCACTGCGTTCGCACGGCGCCGCGGTGCGGTCGGCCATGTCGCTTGTGTGCGTACTCGTGCTGTTCGCCTGCCACCTGATGGCGCTCGCCGTGTACGGGCTCACGATCTTCAGCTACGAGCTGTGGCTGGCCTGCGTCGTCTGGCGCGCCCACCGCCGGCGCTGGACGGATCTGGCCGTGCTGGTGCTGCCATTCGTCCCCATGCTGGTGCTGATGGCGCTCGGTCCGGCCCGGGACGAGGCCATCGACCCGCGGGGCGTGGTGTGGGGCGGGCTGCACGCCCGCCTCGACGGGCTGCGCTACCTCGTCCTCAGCTACGCGCCGCGCTGGGACCTCCTGGCGTTGATCGCGATCCTCGCCGGCCTGCTGTGGGCGATCCGCAAGCGGCGCGTGTTCATGCATCCGTTCGGCTGGGTCCTGCTGGCGGTCGTCCTGCCCGTCTATCTGGTGATTCCGAACGAGGCGATGGGAACCTGGGGTGCCGCGGTGCGCATGCCGGTCGCGGTCATGTTCGTGCTGTTCGGGGTGCTGCGCTGGAACCTGCCCGACGCCACGGCGCAGCGGGCGTTTCTGCTGGCGGTGACAGCCCTTGCGGTGTTCCGCCTCGCCCCGGTCGAGGCCGTGGTGCGCCAGTACAACGCAATCGCCGACGATGTCCGCGCCTCGCTGCCCCTGATCCAGCCCGGCAGCCGCGTCCTGATCGCCGCCGACTATTCCCGCCGCGAGGAGGCGCTGCAGTCGATCCAGGAACTGCCGATGCTCGCGCTGATCGAGCGGTCGAGCCTGGTCTCGATCGCCTATTCCCACCCGCAGCAGCAGATTCTCGTCGTCAGGCCGCCCTACCGGGCGATGACGGGCGGATACAGCGACCAGCCGGTGGCGCTGCCCGACCTTTTGAAGCACACGCTGCCCGACCCGGACGCCCAGCCCCTCTACGACCCCTCCGGGCGGCTCTATTGGGCCGACTGGGAGCGGAATTATGACTACGTCTTTCTTATCTACCGTTCGCGGCAGCCGAATCCGGCACCCGATCGGCTCGCGTTGCTGCGCGATGGCGATCATTTTCAACTATTCCGCGTGATTCATCCGCACTAGATCCCGCAGAAATAAGCATCGACGGTCTATAACCGGCCTTCGTCACGAGTCGCTTGCCTTGCGACTCCGCGGGTGCATACACTCCTGCGACTAACCTCTTCTTGAGCGTCGGCGCCTGCCGGCGATGCGTCGTTCCTCGATCCGTCCCGACGGCCGCGTGCGTGCACTTCCTTGTGTTTCACGGGCACGAGATGTTGTGCGGCGGGGCAGTTTCGCCTGCGGCTCAGAAGCCCTTCGCTTGCCCCGGGTCGTCAATCCGGGCCACCCCCGAGTCGTACCGCCGTTTCCGGCGAATTTTCGGGGCTTTTGAGCTGTAGAGCTCATCTAAATAGACCTGTATCGCGCAGAGTGTCCGCCGAACGATATTGTTTCAAGGACGTTCTATACATTGCGCCCGTCCTTCCCAAAGACGCATGCACCCCTGTATGCTCTCCTCTCAACTACTGAGTTGGCACTGCCGAGGGCGTTTCTTATGTCGTCATGCCACGCGCTGAGCGCCCCAATCGGAAATGCTCCCGGGCCGAGACGTCTTTCTGGCGATTTGCTTCCGTTCTGAAAAGATTGGGTTACTGATCATGTTGACTGTTGCATTCGCAACCAGGAACCGTGCCGAGCAACTGGCGATCGTGATGGAGGCCTTCGCGGGGCTGGTCTCGCCGCCGGGGGGCTGGAAGCTGGTGGTCGCCGACAACGGGAGTACGGACGGCACTCAGGCCCTGCTGAAGCAGTATCGCGAACGCCTGCCGCTCGAGACGCTGTTCGAGCCCCGCGCGGGGAAAAACACCGCATTGAATCGGGCGATCGCGAGCTTCGAGGGCGATCTGGTGGTCCTCACCGACGACGACGTGCTGCCCGAGCCCGACTGGCTCCTGCGGCTCGAGGCGGCGGCCGAGGCGCATCCGGAGGCATCGCTGTTCGGCGGCACCATCCTGCCGTCCTGGCCCGAGGCGCTGCCGCCCTGGCTCGATGAAGCGGCCGTGGACTTCGGCATGCTGTTCGCCCTGGTCAGCCGCCAGAGCGGGCCGTGCGACTTCCGCGTGATCTTCGGCCCGAACATGGCAGTACGGCGCACGGTGTTCGCGCGCGGCCACCGATTCGACGAGAGCATCGGCCCCGATGGCAAGAATCCGCGCTCCGCAATGGGCAGCGAGACCGAGTTCAACCGCCGCCTCGCCGATGCCGGCCACCGCGCATACTTCGTTGCCGATGCGCGGGTACGCCACATCATCCGCCCCGAGCAGTTCGAGGAGACGTGGATCCTCAACCGAGCCTTTCGCAACGGCCTCGGCACGGCGCGCACGAACCCGCCTGCCCTGACGCGGGGCACGCCGATCACGGCGGGGCAAAGCTGGCAGTTGCTGGCACGTGTGACGGTATTCCGCCTCGCTGCCAGGGCCGCCGCCCGCCTGCCGCCGTCTTCCTCGCGGCTGCGCTTGATGTTCAAGGACCGCTGGTTCGCGGGTCTCGCGGAGGGAATGCGGCTGCGCGCGCTGGAGCTGGAGGCGGCGACGCGCGGCAGCCGCAGCGGGACGACCGGCCCCACGCTGCCCGCCCCGACGCCGGGCGGCCTCGGGCGCAGCTAGGCATGATGCCCGGAGGCGGAATCGCCGGAGGTCTGAAGCATGCTCTCAAATCAAAGAACTAGAACGGGTTGAGTGAGCGGGAGCGAACTCATCCCGTTCTAGCCGCCTCAGAACCCCGGCAGCTCGTTCACGCAGGCGACGCGCCAGCCGCGCGGCGTGTGGTCGAGGCGTGTCAGCGAGATGTTCTCGATCGACAGGTGCAGCGCGTTGTCGGCCGGAATGTGCAGCGCATGCGCGACCGCGGCACGGATCGCGCCGCCGTGGCTCACCGCCACCACGTCGCACCCGCGATGCGCCTCTGCCAGCCGTTCCAGGACCGCGCCCACCCGCTCGACGCCATCCGCCATGCTCTCCCCGCCCGGCGGCCGCTCGTCGCCGCTGAGCGGCCAGAACGGGTGCGCGGGCATGGTCAGCCGCGGCGGCAGCTCGGCGTGCGCCAGCCCCTGCCAGGCCCCGAAGCCAAGCTCGATCAGCCCGGGTTCGATGGTCAGCGTCTGCTCCGGATAGCCGGCGCGGAAGATCGCGGTGGCGGTGGCCTGGGTCCGTGACAGCGGGCTGGCGAGCCACACCGCCGGGCGCGGCAGCCGGCGGGCGAGTGCCGCATACATCGGCCGCTGTGCCTCCAGGCTGTGCGGGCAGAGCTGCACGTCCATGGTGCCGTAGATGACGGTGCGCGCGTTCTCCTCCACGATCGCGTGGCGGATCAGCCAGAAATTCGTCTCGGTCATTGCCTACTCGCCGATGGAAATGAGAGCGCCGCGCACGCGGGCGGCACGGAACTGCGCGGCGAACAGGGCGCCCGCGGCCGCCAGCCAGGCGAGATTGAGCCCCGCCGCCCAGCCCAGATGACCCCAGGCCACCACCCCGGTGCTCAGCGCCGCCCGCATCCCCTCGAACACATGCGCCGCCGGCAGCGCCAGGGCGACGGGCTGCAAGGCGTGCGGCAGCACGGCGACGGGATAGAACACGGCCGCGAACGGCGTGATGCCGAACAGCACCGTCCAGGCCAGCGCCTCCGCCCCCGCGCCGTGGCGCAGGATGAGCGAGACGACGCCGAGCGAGACCCACCAGCCCATCACCATCAGATTGACGGCGAACAGCACCAGCACCGGCCCCAGCGCGAACAGGTTGAACGCATAGAGGAACCATGCCAGCAGCAGTGCAGGCGTGATGCCGATCGCCACCCGCATGAAGGCGACGCCGACCAGCGCCGCCAGCAGCTCCCACGGCCGCAGCGGGCTCACGAACACATGCCCGAGGTTGCGCGACCAGATCTCTTCGAGGAACCCCATCGCCACACCCATCTGCGTGCGCAGCGCGATCTCCCACAGCAGCACCCCGCCCAGCAGCGCGCCGGCCGCGACCGCCCCGGGGTTGCCGAGGCGGGCGGCGAAGAAGCTCGCGGTAAAGCCCCAGATGCAGAGCTGGAGCGTCGGCCAGTAGGTCAGCTCCAGCAGCCGCGGCCAGGAGCCGCGATAGAGCGCGATGTGCCGGTAGAGCAGCGCCCAGACACGGCGCAGCGCCGGCCTGGCCCCGCTCACGACACCGCCTCCGCCGCGCGGCGGTCGCGGGCGATGTCGAGGAACACTTCCTCCAGGTCGCTGCGCGCGTAGCGGCGGAGCAGCTCGGCCGGCGTGCCCCGATCGACGATCCGCCCGCGCTTCATCATCAGCACGAACGAGCACAGCCGCTCGACCTCCGCCATGTTATGGCTCGCCAGCAGCATCGTGCAGCCGCTCTCGGCGCGGTAACGCTCCAGATAGCCGCGCAGGAAATCCGCCGTGTCGGGATCGAGGCTGGCGCTCGGCTCGTCGAGCAGCAGAAGTTCCGGGCGGTTGATCAGGGCCTTGGCCAGCGCCACGCGCGTCTTCTGGCCGGCGGAAAGCTGCCCCGCCGGCCGGCCCAGCAGGTCCGCGAAATCGAGCTCGGCCGCGAGTTCCGCGATCCGCCGCGCGGTGCCGCGCACGTCGTAGAGATGGCAGTAGACGCGCAGGTTCTCGGCAACCGTCAGCCGGTGCGGCAGGGCGACATAGGGCGAGGAGAAGTTCATCCGCGCCAGCGCCGCGAACCGGTCGCGCGCGATGTCGTGCCCCAGCACGGTGATGCTGCCCTCGGTCGGGATCAGCAGGCCGAGCAGCATCGCGATGGTGGTGGTCTTGCCCGCCCCGTTGCCGCCCAGCAGCGCCACCGTCTCGCCGGCCGGCACGGCGAAGTCGATGCCGGCCACCGCCGGCGTGCGGCCGTATCGCTTGGTCAGCCCCTTCACGCGGATCGCGTCCATGCCGTCCGCATAGGGGGGCCGGACCGCGGCGCCAAGCACAAGGTTCCCCCGCCCGCGCAGCCCGGCCATACTGGCGGCACGCGGCAGGGGAGAGATGACCATGGCAACCGTCGAGCAGCGCCTTGCCGAGCTGGGCCTCACCCTGCCCCCGCCGCCCGGCGCGGTCGCCGCCTACGAGCCCTGGGCGGTGGTCGGCAACGTCGTGTTCACCTCCGGCCAGCTGCCCTGGCGCGACGGCAAGACGCTGGACTACGCGGGCAGCATCGGGCGCGAGGTGACGGTGGAGGACGGCTACGCCGCCTGCCGGCTCGCCACCCTCAATGCGATCGCGCAGCTCAAGGCCGCGGCCGGCGGCGATCTGGAGCGGGTGCGCCGGGTGGTGCGCATCGAGGGTTCGCTGAACGTCGCCCCGGGCTTCGCGGCGGCGACGCCGAAGGTGCTGAACGGCGCCTCCGACCTGATCAACGCCGCCTTCGGCGAGCGCGGCCGGCACACGCGCATGATCTACACGAGCCCCGAACTGCCGCTCGACACGCCCTGCCTCATCGTCGCCTGGGCCGAACTCGGCTGAGCCGCGGCCGCGGCGCTATTGCCCGGCGCCGCGCCCGACCGGCTGGTACTTCTTCTCGACAATGAGGAAGGTGAGCGGCGTGTCGCCGATATTCGTCACCTCGTGCCATGCGATGGCCGGGCTGTCGAAGGCGTCGCCGGTGGCGATCTTCTCCTCGCGCGTCCCCTGCGCGTCCTCCACCCGCGCCGTCCCGCCGCTCAGCGCGTAGCCAAAGTAGCCGGGATGCGAATGGCGGACATGGACTTCGCCGGGCGCGAGCGTGCAGCGCGCGATGACGATCCGGGCGTCTTCGTAGAGCTTCGTGCACGGATGCTTGCCGTGCCACTCGACGGAAAGCGCATCGGGCGCATCAGCGCCGCCGGCACCGAGCGGCGCCAGCAGCATCGCGACGCCAAGCGCAGCGACGAGAACGCGTGCCATCGGCCTTCCCTCCTGACTGCGTGCGCGGCAAGCCGTCCGGCATAGGGCCGCACCCTCGCCAGGGTCGCACAGGTTCGCACGATGCCTCCCGGCGGCCGCCCGCTCAGCGTTCGATCGGCACCCATTCATCGCCGCGCTTGCGGTAGCGGCGCTTCACCGCTGCCCACGCGATGCGGTGCGGAACCTCCTCGCCGCGCGGGTCGTCGGCATATTCGGTCCAGGCGTGATTGAACGCCTCGCGCCAAATGTCCTGGGCGTGCTCCGGAAGATGGTTGCGCACGCCCGGCGGCAGGTCGGCGTTCGACGCGTACGGCATCGGACCCCCTTTCGCGGCATCTCAGGCCTCGTCCGCATGATGCTCCGCCGCCTCGGGCGTTGCGTACGCAAGCGCGTGCGCCTCCGACACCGCCTCCTCCAGCAGGCGCCCGGCGTGGTACCCGGCGAGGTTGGCGGGCCGCCTGACCCCCGGCAGCAGGCGCGGGCATGGCTCCGGCGCGCCGATGACGGTGCGGATGGGAATCCGCTCGGCGTAAACCGGCAGGGCGTAGTCCTCCGCGTCGTCGGCGACCCCCTTTGCGCGAATCTTCGCCGAAGCCTGCTCGATCTCCATGCTGACCACGGACGTCGCCTTGATCTCCTGATCGGTGCTGGCGCGCAGTTGGGCCGTGCGGCCGGGAAAGAAGCGGTCCACCATCATCACCAGTGCGTGGCGCTTGGCCTCCGGCGCGGTGACGAGCCGCGCCTGGCCGAACGCCATCACCGCGCGATAGTCGGCCGAGTGGTTGAAGCCGCAGCGTGCCAGTACCAGGCTGTCGAAATGCGTGACGGTCAGGCAGGCGCGCGTGCCGTGAGCCAGGGTGCGCAGCATGCGGCTCGCGCTGCTGCCGTGCCAATAGAGGTGCGACCCCTCGCGCCAGAACAGTGTCGGCGTGCAATAGGGCTGTCCGTCCACCACGTACGCGACGTGGCACAGCGCGGCGGCGTCGAGCAGCCGGTGAACGGTCGCGTGATCGTAGAACCCGCGGTCATGGCGCCGCTTCACCCGGTTGCGTGCGCCCACGGGATAGGCCGCGGAATCGGTCGGAGCATCGCTGGCAGACATCGGCTGGCCCTTCGCTGGGGGCGGCATCATCGCACCGCGCGCGCCGCCCTCGCGAGACCCGATTCCGGGTTTGGCCACCCGATCCGCCGGGCGGCGCCCGGCCGCGTCAGTCCGGCAGGCCGGTGATGAGGTACAGTGTCTGGAGGATGGGGCTCGGCTTGATCGAGGGCCCGAAGCCGCTCTCGAAGATCCCCTGGATCTCGCCCGAGCGGTAGATGTGGCTCAGCGCGCGGTCGACCTCCAGGCGGAACGCTTCGTCGCCGCGCGGCAGCGCGAGCGCGTACGGCTCGACGGTCAGATACGCCTCCGACAGGATCGGCTTGTTGTTGTCGCCGGCTTCGGCGACCAGCGACATCAGGATGGAGCGGTCGCCGAAATAGGCGACGGTCCGGCCGTCCTGCAGCATCGCCAGGCCCTCGGCATGCGATTTCGCCGGCACGACATCGGCGGAGATCTTGGCCGCGGCGAGCGTGTTGCGCAGCGCTTCCTCGGTCGTCGTGCCGCCGAGCACGCCCACCTTCTTGCCGGCGAGGGAGGCCAGGTCACGCGGGCCGTCGGGCATGATCATCAGGCTCGCGCCATCGACGAACGTGGAGATGGAAAAATCCACACTCGCGCGCCGCGCCAGGGTCGCCGTCGTCGCCTCGCAGAGCAGGTCGGCCTTGCCGCCGGTGATCGCATCGAAGCGGTCGACCGCATTGACCGGAACATAGGCCAGCTTCAGCGACGGCAGCTTCAACTGCTGCACGAGGTGCTTCGCCACTGCCCGGCACAGATCGACCACATAGCCGGCGGCCTTGCCGTTGCTGTCCTTGTAGGAGAACGGCGGCGCGTCCTGACGGAAGGCGATGCGCAGCGTCCCGTCCTGGCGCACGCGGTCGAGCGTCGCGGCGGAAGCGGCGCCGGCCGCGGCGGTCAGCAGCGCCGCCGCGGATGCCGCGAAAAAGCTGGCCTTCAAGGCTGAGATCATGATCGCTCCTCCCTCTGTGCGGCGGCCCTCTGTGCGGCCACGTGGACCCGGGTGCCGCGCACTCCGCTCATAGCACGGCTTCTCTCACGGCAAGACGACCACGAGGGGGTGTGCGGCCGCGAACCGCCCCATGTCCGCCAAGGCGACGCCCGCCTGGTCATAGCATCGTTCCGATCAGGATCTTAAGCGTTCTTTAGTCGATGCTTGACAATGCTTCGCGCCTCGAACCGAACAACGTCCGCCGGCCGGGAACGGTCCGCCTCCGAGCGTCCCGGATTGCGGGTCCGGCGTTCATCCGCAAAGCACAGTTCAGGGATCCACGATGTTCGACCGTTTCCGAAGCGGGGCCGCGCACGAAGCATTGGCCAAACTCGCCGCCCTCGACAAATCGCAGGCGGTGATCGAGTTCGCGCCGGATGGCATCATCCTTACCGCGAACGCGAACTTCCTCGATGCCATGGGTTACGCGCTGGATGAGATCCGCGGTCAGCACCACGGCATGTTCGTCGAGCCGGCCGTCAGGCAAAGCGAAGGCTACCGCAATTTCTGGGAAGCGTTGCGGCGCGGCGAATACCAGAGTGGCCAGTTCAAGCGAATCAGCAAGGATGGCCGGGAGGTGTGGATCGAAGCGTCCTACAATCCCATCCTTCGTCACGGCGGCAAGCCGTTCAAGGTCGTCAAATACGCGACTGTGGTGACGGCGCAGAAGACCGAGTTCGCCGACCTGCACGGACAGCTCGCGGCGATCAAGACCTCGCAGGCGGTCATCGAGTTCGCCCTGGACGGGACCATCCTCACCGCCAATCAGCGCTTTCTCGATCTCGTCGGCTACACGCTTGCCGAGATCCGCGGCAAGCACCACGCCATGTTCGTCGATCCCGCCTATCGCCAAAGCGCCGAATATCGAGCGTTCTGGGAGCGGCTGAATGCCGGCGAGTTCCAGGCGGCCCAGTTCAAGCGGCTCGGCAAAGACGGCAAGGTGGTGTGGATTGAGGCGTGCTACAACCCGATCCGCGATCTCAACGGCCGGCCATGCAAGGTCGTGAAATATGCGACCGACATCACCGAGCAGGTCTGCCTGCTGATGAATCTCAAGCTGCTCATCGACCGCAATTTCGGGGCGATCGACGCGGCAGTGAGCCAATCGGATGCCCAAGCACATCTGGCGGCCGACGCCGTGCACAAGACCTCGGCCGAAATGCAGGCGATGGCGGCGAGCACGGAGGAGCTGGCCGCCTCGGTACGCGAGATCGCCAGCATGATGGCGCAGTCGAATGCCGCGACCGACGCCGCGCATGCACAGACGTCAGAGGCGGACTCCGCGATCCGGCGACTTGCCGAGCGGTCCGATGCGATGGAGAACATCATTGCGTTGATCCGCAACATCGCCGGTCAGATCAACCTGCTCGCGCTCAACGCGACCATAGAGTCGGCACGCGCCGGCGACGCCGGCAAGGGTTTCGCCGTCGTGGCCGGGGAGGTGAAGAGCCTCGCGCAGCATGCGGCCGACGCGACCAACCAGATCGCGCGGGAGATCGAGGAGCTCCAGGCCGTCTCGGGCGACGTGGTGAGCGCGCTCGGCAGCATCAGCCATTCCATCGCCTCCCTGCGCCAATACTCCTCCACGACCGCGGCGGCGATCGAGGAGCAGAGCGCCGTGACGCAGGGGCTTTCCGCCGCGATGCAGACGACCACAGCGACGGTTCAGGCGATCAACGACAACATGAGCGACATCTCCTCCGCCGTGCAGAAGGTCGCCCATGCCATGGACGATACGCGCTCGGCCGCCCGCGTGCTCGTGCGATAGCGGTCGCGGCGGACGCGGGCCGCGACGTCGGCGCCGGGCGTGCGTCCGGGCACGGCCACGTGCGTTCGCGGGACGATCGCACGTCTTCCGCCCGCGGCGCACCGGGTGCCGCTGCGCTAGAGCGGGATGGGTTCGCTCGCGCTCACTTGCCCCGTTCCAGCTCTCTGATTTGAGAGCATGATTCAGACCTCCGGCGATTCCGCCTCCGGTCATCATGCTCTAAACCGCCTCGCAGGCCAGCCGCGCCCCCGCGGCCAGCGCGCGCAGCTTCGCCGCCGCGACGTGCCGGTCCATCGGCGCCATGCCGCAGTTCGTGCATGGCAGCAGCCGCTCGCGCGGCACGTAGCGCAGCGCGGCCTTGATGGTGGCGGCAACCTCCTCCGGCGTCTCCACCGAGTCGGTCGCGACGTCGATCACGCCCACCATCACGTCCTTGGCCCCGAGCAGCGCCATCAGCTCCATCGGCACATGCGAGTGCGCGCATTCGAGCGACACCTGGTCGAGCCGGCTTGCGGCCAGCGCGGGAAAGACCTTTTCGTACTGGCGCCACTCCTCGCCGAGCGACTGCTTCCAGCGGATGTTGGCCTCGATGCCGTAGCCGTAGCAGATGTGCACGGCGGTCTTGCAGCGCAGGCCCTCGATCGCCTGATGCAGCGCGTCGATGCCCCACTGCACCGCCTCGTCCATGTAGACGTTGAAGGCCGGCTCATCAAACTGGATCACGTCGACCCCGTCCGCCTCCAGCCCCCGCGCCTCCTCGTTGAGCAGTTTGGCGAAAGCATACGCCATCCTGACGCGGTCGCCGTAGTGGCCGTCGGCCAGCGTGTCGATCAGCGTCATCGGGCCGGGCAGGGTGAACTTGATCTTGTGGTCGGTGTGCGCGCGCAGCAGCCGTGCCTCGGTCTGATGCACGCGCGCGCGAAGGCGCAGCGCGCTGGTCACGGTCGGCACCATCGCGTCGTAGCGGTTGTTCCGAATGCCCATCTTCACCTTGCGGTCGAAATCGACGCCGTCCACCTGCTCCAGGAATCCGTGCACGAAGTGCTGGCGCGACTGCTCGCCGTCGCCGACGATGTCGATGCCGGCGTCCTCCTGCTCCTTCAGCCACAGCAGCGTCGCGTCGGCCTTGGCCTCGGCCAGCGCCGCGCCCTCCTGGCGCCAGGTGGGCCAGAGCTTGTTCGTCTCCGCGAGCCATCCCGGCTTGGGCAGGCTTCCCGCCAATGTGGTCTGAAACTTCGCTGTTGCCACCTTCAGCCTCCCGTGACCCTCAGATCGCCATCATGCCGTCGTCGGCGACCATCGCGGCGCCGTTGATGAACCGGCTGGCCTCGCCCGAGCAGAGCAGCAGCAACAGCCCGTCGAGGTCGCGCGGTTCGCCCATGCGCCGGCGCGGCAATGCGGCGATGAGTTTCTGCCCGGCCTCGGTCTCGAAGAAATCACCGCCGATCTCGGTGCTGATATAGCCGGGGCAGATCGCGTTCGCGTTGATGCCGTGCCGCCCCCACTCGCGCGCCATGCAGCGGGTGAGCGCGATCAGGCCGGATTTCGACATGCTGTACGGCGCCTGGCCGCCGAGCGCGCGGAAACCGGCGACCGAGGCGATATTGACGATGCGGCCGGGACGCTTGTGCGCGATCATCTGCCGCGCGGCGGCCTGTCCCGCGAAGAACGCCGCCTTCAGGTTCACCGTCAGCACCGCGTCGTAGTCGGCCTCGGTGAAATCCTCGAGCCGCGCCTGCCGGCTCAGTCCCGCGTTGTTCACCAGGATGTCGATCGGGCCCAAGGCTTTCTCGATCTGCGCCGCCGCCGGCGCGATCGCCGCGATGTCGGCCATGTCCAGCGGCACGCACACGGCGCGCCCGCCCGCGGCGGCGATCTCCGCCGCCAGCGCCTCCAGCCGTTCCGCGCGGCGCGCGGAGATGGCGACGGTCGCGCCTTCCGCCGCCAGCACCTGCGCGAAGCGGTGCCCGAGCCCGGACGACGCGCCGGTGACCCAGGCGACTTTTCCCGCGAGGTCGGTCTTCATGGCGCGAGCCCCAGCCGGGCGCGCGCCGCGCGATATTCGCGGGCGAGGCGCGCCACGACCCCCGCCGCCGGCACCACCTCCTTCACCGCCCCGATGCCGTGGCCCGCGCTCCAGATGTCGCGCCAGACCCGTGCCTCGTCGCCGCCGATGTTCATCTTGGCGCGCTCCCCGCGCGGCAGGTTGTCGGGATCGAGGCCGGCGCGCACGATGCTGCCGCGAAGGAAATTCGCGAGCACGCCGCTGAAGAAATCCGTGTAGACGATGTCGGTGGCGCTGCCCTCGACGATCATCTGCTTGTGTCCGTCCCTGGCGTTCGCCTCCGCCGTCGCGATGAAGGCCGAGCCGACATAGGCGAAGTCCGCCCCCATCGCCTGCGCCGCCAGCACCGCATCGCCGGTCGCGATCGCACCGGAGAGTGCCACCGGCCCGTCGAAGAACGCCCGCACCTCCGCCACCAGCGCGAACGGCGAGACCGCGCCGGCATGCCCGCCCGCGCCGGCGGCGACCAGGATCAGCCCGTCCGCCCCCTTGTCGAGCGCCTTGCGCGCGAAGGTCGCGTTGATCACGTCATGCAGCACGATCCCGCCATAGTCGTGCGCCGTCCGGTTCACCTCCTCCCGCGCGCCGAGCGAGGTGATGGTGATCGGCACCCGGTGGCGCGCGCACACCTCCAGGTCGTGCGCGAGGCGCTCGTTCGAGCGGTGCACGATCTGGTTCACCGCGAACGGCGCCGCCGGCCGCTCCGGGTGGCGCGCGTTGTGGTCGGCGAGCTCGGTCTCGATGCGCGTCAGCCACTCGTCGAGCACATGCGCCGGACGCGCGTTCAGCGCCGGGAAGCTGCCGACCACGCCGGCCTTGCACTGCGCGATGACGAGGTCGGGGTTGGAGATGATGAACAGCGGCGCCGCGATCACCGGAAGGGCGAGATGCGCGAGCGCCGGCGGCAGCGCGCGCGTCACGCCGCGCCCTCACCCCACCCCTCTCCCGCAAGCGGGAGAGGGAGCAAAAGACCCCTCTCCCATTCATGGGAGAGGGAGGGGCCCGGCGCGCAGCGACGGGAGGGTGAGGGTGCGCGCGTCATTCTCAAACCACCTGATGCAACAGTCGCTTCCCCTGCGCCAGCCGGCGGCAGTTCTCCGCCGCCTTCGCCAGCGCGCGATCGAACGTGCCGGTGGTCAGCCACGCCACATGCGGCGCCACCACCACGTTCGGAAATGCGAACAGCGGATCGTCCGGCGCCGGCGGCTCCTGCGCGAACACGTCGAGCCCCGCGGCGCCCAGCCGTCCGCTTTCCAGCGCCGCGACCAGGGCGGCGTGGTCGACGAGGCCGCCGCGCGCCGTGTTGACCAGCACCGCGCCCGACTTCATCTGCGCGAACGCCGCCGCATCCATGATCCGCTCGGTCTTCGCCGTCAGCGGCAGATGCAGGCTGACCACGTCGCTCTGTGCGAGCAGCGCCGACAGCCGGCGGTAGCTGCCGAGCACGCCGGTCTTCCGCCCGCTCGCCGTGTAGAGAATCCGGCAGCCGAACGCCTGCAGCAGCGGCGCCAGCGCCTGCGGCACCGCGCCGTAGCCGACCAGCCCGACGGTCAGTCCGCCAAGCTCGGAAAACTGGTCCTGCAGCGACGGATCGAGCGCCCACCCCTCGCCCGCGCGCGTCGCGGCGTCGAGCAGCGGCAGGCGGCGCAGCGCGGCAAGGATCAGCAGCAGCGTCATCTCCGCCACCGCCGGCGCGTTCACGCCCGGCAGGTTGCACACCGCGATGCCGCGCGCCCGCGCCGCATCGAGGTCGATCGTGTTCACGCCGGTGCCGATCTTCTGGATCAGCCGCAGGTTCGGCGCCGCGGCCATCATCGCGCCGGTCGCCGGCTTCAGCACGTGCCACAGCACCTCCGCCTCGCGCAGCAGCACGGCGAGCCGCGCCTCGTCCGCCTCCGGGCATGCGATGACATCGAGGTCCTGCGCCGCGAACGCCGAAAGCCGCGCCGCCAGGCCCGGGCCGGCGGCGGTGTGCAGCACCACCCTCACGGCAGTTTTCGCGCCAGCGCCGCGGCGCCCGCGAAGCGCGCGCGCGGCCCCATCGCCTCCTCGATGCGCAGCGCCTCGTTCCACTTGGCGGTCCGCTCGCCGCGCGCGATGGAGCCGACCTTGATCTGCCCCACGCCCCAGCCGACCGCGAGATGCACGATGGTCGTGTCCTCGGTCTCGCCGGAACGTGCCGAGACGATGCCGGCGTAGCCGAGTTCCCTGGCCGTGCGCCATGCGTCGAGCGCCTCGCTCAGCGTGCCGCGCTGGTTGGGCTTGATCAGCACCGCGTTGGCCGCGCCCCGCGCCGCTGCGTCGCGGATGCGGCCGCTGTGCGTGACCACGGAGTCGTCGCCCACGATCTGCACCCGATCGCCCACCGCCTCGGTAAAGAGCGCGAGGCCGTCCCAGTCGTCCTCCGCCAGCGGGTCCTCGATCGAGAGGATCGGGTAGCGCGTGGTCCAGCCGCGCAGCATCTCGATCATGCCGTCGCGATCCAGGTCGCGCTCCTCCAGCGCGAGCCGGTACCGCCCGTCGCGCGCGAAGGAGGAGGCGGCGATGTCGAGCGCGAGTGCCACCTCCTCGCCCGGCTCGAATCCCGCCTGGTCGATCGCGCGCACGACCATCTCCAGCGCCTGCTCGTTGCTGGCGAAGGCGGGCCAGAAGCCGCCCTCGTCGGCGACGCCGTACACGTGCCCGGCCTGACGCATGAGAAGCCCGGCAGCACGGTAGACCTCGGCGGTCCAGTCGAGCGCCTCGGCGAAGCTGCGCGCGGCGGGGCAGACCACCAGCACGTCCTGGATGTCCATCCGCCCATGGGCGTGCGCGCCGCCGCCAAAAATCTGGATCTGCGGCAGCGGCAGCGTGCCCGCCTCCTCGCCGCCGAGATGGCGATAGAGCGGCACCCCCGCCGCCCCCGCCGCCGCGTGCGCCGCCGCCATGGAGACCGCGATCGTGGCGTTGGCGCCCAGCCGGCTCTTCGCCTCGGTGCCGTCGAGGTCGATCAGCATCCGGTCGAGCGCCGCCTGATCCCCGGCATCGGCCCCCAGCAGGCAGGCGGCGATGGTGCCGTTCACGTTGGCGACCGCGCGGGCGACGTCGAGGCCGCCGAAGGTCTCGCCGCCATCGCGCAGGTCGAGCGCCTCCGCAGAGCCCGTGGAGGCGCCGGCGGGCGCGATGGCGCGGCCCACGGCGCCGCCGGCGAGCATGATCTCCGCCTCCACCGTCGGCCGCCCGCGGCTGTCCCAGACGCGCCGGCCGTGCAGGAAGACGATCTCGGTCTCGCTCATGAAAGCCCTTCCTCCCGCCACGCCGCCGCCACCTGTTCGAGCCGCGCTGGCGGCGCGGCCAGCAGCGCGCGGGCGACGCGGCGCACCCGGTCCTTGTCGGCATCGGCGGTAATGTATTCCACCGGCGACTTGCCATCGACGCGCGCCAGCAGCAATCCCGGCAGCAGCCGCGCCGCCCGCCCCGCCACCGCCGCCGGCGCCTCCCAGGAAACGTCCGCGAGATAGGCGCCCGCGAGGGCCGCGTAGCAGGCAAGGAAGCCTGCGGCGGCACGCGGCGTCCAGAGGCATTTCAGCAGCAGGTGCGTGAGGCAGAACGCCAGGTCGAAGGCCGGGTCGCCCCAGGTGGCGCATTCCGCGTCGAGAAATACCGGCCCTGCCGGCCCCACCAGGATGTTCTTCGGGCTCACGTCGCCATGCACGAGCGTGCGCCGGGTCGCGGCGGTGGCATCGGCCAGCGCCTGCAGTGCCGCCGCGCGGTCGGGGTGGCGGGCGGCGGTGGCGCGGAGATAGGGCTCCAGGCGGATCGCCTCGAAGACGGTCTCCGAGCGGAACAGAGGTGCAACCTCCGCGTCGCCCGCGGTTGCACCCTGGATGCGGGCGAGGTTGCACCCGACGGCGGCGGCGAAGGACTCCGACGTCCAGCCCTCGTGCAGCCGCGCCTTCCACACCGGATGTGTCGCCGGTGGCTTGTATTCCATCACCAGCGTCCCACTCGCCGCGTCGTGGCCGAGCAGCGCCGGGGCGGCGCCGGGGACGGCGCGGTTGGCGTGCGCCATCCACCGCGCCTCGAACTGGCTGCGCTCCACCGGTGCACGCCAGTCGGCCGCCACCTTCAGCCGCGCCAGCGCCCGCTTGACGCAGACCGGCCCGGCCGGCAGCGCCACCCGCCAGATGTCGGATGAGACCCCGCCCGCCAGCGCCTCCGCTGATGGCGCCGGGGCGTCCACGGGCAGGAGACCGAGGCGGCGCAGGGCTGCCGTGACGTCCGGGGGCAGTGGCGTTCGCGCGCGCATCGCGGCATCCTCCGCCCACTGGGCGGGCGCGGGAAGGGGGAATGGATACGATCGAGGCCGACTACATCGTCGTCGGCGCCGGCTCGGCCGGCTGCGTCGTTGCCGCACGGTTGACGGAAGACCCGGCAACCCGCGTGGTGCTGCTGGAGGCGGGCGGGCCGGACCGCAACATGTGGATCCACATCCCGCTCGGCTACGGCAAGACCATCTCCGACAAGCGGGTGAACTGGTGCTACGAGACCGAGCCGGAGCCGGAACTGCACGGGCGGCGCGTGTTCTGGCCGCGCGGGCGCGTGCTCGGCGGCTCCTCCTCCATCAACGGCCTGCTCTATGTGCGGGGCCAGCCCGAGGACTATGACCACTGGCGCCAGCTCGGCAACGCCGGCTGGGCGTGGGACGACGTGCTGCCATATTTCCGCCGCTCCGAGGGGCGCATCGGGCCGGGCGACGAGGCCCTGCACGGGCGCAACGGGCCGCTTGGCGTCAGCGACATCGGCGAGCGCCACCCGCTGAGCGAGGCCTATATCCAGGCGGCGCGCGCCTGCGGCCTGCCGTGGACCGACGACTTCAACGGCACCCAGCAGGAGGGCGTCGGCTACTACCAGATGACCTCGCGCAACGGGCGGCGGAGTTCGGCCGCCACCGCGTTCCTGCGCCCCGCGATGCGCCGGCCCAACCTGCAGGTCATCACCCACGCGCTCAGCACCCGCGTCCTGCTGCAGGGCAAGCGCGCGACCGGCGTCGCGTTCCGGCATGAGGGCGCGGAGCGGATGGTAACGGCGCGGCGCGAAGTGATTCTCTGCGGCGGCGCCATCAACTCGCCGCAACTGCTGATGCTGTCGGGCATCGGGCCGGGCGCGCATCTGCAGGAGACCGGCGTCGCCGTCGCCCACGACCTGCCGGGTGTGGGTCAGAACCTGCAGGACCATTTCCAGGCCCGCATCACCTATCGCTGCCGCTATCCCGTCACGATCAACGACATCATGATGAGCCCGTGGCGACAGGTGCGCGCGGGGCTGCAATACGCTTTTGCGCGCACCGGCCCGCTGACCATCAGCGCCGGCACCGTCGGCATCTTTGCCCGCACCCGGCCGGAACTCGCCACGCCGGACGTGCAGTTCCTGTTCATCCTGTTCAGCGCCGACAAGCCGGCCGAAGGGCTCGATAAATTCTCGGGCTTCCTGCAGAACTGCTGCCAGCTCCGGCCGGAGAGCCGCGGCGAGATCCGGCTGCGCTCGCCCGATCCCGCCGAATATCCGGCGATCTTCGCGAACTATCTCTCCGCCGAGCTCGACCGGCGCACGCTGGTCGCGGGGCTGAAGCTCGGCCGGCAGATCGCAGCGCAGCCGGCCATGCAGCACTGGATCGCCGAGGAGCATCGGCCCGGCGCCGACGCCACGAGCGATGAGGCGCTGCTGGAGCATGCGCGCGCCAATGGCGGCTCGATCTTCCATCCGTGCGGCACGTGCAAGATGGGCGGCGACGCGATGGCGGTGGTCGATGACGCGCTGCGCGTGCGCGGCATCGCAGGGCTGCGGGTCGCCGACGCCTCGATCATGCCGAGCGTGGTGTCCGGCAACACCAACGCCGCCTGCATCATGATCGGCGAGAAGGCGGCGGACCTGATCCGCGGCCAGGCGCTGGCGCGGGCCGCCTGATGCCGCGCGACGTCGCGGACCGCGTGCCGTGGCGGATGATCGTGCTCGCCGGGCTCGGCGGGGCGCTGGAATTCTACGACTTCGTGCTGTTCGGCGTGTTCGCGCCGACCATCGGTGCCACCTTCTTCCCCTCCGGCAATCCGCTCGTGCAGCAGATGGTCGGCTATGCCGGGTTCGCGATCGGCTATCTGGCGCGCCCGATCGGCGGCGTGGTGATCGCGCATTTCGGCGACCGGCGCGGCCGTCGCGGCGCCTTCCTGGGCTCCGTCCTGGTCATGTCGCTGGCCACCGTCGCGATGGGCCTGCTGCCGGGCTACGCCACGATCGGCGCGGCGGCGCCGGTGCTGCTGCTGTTGCTGCGCCTGGCACAAGGGTTCTGCCTCGGCGCGGAGTTTCCGGGCGCGGTGACCTATGTGACGGAGACCGTGCCGCAGCGCGCGAGCTTCGCCTGCGGCGTCGTGTTCACCTGCGTCAACTGCGGCGCGCTGTTGGCGACACTGATCAACCTCGCGCTGCCGCCCGCGATCGCCGCGACCTGGGGCTGGCGCGCGGCCTTCCTGCTCGGCGGCGTGCTGGGCCTGATCGGCTTCTTCGCCCGCCGTGCGCTGGCCGAGACGCCGGCGTTCCGCGACATGCGCGGGCGCGTGGCGAAACTGCCGCTCGGCGACGTGCTGCGCGCGCATCCGCTGCCGGTCGTCGTGGGGACCGCGACCAGCGCCGCGACGGCGGGGTTCAACGGCGTGCTGTTCGTGCTGCTCGGCGGCTACCTCACCCGCACCCTGCACTACCCGCCGACGCTGGCGGCGATCGCGCAGAACGGCGGCGTGATCGCCTACACGGTCTCGCTGCTCGCGACCTCGCGCGTGGCCGACATGGTGCCGCGGCGCCATGTGCTCGCGTTCGGGTCGGCGTTGCTGGTGCTGGGGAGCTGGCCGTTCTTCGCCGCGCTGGCGAGCGGAACGGCACCGATCGTGCTGCTGGTAGCCGTGGCCTCGCTGGTCGCCGGCATCTGCACCGGCGTCTTCTCCCCGATCGTCGCGGACCTGTTCCCGACGCGCGTGCGCTACAGCGGCGTGGCGCTGGCCTACAACCTGAGCTTCACCACCTTCAGCGGCACCGTGCCGCTGCTGGCGACGGCGGCGATCGCCGCGACCGGGACGGTGGAAGCCCCGGCGGCGGTCATGGCCGCCTGCGCCGCGATCGCCCTCGCCGGTGCCATCGCGCTGCGGTGGTTCGGGGGATGGATGGGGGGCAAGGCCGGCGCGCCGGCCATGATTCGGCCCGCCACCGCCCCGGCGCGCGGCACTGCCGGCCGCACCGCGGAGTGAGCCGCCGCGTGCGGCGGCATGGCGGACCCGCTCAGCCGGGCTTCGGAGTGAAATCCGCCGCGGTCAGGGGCGTCGTCACCGGCGCGATTTTCGCCGCACCCAGGCCCCGATAGGTGATCGCCTTCGCCAGCGTGTCCGCGCCGAAGCCCTTGCGCAGCCGCGCGAGGACCACCAGCACCTTGTCGGACTCCTGCACCAGAGCAGGGTCCAGCGACAGCCACGCCTCGCGCATCTTCGCCGGATCCCAATCGCGTTCCACGGGATCAAGGGCGAGACAGATTTCGATCAGCGCGGGCAGGTCCGCGAACGGCAAGCTTGCAGCCTGCGCAAGGATCGGAGGCGTGTCGGCGGCGGGTCCTGCGATCAGCGGGCCGAGCGCCCGAACCGCCTCGCCCAGCACCGTCTCGCCCACGTAGTTCATGAGCAGCAGCCCGAGGTTGTATGATTTCACCTCGTCGTCCATCTGTGCCGCACTCAATGCGGCGATGGCGCTGTCGAGCTGGCTCCGCTCCTCGGCCGATATGTTCTGCATCAGCGCGAGGCAATGTGCCGGCAACGCCAGCTTCGCGCGCTCGAACGCAACGCCGCGCATTTTGTCCTTGACCACGATGGCGCGGGGACCGGCACGGTCACGGTCGCATGCCCGGTCAGCGGCGGCGAGGATGACTTGCAGGATCGCGGCTGGTCCGATCGCGATATCGGCCTCCTTGACCCGCAGCGTGAACAGGGACGTTCGCAGGAGAGCCATGCCGCCGACGCCAGCGACCAGTACCTGCGTCAGCGTGGGCGCGAGCGCATGGGTGAAATCCACGGCGATCTGCCCGGTCCTGAAGAACCAGAACATGCTCAGCGCGACGGCTGCGTTGACCGCCATGTAGACCATGCCGGCCAATGAGCGGACCACGAACAGCGGAGCGTCACGGTAGCGCGACACCAACTCCGTCGCCCCGACCAGCAAGCCGAGGACACCGGCGCCGATATAGGCGAGCAGATGGCCGCCGTGCTCGACCGACATGCGTTCCACAGCCGCGCCGATCGCCAGGGCGATCGCGAACGCAACTGCCCAAGCGGCCAGCCGGACACCCTGAGCGGCCGCGCGGGCGCGCGCCGTTGGCTGCACGTCGTCACCCGTGTCAGGCATGGCTCGCCTCCGAAGCGCAACACTATTGCGTCGTTGGCGTCGTTACCGCAACGGTTACCCGCGCGGACGCAGCGGGTCAGGCCGGCACCAGGGTCCGGAATCCGTGCGGCGTCAGGCGGAGGCAGAGAACGCCGTCGTCGCCGACCTTCACCACCTCGACGAGTTGCTGCGCGCGCATCCGCTCCACCAGCGCCAGCGCGTCGGCGGGCGGAAGCCGAACGTCCGTTGCGACCTCGGCGAGCGGCATCAGCGTGCGCCGGTGCACGGCCACGAGCAGACGTGACACGGGATCGGCGGGCACGGGCGGCTCGCCCAGCGCCGGGGCATGGCCCTGCGACTGGAGAAACGAGGTGAAGTTGGAAACCGCGCCGGAGGCTGCAGCCACGCCACGTGCTCCCGATTGCTGCGACCCATATAGCGCAGGGCCCGCACAAGCTCCAGCGGCGGCCGCGCCCCGGCCCCGGCCCCGGCCCCGGAGCGGGCGGCGCGCAGCGTTGTGACGTCTGTCACTGCGCTGCCGGGCCCAAGCGGCTATGCACAGGTCACCTATGCAAACGACATCCGCTGACCCGTGCAGTGCGTATGCCTACCTGAAAAAAAGGACGAGTCGTTCTGCACGATAACGCGGTGGTGGCCAATGGATGCCGGATCGGCATCACGCTGTGCCACCGACCCCAATGTATAGCAACGACGACGCATCATGGAGAGGACTGAGATGACCAACCCGATCGCCACAGCCATGCCGCGCCGCGCGGTCGCGCTGGGCATTGGCGCGCTCTGGATGGCTGCGCTGCTGCCGCAGGCGGCGCGCGCCGACGTCGCCGCCGACCCGGCCGCCGTCGCCCCCATCGAGCGCCTCAACGCAGGGTTGCTCGCCGTCATGAAGGCGGGAACGCAGACGCCGTTCGACCGTCGCTTCGCCACCCTGGCACCCGCCATCGACGGCGCGTTCGACCTCGACGCGGTACTGGCCGCATCGGTGGGCCTGAAATGGCAGTCGATGCCGGAGAATCAGCGGAGCGTTCTGCGCGACGCATTCCGCCGCTACACGATCTCCAGCTATCTCGCGAACTTCGACAGCTATTCCGGCCAGAGCTTCCGCGTCTCCCCGTCCGTGCGCAGCGTGGGCAAGGGTGAGGTCGTGGTGAGCAGCACGCTCAACCGCGCCGACGGCTCGACGCTGAAGCTCGACTACGTGATGCGCAACGGGCCGGCCGGCTGGCGGGTGGTGGACGTGCTGCTCGACGGCTCGATCAGCCGCGTCGCCGTGCAGCGTTCGGACTTCCGCTACCTGCTGAAGAACGGCGGCGTGCCGGCGCTCACCGAGAGCCTGACGCACAAGGTGGCGAGCCTCTCCGGCGGCATGCAGACGTCGTAGGCTCAGACGACGAGGGACGTGATGCTGGGCGTGGGCGACCCCGCCCAGCACACGCGCCACACGCCGCCCTGGCGCACCGACTGCACGACATGCGGCCACAGCGCGACGAGGCAGGTGCCCCCGGCGTCACGCACCGAGGGATAGACGATCCCGTTCAGCCCCTCGGCCCGCGTCGCGTCGGCAAGCGCGTTTCCCGCCGGGTAGCCGACCGCGATGTCGGGGTGGAGGCACGGCGGTGGCGGCGCCACCCCACGCAGATCGACGAAATCCCCCGCGAAACTCGCCCACATCTCCGCGTAGTCGACCGTCGCGTGCCAGGAGTCGGTGCGCTGCAACTCCCGCGCGAGGTGGAACGTCACCTCGGCGAGCGCCGTCGGCGCCGCGAGCGCCGCGTACCAGGCGCCACGGCCGGGGCCGTTGAACCGGTTCAATTCGCGCGGACGGAAATAGGCGAAGGCGGCATTGACGAAGTTGGCGTGCGGCCGCCCGGCCGGCAGCGCGCCGGCCAGCGCCGTCTCCGCGCGACGCCGCGCGCTGGTCGCGCCCTCGATCTCCGCCAGATCATCCAGCAGCGCCGGGTCGACCAGCGCGAGCAGCACCGGGTCGCGCAGCCGCGCGGTGGCGACGAGGCGGACGGCCCGCGGCTCGGCGAGCGTGGTGACGGGATAGGCGATCACGCGGGCAGCGACCGGCGTTCAGAGCCCGCCGCGCAGGGCATCGACGTGGTGGCGGATTTCGATCAGGCCGGGAATCCCGTCCTCGATCATCGCCTGCAGCGGCGTGCGGTTGGCGAACAGCGGGCCGGTGTTGCGCAGGCGCACCCAGCGGTCGGCCATGTCATCGGCGAACAGCAGGTGCAGCCCCTTGAACACGCCCACGGCGGCGGAAATCCGGGTGAGCTGGTCCTGCGAGAAGCTCTGCCGCCATGCGCCGTCGCGGATGCGGTCCCAGGTGCTTTCGGAGGCGCCGATCAGGTGCGCCGCCTCCTCCCGGCTCAGGTGCCACACCTCGGCCAGCCGCCGCAGCGCCGCCGCGGCGGCGGGGGTCAGGCGCGCCCGGTCGGCAGCGCGGGCGAAGGTCTGCCCCCCGCGCCCACCGGCCCCGTCGCCGGGCAAATCCTGAATCGCCGCACGCATCGCACGCGCCTCTGCTCGTCATCTGTCATCAGGTGACGAGCAGAGATTTGTCAAGTGGTGATGGCCCAGGTCAGGCGGCCTCGGCCCGCTTTTCCTTCTTGCCGCGCATCGGCGGCGCGGCGGCGGTCGCGCCGTGGCGGATCTCGGTGCCCAGCACGCGCAGGCATTCGCGCATGAAGGCCGCGAGCCCCGGCCAGCCCTTGGCGGAAACCAGGTTGCCGTCGGCGCAGGCGCCGGTGGGCGGCACATCGACGTAGATGCCGCCGGCGAGCCGCACCTCCGGCTCGCAGTACTGCAACGCCGCCACCCGCTTGCCCTTCAGCACGCCGTCCACCGCCATCAGCACCTGCGCGCCGTGGCAGATGGTGAAAATCGGCTGGCCGGCGGCATGGAAGCCGCGGACCAGCCGCTGCACCCCCTTGTCGATGCGGATGTATTCCGGCCCGCGCCCGCCGGCGACATAGACCGCGTCGTAGTCCTCGGCCGCCGCGTCCTTGAACGTCTTGTTGAGCGCGTAGAAGTGGCCAGGCTTCTCGGTGTAGGTCTGGTCGCCCTCGAAATCATGCAGCGAGGTCTTGATGACATCCCCGGCCTTCTTGCCGGGGCAGACCACATGGACGGTGTGGCCGACCGCATGCATGCACTGCTCGAAGACGAAGATCTCGTACTCTTCGCTGAACTCGCCAACCAGCATCAGAATCTTCTTGCCGGCCATGGACGGACGCCCCCTCGGATTGTTTGCGAGGCGCAGCATAGCACGCCCCGCCGGCACCCGCGAGATTCAGCGCCGCGTGAGCCAGCGCCGCAGCGCGACCCCGCCCAGGCGCCGGCGCAGCGACGCCACGACCCGGCGCGGCAACTGCACACCGTGCATGGTGACATCCAGGTCGGCCGAAAGCGCGGCCAGCACGCCGACGCCGATCCGCCCGGCGGCGAGGTCGCGGCGCAGCCAGCGGTTCACCAGCCAGACGCGCCACCGCTCATGCAGCGCCACCCCGCCGACCACGGTGTTGGCGTAGGCGCCCGCCGGGTCCACGCGATGGTGGTAGTAGGCGAGATGCGCCGGCACCACCGCCACCTCGTAGCGGGCGCAGAAGCGGACGTTGAAGTCCCAGTCGCCAAGCACCGGCAAGGTCGGGTCGAAGCCGCCGACCGCGTCGTGCGCGGCGCGGGCGAAGACGAACGAGATCGGCGGGAACTGGTTCACCGCCAGCAGCCGCCAGAGCTGCACCTGCTGCATCGTGCCGTTGAAGCTCTCGCGCGCGACCTCGATGATGCGCTCGCCTTCGATGCGCTCATCCACCCGCTCCGCCCAGGCGACCGCGCCCGCGCATTCGTCGGTCGGATGCGCGGCGATCGCCGCCAGCGTGCGGGCGAGAAAGTCGGGGTGCCAACTGTCGTCGTCGTCGTGGATCGCGATGTAGCGGCTGGCGCTCGCCGCGATCCCGGCGTTGGAGGCCGCCTCCATCCCGAGCGACGCCGGATGGTGCAGCACCTGCGCGCGGCCGGCATAGGCGTCGGCATGGCGGCGCAGCAGCGCCTCCACCGGCGCCGGATCGCCGCCGTCGTTGACGATCACGTGCCGCCAGTTGGCGTGGCGC